>JASHQH010000278.1 GCA_030037635.1 Acidobacteriaceae bacterium
CTTACGGCCCGGCCGCGCGCAAGGCATGGATCGCCCTCACTGGTTTCATCGACCAGAACAACGATATGACCAGCATTTGCGAGGGGACCAACAAGAAAAACGATCTGGAATACTATCTCGAGCGCAAACGCCGCACTGGCGACTTCCACGGCCAGGAACCGGTGCTGTGGGCAGCGTCAGCGCTGCTGCGGTAGCGAGCGGAGTTGGCGGGGTTAGCGGAGTTAGCTCGATTCGCCGTTGCCCCATCCTTTCGCCTGTTTTGTGGGCGAAAGGGTGGGATCGCACGAACCTAACTCCGCCAACTCCGCTGCTCTCTCAATCCAGCCGCGTCAGATAGGCCGCGCCCTCGCTGGGCTGCACGTGGCGCGCGATGTACTCGGCCGTGGCGCGATCGTCGCCCTGTGGCCGGATGCGCACCCAGAAGCTGTTCTCGCCGGGAAATTCGATCACGCTCGAGCCGGGATAAAGCAGGAGCAGCCGCTGCTTCAGGTCGATGGCATCGGTCTCGTCGTGAAACGCGCCGATCTGCACGCACCAGCGCCCGCCGATATCGATGGGCTTGGGCGTCTCGTACACATCCATGCGCACCAGCGCCAGGCCGGCCCCATAAACGCCGGTGGCCTTGGCCGAAGCAATGGTCAAGTCGATCATTCTGTCTTCAACAAACGGCCCACGATCGCTGATGCGCATGGCGCTCGACTGGCCGGTCTTCAGGTTCGTCACCACCACCAGAGATCCCATGGGGAGGGTGCGATTCGCCGCCGTCATGGCATTATCGTCGAACACCTGGCCGTTGGCGGCGCGGCGGCCTTTATAGGGAGCGGTGTACCAGGTGGCGTAGCCCGTTTCGCTCAGGATGGGCGTGTGGGTGGCCACGAACTCCAGGTCCTCTTCACTCACGCCGCCCGGCGGAACCGGCGTGATGGGGATGCGCGCCGCGCCCGTTGACGGCGTGGGCTCGGGCACAGCAGAAGGAGCTGGCGGGGCCGCGGCGATTTGTGGCGGATACGCCTGAGGCGGCGGAGCCTGAGCCGTCTGCCGGTGATGGCACCCGTTCACGCCCAGCAGAAGCAACCCCAGGCCGAGCGCGCAGGCTGCGCGCCGCTGCCATGGTTCCCGCGGTACTGCCGCGCTCAAGTGTTCGGCTCCCCTGGGCCGCCTCGCGGCGGGTTCTGCGGCTGGCCTCCGGCGCGGCTGCTTTGCTCGAACCGGTCGGCCAGGTTGCGCAGCGTGTCGGCTGCCACGCGCATGGCCGAGATCGACTCGCGGCGCACCTGCGGAATCACGGCGTCGTTCACATAGGCGATGGCGTGCCGCAGTTCGATCTCAATCAGCTCGATGGCTTCTTCAATGCGCTGGCCTACTCCGCGCGCGCCCCAACCCGGTGGATAGTTTGTGCTCATGGCAAGTAATCTTTCCTGGTAACCGCCAATAGATAACCTGTCAAAAGTCTCGTCGACGCCCCCAGCCGCGTCAATGGCTCGTACCGAAGCCGGGAATCGCAAAAATTACTATTGACGCAAACACCGCCGTTCTCCATGATGGGCGTAGAGGTAATCCCCCCAACCAAAATCTCGAATCGCTCTTGGCAATCGCGCTCATTGCTCCCCGAATGGCGCCGCGTCGATTCTTTTTGCCGTAATGCTCTTTAGACTGCCTCCCAGTGCTTGGAGGCAATCATGTTGTTTGACGCTCCCGGCGGCAGAGCGGTTTGGCGCCAGCGCAGGTGACGGAGCAGCTCTCAAGCAAGCGAGGTCCCGGTTGTGAAAAACCACGCCGTACCCTACAGAACCCTAAGATGCGCCTTTGGCGTCGCGTCAGGGCGCGACCTGCAGACTTTCGGGTCGGCCCTGATCCTTCTGGGGCTTGCTTTGGTCACCGGATGGGCATCCGCGCAAACTCAGCCAACGTCTTCCGCGGGGGAAGAACCCGCGCAACCTGCAACGCCGCAGACCGCGACGCCCCAGACCGCAACGCCGCCGGCGCAATCGCTTACTTCGCTGGCTATACCAGCCGTTGCCCCGGCGCTGACGCCGCCGTCGAAAAGACCTGCCAAAGCTGAAAAGCCTCTCACCCCCTGCGAGATGAAGAACACCGGCGCATCCATGGCCGACACGGGCGGATTGCGCGCCGTCGCCGTTCTCGGCGTAGGCGAAACCGGCCGCACCGCGGGATCTTCTGCAGTGACAACCACGGTCTGCAGCCGCTTCGAGGCCGTCAACTGGTACGACCGCTTCGTCACCGGCCCCGAGGTGATGCGCTTCTCGCCCCAGCAAAAGCTGGTTCTTGCCCTGAATAATCTCATCAACCCGTTCAATCTGGGGACCATGGCCGGCGAAGCGGGCTACGAGATCGCAGTCAACTCGCACACCGATTACGGCCCGGGCATCAAGGGGTGGGCCAAGCTGACGGGCACCAACTTCACCCAGGACATGACCGATCAGTTCTTCGGCACCTTCCTCATTCCCGCCGTCACTCGCACTGATCCGCATTACCACCGCCGGCCCGACCTGAGTATCCCGCGCAGAATTTTTCACTGCCTCGATCAGATCGTGTGGCAGCGCGATGACAGCGGCGGCCATAACCTTAATTACTCCCAGCTGGTTGCTCCTATCATCGATATGTCCCTTTCAAACCTCTACGTACCCGGCCAGGAGACGCATTTCGCCGCCGATGACGAGCGTTACTGGGTGGGACTGGCCACGGCGCCCATTGATAACTTCATCACCGAATTTGTGCCCAGCGTCGCCAGCCACATTCACACTCACGTGATCTTTGTGCAGCGTGTCATCAACCAGGTCGCCGTGAACCCGCCCTAGCCCGCGCCCCTGTGCGGCGCTTCACCAGCTACGGCAGCGCTGCGAGCGACCATTTCCCTCAAACCTGCGTCCTAACTGGCAGAGCGGCGATTCGTCAACTCAGGAATCGCTGGAGTTCGGCTCCGTCCTCGCGCTGCCATCGTCGAGTGAATGCGTGCCGAGCGGATGCGCCCGGTCCAGGGCAGGTTTATTTTGGGTAGAAGCACCAGGCGAGCTTCAAGAAAGGTCCAGCTCTCAGCCGGCGCATGCTTGTCGCACAAGCCAACCGATTCCGGCGGAACTTCGTCGCTGCCGCTCATTTTCCACCGTCTCATTCTCCCTTTGCTGGGGCTGGCGCTGGCCGCGGGCTCCAGCCCATCCGTCGCCGCGCAAACTCCCAACCAGCCCGCCGGCGCTGCCTCTGCATCGCAAGCGCCTGCCCACGACCCCTCCCTTGAAAGGCTTCAGCCCTCCCCATTGCAACCCGCCGACCCCTGTGAGGTGAAAAACACAGGTGCTTCGATCGCCGCAACCGGCGCCATGCGCGCCTTTGCGGCTTTGCAATTGAGCGACACGTCATCCAGCGCCGGCGCTACGCCGGTCATCACCAGGGTATGCATGCCTCACCTGCCCATGATCAACTGGTACGCCCGCTTTCTCTCCGGTCCCGAGGTCAAGCCCATGACCCCAGACGAAAAGGCGTGGCTGGCCGTGCACAACCTGCTCGACCCGTTCAACCTGATTACCATTACGGGCGAGGCCGCGATCTCTGTCGCCGCCAACTCGCACTCGTCGTACGGCCCGGGCTTTCCTGGCTGGGGCCGCTACGTCGGCGTCAGCTTCACCCAGGACATGACCGGCGAATTCTTTGGCACTTATCTGATTCCCTCCTTGGTTCACCAGGACCCGCACTACCATCGCGAGCCGGACGCCACGATCCGGCACCGCATTTCCCATGCCGCACTGCAGGTTTTGTGGACGCAGGGCGACAACGGCCACAGCATGGTCAACTGGGCGAATATCGCCGGCTTCGCCATCGACGACGAGATCGGCAATCTCTATGTTCCCGGACAGGCGACCCGCGCCTCAGCAACCGCCTCGCGCTATTTCATCGGCCTGGGTACCGCGCCCATTGACAACTACGTCACCGAATTCCTGCCCGACGTGGCCCGCCACATCCACATTCAGGTCGTCGTGATCCAGCGCGTGATCAACCAGGTGGCGCGCACCGACAGCACTGCGCCGTAGCCGCAACGGCACGCTGCGTCATGTGCGCCGCTCCGGCTTCAATTAGCCGTCTTGTGAAAGGCCTCGCCATCGACCGTAATGTTGGTTTGATTTGTATAGATAACGCTCCAGCGAATATGCCCGGGCTGCAGCGGCATCGCGTAGGTGAGGGTCAGAATCCCGCCTTTTGCCGAGGCTTGCCACGTGCACTTACCAGAAAACTTCGCCTTCCCCTGAACCAGGAAGCCGCAGGTGCCGTTCTGCTCCACCACCAGCGTATTAATGTTGTTTACAGTGTTCCAGGTTCCGATGGGCGCGGGCGCGTTTTGCGCTCGGGCCACGCAGCC
>JASHQH010000279.1 GCA_030037635.1 Acidobacteriaceae bacterium
CTTACGCTGCCTTCCTGGCCTTGGCTTCCTTCGCCTTCGCTTCCCTGGCCTGCTCCACCAGCTTCGCAAATCCCTCGGGATCGTTGACGGCGATGTCGGCCAGCACCTTGCGGTCCAGCTCGATGCCGGCCTTCCTGAGGCCGCTGATGAACTGCGAGTAGCTGGCGCCGTTCAGCTTGCAGGCTGCGCCGATGCGCACGATCCACAGCGAGCGGAACTGGCGCTTCTTTTCGCGGCGGCCACGGTAGCCGAACTTCAGGCCGCGTTCCACGGCCTCTTTTGCCGCCTGGTGCAGCTTGGATTTGGTGAGGAAATAGCCGCTCGCCCGTTTCAGAATCTTCTTGCGGCGTTGCGTCCGTTTGGTGCCACGTTTTACGCGGGGCATGTTGCATCTCCTTTTCGATTCCGTCGATTTGCATCCGCCTTGCGCGGCGAATCTCGGAACCCTGTTCTCGCACATCGAGCTAAAAGCTGATGGCTGTTTTCAGCGGCTGGAGGCAGGTGAGCCTCTTCACTCGCGTGCTGCGCACCGCAGTCTTTTGGACTGGCGCAGCCTCAGGCGTAGGGAATCATGCGCGCGACCTTCTTCCAGTCGCCGTCGGAAACCAGCTCGCTCTTGCCCAGCTTGCGCTTGGGCTTGGGCGCCTTCGACGTAAGGATGTGGCGCGTCTTGGCGTGGCGCCGCTTGATCTTGCCGGTGCCGGTCTTCTTGAAGCGCTTGGCCGCGCCGGAATGGGTCTTCAACTTGGGCATGGTTGTTCTCGATTTCTGATATGGACTTGCCGGGATCGGCTGTCCAAGCGTCTTAAAAGGCAGGGACTTCCCTTCTTCTCAAGACCTGAACCAGTATATCGTAAGCGGCGGTTACGCGCGACCCCGCTAACCTGCGCGCCAGCGCACGCTAACGCCGCTAACTCCGCCGCCTGCCCTCACTCCGCCGGATCTTCAGCCGTGAACGCCGAGCAGCATGGCTTGTCGGTGGCGTGGAAGTTCATCACCTCGGTGCGAATGCCGTCGGGATCGTAGAGGTTGAACTGGTATTTTCCGTCGCGGCCGATTTTGGGCGCGGCATCGTGGCGCCCGTCCAGCCGGTTTCCGGCCGCCACCAGCACCTTGTACACGTCGGGCACCGAGGCCACCCCGATCGAGAAGTGATCGAGCACGCCCAGCTCGCGCTGTGTCATGGTCTCCGGAATGCCCTTGCCCGGACCGGCCGAGAGCATGTATTCCAGCCAGTCGTGGCCGTCAGGAACCTGCTGGCTCACCCAATCCACCTTGTCCGGCTTCATTCCGCCCCACCAGTACGGCCTGAAGCCGAGCAGATCGCGATAGAACGTGTCTTCGAGCGCGCGGTCGTGCACCATGCAGCCCACGTGGATGATGTGATGGCCGATGGCATTGGGCGCATCCACAGCCTTGGGATGCGCGGGCGGCTCGACGAACTGCACCTTGTTGCCTTCAGGATCGCGCACCTCGAACCAGCGGCTGCCGTCCGCGCCGCGCTCCACGCGCGCTGGCGTCTTCCATCCCTTGGCGGCCAGGTACTTGCGCATCTTGTCTGCGCTTTCCACATTCCACGCAATGTGGTCCAGCCGATTGACGCCGGCGCCGGCGGGCAACGGCAGCACCTCAATGAACTGCGTGGCGCTCAGGGCGTAGCGCACCCCCTGCGGATTTTCAGGATCGGGCAGCTTCGCCGCGCCCACAATTACCGTGTAATAGTGCTCGGTGGCCGCGGCGTCGGACGAGTAAACGGCCAGGTGCGAGATGCCGGTGATTTTGGGCCGGGGCGGCGCGGTTTGCGCAGCGGCGGCGGTTACGGCGCAGGCGGCAACAAGAGCGGCAACAATTGATCTGGTTTGCATCGCAGTTCCCCCCAATTTCCGGAGCCAGATCAAGATAAATCGATTGACCGCCCCGCGCAAACAAGCCGAACGCGATCAAACCCCGAGAAAGCGACTTTTCGTCAAAGGGAAGGCTTGCCGGTCATCCACAGTCGCGAAAGCAACTGTCAGAACCCCAAGATGCGCTTGTCATCCTGAGGTCGCCGCGGCGACCTAAGGATCTGCGGTTGCCTTTGGCGATGTTGCAGCCCAAGATCGTAACTTCCGAGTAGCCAGTAATGAACCCACAACTCGGGGGATAGTTCAGCTAGGCCCCTGAAGCTGCGTGGCCGGGAGAGGGCTAATCCCAGGCAGAATGTGCGTGTCGCCCCGGAAGAGGTGATATTGTCCGAAAGTTGCGCTCCCCACACCATCCCAGACAGGATCCTCTGAAAGACCAAAATTGCGATCAAAGCGTCTCATCTCAGCCGGTGGAAGATAGAGTGCGGGGCCCATTCCCACAATCACTTCCCTTATCGGACAGAGATAGCTCTCCCCGCCGATTTGCACGTGGCCGTAGCTGAGCAGGCTCTTGTCCTCTTCCCAGTGGGGCTGTCCGATGTCGGGCCAGGCAAATACTCCACGTACACTCCGCGTAATGCGCAGGATCGATCCGTCTTCAGGGTTGACTGCAAACGCTCCATTTGCCTCAATGGGCTCTTGAATAGGCATGGCCTCTCCAGGACAACTCAGGCTACTCCGATAGGGGAGCATCGCCGAGTAACGGAAGACCGCCAGCAGGCCGGTGCCGTCCTGCTCCCAATTGGCCCACGACACATTGCCTTGTGTGACAATCTCCGGCACTGAGGCAAGGATCTCGCCAAACTCCCCGCTTCCTATAGTGAAGGGTTTTGAGCGGTCACATTCACTGGCCATGGCCTTCTTTTCGTCGGCATATGTATCTCGGCCGTTGCGGTAGAGGATGACGGTTGTCGATTTCCCAGCCAGAGCAAGTCGCTCGTCGTTGGGGACTAAGGAAAGGTGCGGGATCGAATTATGTGCGCCGGGTGGAATCCTCGTCGCGGTGCCGACATAGGCGATCGTGACTCGCGTTGTATAGAAATCCGGCAGCTTCTGAACCGCTCTTGTGACGTAATCGACGACCTTGGTAAGCAGAGCAGTTTGATCGGCTTCGCTTGGCGCAGGCTTGGACGGGATCTCCGATGCCGGAAGATCCAGGAATGCCGACTCATCGGCGATTACTCTGAGTGCTTCCCGCGATTTGGGGCCCGGCAAGTCCTTTTCCAGCCGCGCAAAGCTGGCATCGCTCAGCCGCTCCGTCAACACCAGGTTTAAGAGTTGCTTCGCAAGATTCCCATCTTTTACGCCGGAAGAGGTAGCAACAAGCTGTTCCAACTGTGCCACCGTGAGCTTCGGCGTTATCACAGGCTTTGCAGCGAAGGCGGGCGGGAGGAGCGCGATGAGGAGGAGCGACACCCCAAGATTCCGCATTGCATCGACCTCAATCGAATTAGCTGCCTAATCGTAGGCTCGCTTGCAGGGTGCGTCAAATTTCCTAAAGCCCCACCAGAATCTCTCGCCAGGGCCAGAAAGGACTCTCAAATGCCCGCTATCGTTTTGATCGTTTGGCCTGGGCTCACTTCTGGCGCGGAACGCTGGCCGCTGGGCATTGAAGGGAGGCTGTGCTGTTTATGGATGAGCCGCGGGAGCGGGCATCGGAGGGGACGCAGCAGGAACAGGGCTATTTCCGGGAAGAATGCGCGCGTTGCTTCGGAAGAGATGATACTGTCCGAAAGTCGCGTCCTCTACACCATCGTAGACAGGATCCTCGGAGAGACCAAAAAGGCGATCGAAACGCTGTCTTTCGGTCGGTAGAAGCGGTGGGAACGGGAGAGCGGTACCTATCCACATAGATACTCCCTTAACCGGACAAAGATAGCTCTTCCCGCCGATTTGCACGGGCCCATAGCGAACGAGTCCCCTCCCTTCCATCGAGGCCGTCCATCCGGAGTCGGGCCACTCGAATACTCCACGCACGCTCCGCGTAAGGCGCAGGATCGATCCGTCTTCAGAATTGACTGCAATTTCGCCATCGGCTTCCATGGGCTCTTGAATGGGCATGGCCTCTCCAGGACAACGCAGGCTATCTCGATAGGGGAGCATTGCCGAATAACGGAACACCGCCAATAGGCCAGCGCCGTCCTGCTCCCAGTG
>JASHQH010000040.1 GCA_030037635.1 Acidobacteriaceae bacterium
GAATGAGAGGACTCAGGAATGGATTTTCTGGGAGGCTTTGGTAGCACATAGGAGGGGGGATATTTCGAGGGCAATCCACTTGATCCCATGGCATCCTCGACTTATGCGATTTACGGAGACAACAGCATTTTCTACACCATTTATTCAGCCTGCATACGTCCCTACATCACAGCTGAGACGGTCGTCCTCGAAATCGGACCCGGGCGCGGCGCCTGGTCGAAAGCCTTCGTGCACCGAAACTGCCGGAAGCTTTATGCAGTCGACGTTGTGACGCCTGAGCACAGCGGATTTTGGAAGCACGTGGGTGAAGATCCACGCGTGGAATATATCGTCGCTAACGATCTGACTCTGCCCGGCGTACCGGATCAGTTAATTGATTTCTTTTTCTCATTCGGAGTGTTCTGCCATCTCAAGCCGGAGATGTGCGAAGAATATCTTGGGGCTATGTTCCGCAAGATGAGGCCGGGTAGCCGGGGCTTCCTGATGATTGCGGATTTCGACAAATATGAGCGTTGCCGCGCAGAAGCGGGGCGGCTATCGATAGGCCGGTTTCTGACCGAACAGACAAGGAAAGTGTGGTTTCCTGCAAAACTGGGTTACTCGTTCGCGTGGCGCTATTTCCGAGGAAAGATGGATCTGGAGCCGGTATCAAAAGAGAGAGAGCATAATTTGTGGAGCCCGACGGCCAATTTCGGGTGGTACCACTGGGGAGTTGAGCGAGCCTGTAAGGCAATGTTACAAGCGGGCTTTGAAATCGTCGAGCGGGATGTTGAGGTGTGTCACCGTGACCCGGTCATTCACTTCAGGAAGGCGTAGATGGGTTATCACAGCTCTATCGATCAGAAGTTCTGTATGGGCGATCGCTGGTTTTACTAAGTGCGCATGGCGCGTTACGAAGCCGATTGAGCGAGGAATGATATATGGCGAAAGTTGCTTTAATTACCGGGATCACGGGCCAGGACGGAGCGTACCTGGCTGAGTTGCTGCTGAGCAAGGGCTACATTGTGCACGGCATCAAGCGCCGGTCGTCGTCGTTTAACTCCGCGCGCATCGACCATATCTACCAGGATCCTCACATTCCGGGCGCGCATTTTCAGATTCACTACGGCGACATGACTGACTCCACGAATCTGATTCGCATCATCCAGGCCGTGCAGCCCGACGAAATATACAACCTTGCGGCGCAAAGCCACGTGCAGGTGAGCTTTGAAACACCTGAATACACTGCTAACGCCGATGCCACCGGTGCGTTGCGCGTTCTGGAGGCTATTCGGATTCTCGACCTGGCGTCGAAGACTCGCTTTTACCAGGCTTCGACTTCGGAAATGTATGGAAAAGTCCAGGAAATCCCGCAGCGCGAAACCACTCCGTTTTATCCGCGCAGCCCCTACGGCGTGGCCAAACTGTACGCTTACTGGATCACAGTGAATTACCGCGAAGCTTACGGGATTCATGCTTCCAACGGCATCCTGTTCAACCACGAGAGCCCCATCCGAGGCGAGACCTTCGTCACGCGCAAGATTACCCGCGCCGTTGCTGCCATTCATCTGGGTGTGCAGAAAGTGCTGTATATCGGCAATCTCGACGCCAAACGCGATTGGGGCCACGCGCGCGACTACGTGGAAGGCATGTGGAGAATTGTACAGCAACCGGAGCCCGGCGACTATGTACTGGCGACCGGCGAAACACACAGCGTGCGGGAGTTTATCGAGCTTGCGTTCTCCAAAGTCGGGCGTACCGTTTCCTGGCGAGGAAAAGGTGTGGACGAGAATGGAATCGACTGCGCCACGGGCGAATCCCTGGTCAAAATCGATACGCGTTATTTCCGGCCCACCGAGGTGGACACGCTTCAGGGCGATCCCTCCAAGGCGCGCCGCGTGCTGGGCTGGAAGCACACTGTGACCTTCCCCCAGCTGGTTTCTGAAATGGTGAATGCCGATCTGGAAGTCATCGCGCGTGAATTCCATTTAAAGGCAGTGCATCATGAGTAGCTTCTCGCTGGCCAGGCGCCGCGTGTGGGTGGCCGGGCACCGCGGCATGGCTGGATCGGCGATCGTGCGCCGGCTGGAGCGCGAAAACTGCCAGATCGTCACAGTGGCGCACGCCGAACTCGATCTTTTGCGCCAGGCTGAAGTGTATGCATGGCTGGCTGCCAACAAGATCGACGCAGTCTTTCTGGCGGCGGCCACCGTGGGCGGCATCATGGCCAACTCGACGCGGCCCGGAGATTTCCTATACGAGAATCTCGTGATCGAGACAAATGTTATCCATGCGGCCAAAAGTGCCGGAGTGAAAAAGCTGCTTTTTCTCGGTTCCTCCTGCATCTATCCGCGCCTGGCGGAGCAGCCGATGCGCGAGGAGGCGCTGCTCAGCGGCCCGCTAGAGCCGACCAACGAGTGGTATGCAATCGCCAAGATCGCTGGCATCAAGTTGTGCGCCGCCTATCGCCGGCAATATGGCTGTGATTTCGTTTCGGTGATGCCTACCAATCTTTACGGGCCCGGGGACCGGTACGACGCGCAGGAAGGGCATGTGGTGGCCGCGTTGATCATGAAGATTCACGCTGCCAAGGAGGCCAATAGCCCGACGGTTGAGCTGTGGGGCACGGGAACACCGCGCCGCGAATTTCTTTTTTCGGAAGATTTGGGAGACGCCTGCGTTTTCGTTATGAAGAATTACTCCGGCGAGCTGTTTCTAAATGTCGGCACCGGGTGCGATATGACGATTCTTGAGTTGGCCGAACGGATTGCCGGGACTGTCGGCTGGAAGGGAACCTTCACTTTCGACCGCTCGAAGCCTGACGGCATGCCGCGCAAGGTGCTGGACGTGAGCCGGCTGCGTGCGCTGGGCTGGACCGCTCCCACCGATTTCGAAGTGGGAATGAAGGAGGCATATGAATGGTATGTCGCCCATGCGGTTTCTCCGAATAAGGGATTTAGGAAATAATTGAGCAGTCATGAGTTCTTCAACGCGCCCACGCGAGCGCACGGTACACCAGATTGCCGGCGCGGACGATAACCCCTATCATCGAGATTCTTTCGGCTGGAAGCACAAACTTGCGCGCCTGCTCTGGCAAACGGCCTATCTGCTGCTGTACCGGCCCACGCCCCGGCCTATGCATGCGTGGCGATCCATGCTCTTGCGTCTCTTTGGCGCCAGGATGGGGCGGGGTTGCCACTTCTACCCGAGCGGCAAGGTATGGGCGCCGTGGAACCTGGTCTGCGAGGACTGCTGCACGCTGGCCGATCAGGCTGAAATCTACAATCCTTCTCTTATCTACTTAGAATCCCACTGCATCGTCTCGCAACAGGCCTACATTTGCGGGGCGACCCACGACTATAACCATCCTGACTTTCCCATGGTCTCTTACAGCATGCGTCTGGGCGGGTATTCATGGATATGCGCGCGCGCATGCGTGTCGCCGGGCGTGAACGTTGGCGAGGGCGCCGTGTTGGGACTGGGTGCGGTGGCCGGTCAAGACCTCGACCCATGGACCGTCTACGGCGGCGTTCCGGCGGTCAGGCTGAAAGCCCGCACCATCACCAAGCCCGAGTGACTTTACCTCGAAGCCGAGCGCGTTGGGAGCGTCAGGATCTGGTTTTGTGGCGATCGGCGCGTCGCGCGCATCTCAAGCCGCAGCTGAGTCCCGATCGAACCTCTTAGCTATCCGCTCATTCCTGCGCATTTTCCTCTTGGCCGAACCCAGCCTCAAAACAGTAGAAAAATGTGCGTAGGCCCGCTCATAGCAGGAGTGGCATCGTACCGGTAGCTGCAGCAGAAACAAACGCGCAATATCGGCAATACGGATTCGGGACCGCAGGATGCGGTTGGAAGAACAGGAATAACACTTCATTCTTGCTCCTTCGCATGCGGGGAGTTACAAGCGAATCCCCTAGTGCGCTCGAACAGGCATGCGCCTGACTTACACAAAGACCCGGGATGCGGTTTTGTGAATTAAGTGTAGGTTACAAAGAACGATCTATCTGTGGACGTTGGCCTTCAAGCAAATTTCATGCGATGAATCGAATTTGCTAATAACCTTCCCACGCTTTCAAGGCATCTAAGTCAAAACGGCTTCAAGGCGGTCCCCCTCGGGGAATTTATCTATGGAGTACGGCCGATGTACCTTAATTCGCGGGACGCAGGCGACGCTTTACCCCTCTCGCGCGGTATGGTCGCGGAGACGAAAGATACGGCGATGAGGCCGCCAGCGAACTTATCAGGGCGACGATCGTGCCCCACCGCAAGTCGTCACTGGCGTTCGATGCTGCGCAGATAGCCTGAAGTTGCTCATTTCACCCTGCAAAAAACTGGGGGGAGACCAGTTTTTGCGGAATGAACAATGAAAATCTGTAGCGAACGTTTTCAGATGCAGGAACGGCTATAGACTGCTGCATTCTTGATAGTGGGTCAGTTTGAAAACTTCTCTCGGCGGCTAGAGCCCTTTCTTTTCTTTACGGCATTTGCGGCACGACTCAAACCACCCAAGCGACGAAGAGCTGTCGCTCCACCCCAGCGAGCAAAGAACGCTCGCCGGGGACCCCGGGTTCGCCGAGGACCTCGGTAAGTCGTGCCCTTTCAAAAACGGATTCAAACTGAGCCTCTACCCATTGGTCCGAACGCGCCAATTTGGAATGATAAAGTGGGGAGTGATGATCGTTTGCAGTAGAGGTTGGTCGGCATCCTGGATGCCATATGCGTTAGGATTTGTCTTCATCTTTGCAGGGGCCGGATCGCTCAGCGCAGGACCGCCCTCGCCACCGGAAGGTGCACCCCAGACCACCAACACCGCCGCCATCCCGGCCGCAATTTGCCAGCCCGCCACGCTGGGGTCGCCCTACATACCTGTTGACAGTTGGATCTATCCCGCGATGCTGCGGATGTACTCGCTGGGATATGTGGACACACTCTATCTCGGCTTGCGTCCGTGGACGCGCAGCAGCGTAATGCGCATGCTCGAGGAGGCCGGCAACCTGATTGAGAGCAGTGAAGCGGACCACAACCCGGGTGCCGAGGAAGCGCGTAAGATCTACGACGCCGTCAACCGCGAGTTGAGCTCTGATATGCAGGGGCCCTGCGGCCCACACCAGGGCGGCACGCGCGTCGAATCCGTTTACACGCTGATGCGCGGAATCAGCGGAACGCCGCTCGATGACAGCTTCCATCTCGGGTCGACCATCGTGAACGATTACGGCCGTCCCTTCGAAAACGGATTCAACAATTACTCGGGCGCCAGCGGTTATGCGACTGCGGGCCGGTTTGCGCTTTACGCGCGTGCGGAATTCCAAGGCGCGCCTTCGTCCAGCGGTTACTCGACCGCACTGGCCCAGGCGCTTACCTACGTGGACGGTACGCTGTTTTACGTGCCCGCTAGCTCGGCTCCATACGCGAATACCGCCGCGATTTACAGTCAGGCCACGATTCCCGTGGGCCCCATCGCGAGTGCTACCCAGGGTCGTTTCCTCGAGGCATATCTCTCCTACCAATACCTCAATCACGTCATCTCGTTCGGCAAACAGGACCAGTGGCTGGGGCCGGCGCAGGGTGCGAGCATGGCGTTTTCAAACAACGCGCAGAATTTCTATTCGTTCGAGATCAATCGCATTGAGCCGCTTAATATTCCGGTGCTCTCGCGGCTGACCGGGCCTTTCCGCTATGAGTTTCTGGTTGGCGCTCTGCGCGGCCACAACTTCATGCCCAATACGGCCTATGAAGCCAACCCGTCACCCACGTTACCGAACGTCACTACCCCGGGCGATCCCTGGGTACACGTGGAGAAAATCAGCTTCAGGCCGCTGCGCGATCTGGAGTTCGGCTTTGAGCGCACCGCACTTTGGGGCGGGGAAGGGCATTCGCCGGTCACGGTGGGAAACTTCCTGCGCAGCTTCTTCAGCACCTTCTCGCCGTCCGAATCGGTCAAGTTCGGACGCACCGATCCTGGCGCGCGCTTCGGCGCCTTCGACTTTTCGTGGCGCTTACCCTGGGTGCGCAATTGGCTCACGCTCTATAGCGATTCCGAAGTGCACGACGACGTCTCACCCATCGACGCGCCGCGCCGCGCTGCAATCCGGCCCGGACTCTTTTTGTCCCACGTGCCGGGTATCCCCAGACTCGATGTGCGCGTAGAGGCGGCGTCGACCGCTCCGGCGGCTGTTGATCCGGGTTCCAATACATTCGGGCGCTTCATGTACTGGGAAGTAATCGAAAAGCAGGGATACACCAATCAGGGCCAGATCTTCGGCGACTGGATCGGGCGCAACGACAAGGGCGGCCAGGCGTGGATTACCTATCACCTGAGCGGCAATGAGTGGCTTCAGGTGAGCGCGCGCAATCAGAAGGCAGCCAGCGAGTTCATTCCCGGCACATTTACGAACACTACCGCGACGTGCACGTTCGAGAATCCCTGCTGGACGCCGGGCGGTACCACGCTCAATGACATCGATTTCGAAGCCGTCAAACGCGTGGCCAAAGATCTGGAGATCAAAGGCAGCTTCGCCCTGGAGCATTGGAAGGCTCCCATCTACCTGCCGGGCGAGCAGACCGTTACCACCACCGATATCCAGGTGACGTGGTATCCCAGCCGCAAGGTAAGTTTCTAAGGAAGCGTCTTGACGGGATAAACAGTCGCGGCTGAATGGTCAACGCTAACCAGTTGGCCTGCGGGACCGAACGTCAACGCCCACTGCATCGGCTGTTGCGGCGCTGCCACATCGACAAACCGCACGGTCGATCCACCGTACTTTTCAATCTGAATGGTTGGCGTGAACTCGATGGCAAAATCTGCAGTTTTCCCAGACGCTGGAGAAATCTGGGGACGAGGCCCGGTGAGCGCGGCGTAACAAAGCGCAGTTGGCAGCCAGTTGGGTTTCTGGTTCGCAGGCTCGTCGGCACGGATGCGGTTGAAGGCCGCAATGGCGAGCCCATTGACGGGAGCAGGCGAAAACGGTGCAAACCCGCGGCGCCGGATGGGAATGACGCGCACCTGGCCGTTCCCGGCGCGCGGAATAGCCGCGGAAAACAGAGTCATGTCGCCACTTCCGTTGTCCGCCTTATACAGCAGGAACAAATGCGCCGGAAGCGCTGCGCACACCAGTTGCTGGTAGCTCCAATTGCCACGGTCGAAATCGATGCCCACAAAGGTCGTAGCCTCGCCGATTGCGGCTTTTGACTTGTCGGCCAGCGCGCGGTCCTCCGCGCTCATTTGCTCCCTGGTGCGGTACTCGACCGGCTTTCCCCCTGCCAATCCTTCGGTGCTGAATGAAAACGCAGTGGAGGGTTCAACCGGTGAAAGGGACTTGGCCGGGTATGAACCTGCCGAGATATCTGTAGGCGGCAGGGGCCTGGAAGGATATGGTGAGGCGGGAGCTTGTGTGGCTGTCTGTGCTCCGCACAGAGGGGAAAGCACACCCGCGACGGTGACCGCAAGGGAAATGGCCATGATCCTGACGTGCTTCATACAGGGTCAAGACTACCATTTTCGGGCGGGGAAAAGTCTGTCCGCGCGCCTTGGCCAACGCGTAAAGTTGAGCTCATCACTCGAGCAATAGGAGTGCGGCCTTTTCGCCGGCCGCACGGGCCATCAGTGCTTTTGGTAGGAGTGCGAGAAGTCGTAAGAGATGCCGGTGGTAAAGCCCTGCGGATCCAGAGTTTTTCCGAGCAGGGGCCCGATCCAGATCTGATACTCGTAATCGCCGCGCCACCAGAGGGGGCCGAGGAAGCGAAACTCGAAGCCGCCGCCGGAAGCGATCAACATGCGTGTGTCGTGGCTGTAACCAGGCCGCGGATAGAAATCGATGCTGCCCTCTTCAGCCAGAACCTTGAAAAGGGGATGGAACCTGTCGTTGATGCGCCAAGCGTACACGGGCCCGCCACCGATCGTATCCTGGCGCTGGTTATACTGCGCGGGAAGGTTTGGATCCTTGCTGATGTCGCGCCCCTCGGCCTCTATTCCGAAACCTTGCAGAAACGACGGCAGCTTTCCTGGATACCAATCGGCCCACACCGCGCCTCCCAGCATGCGCCCATGGCCCCAATCGACATCCCAACTGGAGGGCCCGGCGCCAATCGTCAGGTTAAGGCCGCCCCTCTGATATTGGGGAACGACTTGGGAGAAAGCGGGGATCGCTGCGAACATGAGGCACACGATCAAGAGGGGAAACACGGACGGCTTGAAACGCATTGTGCATCTCCTTGGTTTTCGCATGCTGCCTCTCATCGGGCGTCGGCTGCCGAGCATGCGCACAACTAAAAAACTGAAATCACAAGGCAAGAAAGCAGGGAATTGAGCTAGGGACGCAGCCTAAAAACTCCATGGAACTGCTGCGGAAGAGCGCGAGTCCACGTTGATGGCAAAATTCGAGCACCGTGGGTTCGAGATAGCTTTGTTTCAAAATACACGACGCACGGCAAAAAGTTGCATAAACCCAGCAACTGCATTGCAACTTTTTTGATAGTGTACATGATATATCGAAACCCCTGAGGAAAAGACCACCCTTTTGTGTTACTCAAAGGCTTCCAGCTGCTTGGAAAATGATCGAAGCGCATGCGGGTCAGGACGCGACGATTCTGTCTTGAGAATCTTATGATCTATGCCGGCGGAGCCCGAGCGGAATATCCCCGACACGAACGACCCCGGCGACGCGATCAACGACGTGCTATGTGTGTTAATATCACTCGGCGAGGCACATTCGCCCGCGGCGGAGAATTTAGTAGGGATCAGCGTCTTTAGCGTTACCAAGGTAACCTATGATGGTGACGCACGCTGACCTCGCTTGACCCAACTTATTGAAGAAAGTGTGCTCTGCGTTTTACTCCTGTGATAGCTTAAATGGTGCCGTACGGAAGCCCGCTGCATTGGATTTTGTGCAAAGCCAGCCGGGTTCTGGCATGAAAGTCTGCTAAAAACTGATTTAATTCCACGTTTTCCACACTGTTGCATTCAATCTGCGGAGGATCTACGCATGCCAATTCGTCTCTTGAGAACTGCAGGCCATCTGGCGGCCTTGGGTTTTCTGTCTATATTGCCTGTTGCTTTGGTTGCTCAAGCTGCTCCCGCTGCGAAGGGAGTGCCGACCGGTCCCGACAACCCCTCGAAGTGGGACATATTTTTTGGTTACAGCTATCTGGCTCCCAGCGGTAGTGTTCAAACCCTTAATGGCAACGGCGTGCCGGTGACCGCCAACTACGACGCGGTGAACCTTGGTGGGCTTTTCAGTGGCGCCTACTACTTCGATCGCTACGTAGGCGCTCAGGTGGAATATGGTATCCACGAGTGGGGCACACAGAGCTGCTGCGGCAGCCCCATCGGTACGGAAGGCAACGACGATGGTTTTCAGACTGTGTCCGGTGGCATCATCTTCCGCTTTCCTATGGAGAACATCACTCCTTTTATTCACGGGCTGGTCGGCGGAGCACTGGTTGGCGGACCCGAATTCGAACCCAACAAATGGGGTCCGGATCTTACCGCGGGCGGGGGCCTGGACTATGAGACACCATGGTTCAACAATCACCTCGCTATCCGGCTATTCCAGGCAGATTACGAATACATGCACGCCGATTGGGGTTCGGGCATATATGCGGGACGGGCCAACATCAATGCGGCCCGCTTGAGTGCAGGCCTGGTGATTCACGTCGGCTCCATCGCTCCGCCTCCGCCGGTTACGCTCGCATGCTCAGCGAGCCCCGAAGCGGTCTTTCCGGGCGACCCTGTAACAGTAACGGCAACGGCCGGCGGCCTCGATCCCAAGGACCACGTGATCTATAGCTGGTCGGGGGCGGGCGCAACTGGCAACGATCCCACGACCAAGATCGACACGTCGTCGCTGGCGCCCGGCGAGTATAACGTGACGTGCACAGTGAAGGAAGGCAAACCGGGCAAGGAAGGTCTGAAGCCATGGGAGACGGCCACCGGTACGGCAGGCTTTACGGTGAAGGCCTTTGAGCCGCCGACCATCAGTTGCTCGGCCAATCCGACCACCATCCAGCCGGGCGGCACCTCGACCATTACAGCCCAGGGCGTGAGTCCGCAGAATCGTCCGCTGACTTACAGTTACTCGGCCTCGGCAGGCACAGTCACAGGCAGCGGTACCACGGCGGAGTACTCTTCAGCGGGTGCGCCTACGGGAGTTGTCGGCATCACGTGTAACGTGTCTGACGACAAGGGCCACACAGCGACGGCGAACACGAACATCACGATTGCCGCTCCGTATGTGCCTCCGGCTCCGCACACGCAGGCGCTGTGCTCCATCAGCTTTGCCACCGACACCAAGCGGCCCATGCGGGTCGACAACGAAGCCAAGGCTTGCCTGGACCAGGTAGCGCTGGATCTGAAACAGCAGGCCGACGCCAAGCTGGTGATTGTGGGCGAACAGTCGCCGGATGAAGCAGCCAAGGAAGCCAAGCAACAGGCTTACCAGGCCAAACACAAGCGCGCTACGGTGGACCAGTTTGCAGCGCAGCGTGCGGTGAACACCAAAGACTACCTGGTGACCGAGCAGGGCATCGATGCTTCACGCATCAGCGTTGCCACAGGCTCGACGCCGGGCCAGACCGTGGAGAACTACCTGGTGCCGTCGGGCGCAACATTCAGCACCGACGTGAGCGGCACGACACCGGTGGACGAGACGGCTGTGAAGCCGCAGGCGCGCAAGCCGCTGCCGCAGCGTCACGCGGCGAAGAAGGCAGCGGCGCCAGCGCAATAGCGGCAATTCTGGCGCCAAACACGAACGCAGCGGCGAGCTCTTCCTCACGAAGGGAGGGCTCGCCGCACACCAAATGCAATTCCCTTGTGCAGTAACCTTGAAGCCGACCTGCGCACTATCGCAAGGCCAGAGTGACTGTATCCGAAGCGAATGAGCTGAAGGCAAAAGCAGAGAAGGTGTGCCCTGTTTGCTGCCGTGCGGGGTCACTGCTCCTCGGGGGTCGCGGCGAGTTGAGCGTTTTGGATTCGGTGTCCAGCATCCCTGGTTTTTGCGATAACGCCGCGCCAGAGAGCTCCAGCCTGCAACAGCCGATCCCAACATCATTCCAGGGCCCTTTTTCGCCGGTTTTCGGCAAGCAGCTCGCAAAGGCCGGAGAGCGAAGGCAATCTCAACTTTGGACCTGCCCTCATGCGATCAGAGGGCTAATTCTTGCAGCCCGGTAGTTGAATGTGCACAGTAACAAGTATGTGGAGGTAGAAGTGAAACGGCGAATTTCGGTCGATCTTTGGCGTCGGTCCACACCGGTCCTGGCAGCGATGATGAGTTTCGCGTTCTTGTGGCTCGCGGCACAAACGCAGCGGGGGAACGCGCAGCAATCCGCCGCGCCGGCCCAGGCGTCCAGCGCCGAGGCGACGCTGCGAGCGACGCTGACCAATGGCATGAAGGTGGTGATCATTCGCAATTCGCTGGCTCCGGTGGTCACAGTCGAAACGAATTACCTAGTCGGCGGCAATGAAACTCCCGCAGGCTTCCCCGGCATGGCGCACGCGCAGGAGCACATGGCATTTCGGGGCTGCCAGGGCATGAGTGCTGACCAGGCGGCAGCCATTTTCGCTCTGCTGGGCGGCGACTTCGACGCGGACACGCAGCAAAGCATCACGCAGTACTTCAACACCGTGCCGTCTGCTGACGCCGATGTTGCGCTGCAGGCGCAGGCCTCATGCCTCCATGGCATTGACGATTCCGACTCAGAATGGAACCAGGAGCGCGGCGCTATTGAACAGGAGGTGGCGCGGGACCTCTCCAATCCAACCTACAAATTCATTGACCGCTTGAATGGGGAGATGTTCGCTGGAACTCCGTATGCGCACGATCCGTTGGGTACCCGCCCCTCATTCGACAAGACCACAGGTGCAATGCTGAAGGCATTCCATGACAAGTGGTACACGCCTTCAAACGTAATCCTGATCGTGGTGGGCGACGTCGATCCACAGGCGACACTTGCGGAGATTCGAAAGCTGTACGCGGATATCCCCAGCCATCCTCTGCCGGCGCGGCCGGAGATCCACCTGCAGCCAATGAAATCCGACACTTTCACGCTGGAGAGCAACCTGCCTTACGTGCTGGGCTTTATTGCCTGGCGGATGCCTGGAACAGACTCACCCGATTGGGCAGCCGTGAACATCCTGGCCGACGTGCTGGCGAGCGAGCGCGCGGACCTATACGGCATGGTTCCGGCGGGGAAGGCGCTGGCGGCGGAGTTCGGCCTGGTCGAGTCGTATAGAAAGGCGAGCGTCGGCTATGGCCTGGTGGCGTTGCCGGCGGGGCAGGATGTGGGGCCGGCGATTGATGAAATGCGGCAGATTGTGAACAAGTATGCGGCGAATGGAGTGCCCGCCGATCTGGTGGATGCGGCCAAGCGCCAGGAAATCGCGCAGGCGGAATTCCAGAGGAATTCCATTCCCGGTTTGGCAGACGAATGGTCGAACGCGCTCGCAGCCGAGGGGCGGAACTCACCGGACGAAGATGTAGAGGCCATTCGCAAGGTCACAGTAGCTGATGTGAATCGGGTTGCGAAGGAGTATGTACTCAACGCGTCGACCATCACAGCGACACTGAAACCGGTTCCCAACGGTTCTCCCGTTGCCGGCAAGGGATTTGGAGGGGCGGAGGCAGTGACCAAAGCGCCCACGAAGCCTGTTGAATTGCCGGAGTGGGCTGCGGCGCGGCTTAACGAGCTTCAGGTGCCGCATCAATTTCTTAAAGTTTCCGACACCACGCTTGCGAACGGTATCCGCCTGATCGTGCGCACTGACCCCACGAGCCCGACAGTGACCGTGATGGGCGAGGTTAAGCATAACTCCGACATGCAGTCGCCAAAAGGCGAGGATGGCGTTGCCGATGTTCTCGATGGGCTTTATTCCTATGGATCGACATTGCTGGATCGGATCGCGTTTCAGAAAGCCCTGGATGATATCGCCGCCACCGAAGGCGCCGGATACGAATTTTCGCTGCGCGTTCTGAAGGAGTACTTCTCACGCGGTGTCGAGTTGCTGGCCCAAAATGAGCTGCACCCCGCGCTGCCCGAAGAGGCATTCAAGGTGACGCAAATGCAGACCGCGCAGTTCGTGGCCGGAAACCTGCAATCGCCTGGATACCGCACGTCGCGCGCGCTGGATTCGGCGCTGTTGCCGGCGGACGATCCCACTTTGCGCCAAACCACGCCCGAGACGGTTTCCAGTCTCACGCTCGACGAAGTAAAGCAGTATCACGACACAACCGTTCGCCCCGACTTGACGACAATTGTCGTGATCGGCGACGTGACTGCGGAAGAGGGAAGGGCTGTGGTGGAGAAATGGTTTGGCGACTGGAAAGCAGAGGGGCCCAAGCCTGCGACCGATCTTCCGCCGGTTCCAGAAAACAAATCATCGGCGGCCGACGTTCCTGATGCCCAGCGGGTGCAAGATGATGTGACGCTGGCTGAGCAGGTGCAGATCAACCGCTTCAGTCCGGATTACTACCCGCTCGAGCTAGGCAATCATGTGCTGGGTGGCGGGTTTTACGCGACCCGCCTCTATCACGACCTGAGGCAAGAGGCCGGACTGGTCTACACGGTGAGCGTATCCCTTGATGCCTCGAAAACGAGGGCGAGCTACTCGGTCAACTACGGGTGCGATCCGCCCAACGTCTCGAAAGCCAGAGCGCTGATCGTGCGCGATCTGAATGCGATGCGTACGACCGACGTATCCGATGCCGAGTTGCACCAAGCCAAAGCGCTTCTTTTGCGGTCCATTCCCCTGGAGGAATCGAGCGAGGACGCGATAGCCGGCGGGTTGCTGGGCCGCGCGGAAATCGGTTTGCCATTGGATGAGCCGATTCAGGCAGCGCAGAAATATGCGGCGCTCACCGCGGCAGATGTGAAGGCCGCGTTCGCCCGGCACATCAACCCTGACAATCTAGTGCAGATTGTGCGTGGACCTGCACCGCAATAGCAAATCCGGCAACGCAGTTCCTGGCGCACTTTCGCTCCGTTTCGGCTTTCAACCTGACCCGTACGACCCATCTGCGCCGGGCCCGGCGGCTGATTGCGCCCGCCGGGCACACTCTACATTGACTTTTTATGGCGAAGGTTCTTACATTGAGTCAACGAGTCCACGCGTTCCCTGATCTTCCATCTCGCTCGGAGTTTGTTGATTGGCTCACCTTTGAAAAGGAGGCTCCTTATGCAATCTGGTGCGACTCTTCCTTCATCCATTCAGTGTCCGAATCAGAAACACGTTGTCATCATTCAACTTCATCGGTGCTGTATTTGGCTTGCCTGTGCCCTCATGCTTCTGCTCCCTGCGCTGGTTCGCGGCCAGGCGACGGGAAGTTTCTCGGGGAATGTGACCGACAAGTCAGGATCGGCCATTCCCGGCGCCGCTGTTACGCTCACTTTCCAGGAAACGGGACAGGTGCGTTCGGCGACGACCGATGAGGCAGGGCACTATGTGTTTCCGTTGCTTCCTGTCGGCATGTACACCGTGCATGTGGACGCGGCGGGCTTCAAGGCCGCGGAAACGAAAGACCTTCGCTTGCAGGTTGACGAAGCCAGAGAACTGGATTTCACGCTGGTGCCGGCAACGGTGGTAACGAATGTCGCGGTTTCGGCGGACGCGGTCACGGTAGAGACGGCCAACCCCTCGCTCGGCCAGGTGATCACCTCGCAGCAGGTGGCGCAACTGCCCTTGAATGGCCGCGATTTCGTGCAACTGGCTACGCTGACGGCCGGTGCCACTGCCGAGACGAATCCGGGCAGTTTCTTCAACGGGGCCACCGACAGCGAAGTGTCTGCGCGCGGTTCGTATTCGTTGTCAGTCGGCGGCTCGCGGCCGAACAGCACCGATTGGCTGCTAGACGGGGTGGACAACAACGAGCTCACCGCGGGCGGCATCGGAATTTTTTCCTCGATCGACGACATCGAGGAATTCAAGGTGTTGACCTACACGTATTCCGCCGAGTATGGCACGCGCGCTGGGCCGACCGTTCTGGTTACGACTAAATCGGGGACAAACCAATTCCATGGATCGCTCTACGAGTTTGTCCGCAACACGGACTTCAACGCGAGGAGCGATTTTGCCACTTCAACCCCCAAGTTCAATCTGAACCAGTTTGGCGGCTCTGTGGGAGGGCCTATTCGCCGCGACAAGACGTTTTTCTTTGTGGACGGCGAGCAGAAGTATCAGCGCGAAGGAATTGTCTACACCGGCCTGGTTCCGACGCAGGCCATGATCGGCGGCGACTTCACCGACGATCCCTGGGGCAATAACATCTCCACCTCCAGCGGCAGTTTTGTTCCCCAAATCGTCAACCCCAACATGATCGGCGCGTCGACCAGCACGACCACCTACCCCAATGTCTACTTTCAATGCGATTCATCGGGGAATGCAACAGCCGCGAACAGCGATGGCAGCCAGCCGCAGGGAACTCCCTGCAACAAGATTCCCTCCAACCTGTTCAGCAGCGTGGGCCACACCATGATGATGAATTTCTATCCCCCGGTCACGCCCAGTACGATTGTGGGCAGCCCCACCCTGGGATACAACTACGTCGCCGAGCCGGTGCGCGCGCTGAACGAAACCAAGTTCGATGTTCGGCTGGATCATACGTTCACTGCCAAAGACACGGCGTTTGCCCGATTCAGCTACGACCAGGCGTTCACTTATGCTCCGGGCGGCGCACCGGCACCGTACCTCGCCGAAGGCAATCCATTCGGCAGCAATGAGACGCTCATCAACCACGCACGCAATATCGGCATCGGGGAAACCCACGTGTTTTCGCCTCGCACGCTCAACCAGGCCACTGTGGGCTACAATCGCATCTTCGACTACATTGCATCGCAGGATAACTTCACCTGCGACTCCGCCCTGGAGGGAGTTCCCGGTGCGGATTTGGGCTGTTCCTCCACGGGTTCACCGATCTCCAGCGACCCATACAGCCAGGGCGTGGTCTCCACCGAAGTGTACGGCGGCTATTGGTCGCTCGGCGATCGCGGCTATTCTCCGTTTCAGGGCGGAACCAACATCTTTTCATACCGGGATGCTGTCGACCTGATCCGCGGCAAACATGAAATCCACACCGGCATCGATTTGCGCGACAACCAGATGAACGTGGGCACGGAAGCATTTCAAGACGGCTACTGGCTGATCGGCAGCAGCGGCTACTTTAGTGGCTACGGCACAACGCCGGGCAATCCCGAGGCCGATTTGCTGCTGGGCATTACGGGTGGGGCCATCCACGACCAGACATACGGAGGTGCAGTTACCGGCCGCCGCTGGAAGATTATCCGGCCGTTTGTCGAGGACCACTGGCGTGTCAACTCGTCACTCACCCTCAACCTCGGCCTGGCATGGGACATGACCACCCCCGAGACGGAAGTCGATAACCGGATGTCGGACTATATCCCCTCCTCGAATCCGAGCGGGGCGGGACAGCTTCTGATAGCGGGCCAGAGCGGAGTGAGCCGATCGGCGGGAATCAACATGTACTGGGGCGCATACGAACCTCGCGTGGGCCTCACCTGGAAGGTTCTGGGCAGCGACAAGACCGTGCTTCGCCTGGGCTTTGGCATCTATCACGATTCGGCTTGGAGCCAAGGCGTGCAGGGCCTGTGGCAAAATCCCCCTGAACTCGGCGAATCCGACGCTTTCACTGGTGCCGGTTGTGCCTTCGCAACGTCCTACTGCAACGCCACCCTCGGCCAGGGGGCGTCGGCCATCAGCCTTTCCCAGGGCTTTGCACCGCTCCCCACTCCGCAGAATGCGACCAACTTCACCGGCTCGTTCAATTACATGCCGCAGAACTTCCAGCCGGGCCGAGTGCATCAATACAACATCGATGTCGAACGCCAGTTGCCCGGCAACGTTCTGCTCACCGCGGGCTACGCGGGTTCGGTGGGCGGCCATATTCTGGTGTACGGCAACGACCTGAATACGCAGAGCCCGTCGGCTTGCGGCACCGTCTCCGGCTACACGCTTGGCTGCCTGCCGGGCGGACAGCCGTATATCCCGCCCTACGAATCCAACACCCCCGACGACAACATTATTTTCCTCATGGGCGACGCGGGTAAGACGCACTACAACTCGATGCAGATTAAGGCAGAAACCAAGACGCCCCGGTACGGTCTGTACGCGCTGATTGCTTACACCTACTCCCGCACTTACGACAATGGTTTGACCGACGGTCTGGGCTCGGAGTTGAGCGCCCCTTACTTCCCGCTGCCCAACTGGGAAAACCTCGACTGGGGTTTGTCGCAGATCAATCTCAATCAAAGCTTCACCGGCAGCGTGATCTACGACCTGCCTTTCGGCAAGGGCAAGACGTTCGGCGGCGACTGGAACCCTGTGACCAACACGGTCCTCGGCGATTGGGAGTTGACGCTGATCGAAAGAGTCTCATCCGGGTTCCCGGTCCCACTCATCGACAGCAACAATGAGGCCGGACAGGATTACAACTACTTCAACAACGGCGGCAACGACAACAACTACAACCGGCCCAACCAGCTTTCGGGCTGCAACCCGAGCGCCGCCAGCCACGCCAAGGACCAGTGGATCAACTCCGCCTGCTTCGTCGCCCCGCCCGCGGGCGAGTTAGGCAATGCCTCGCGTGTGCCTGCTGTGGGGCCCGATTTTGTGAACTCCGACTTCTCGTTGATCAAAGACTTTCCCTTGTCCTGGCGGGAGACAGGCTTAAATTTCCGAGCCGAGTTCTTCAACCTATTCAATCATCCGCAGTTCGGCATGCCGATCAACGACATCAACCAGCCGGGATTCGGCTCGGTGGATTCGACCGTCAATAATCCGCGACTTGTGCAGCTGGCGTTGAAGCTTACGTTCTAGGTGGATTTTCGAAAGCCGGCGGATCCTATCTTATTGAGAGGCAGGATGCGCCGGAAGTCCGTCCTGCTTCTTATGGATATCGAATCAATCACATAGAGCAACGGCGATCCCGGCCCATCGAGTGCCGGTCGAGCGCTCCCCCATCCGAAGGGCCGTTGCTGGATGCCTCGGTCAGTCCTCCAGAGCCCGAATTCTACTTGACAGGGTTTTCTCCCAGGTGCTAATCGTACAGGGTTGCGCAATCGATTGAGCAACTTGCCCCATTGAAGGGCGCCGCAAGGCGGCCTTCATTTCAGGGTTGCGCATCCTAATCCCCGGGAACGGTCACTGAGCTTCAGGCCTTCACCGCAAACAATCGCAATGTGCAACTTCAGGAGACCAATATGCAAATACTTCGCTTGGATCGAAATCCGAGGAGTGCTCTCTACCTCAAAACGCTAAAGCCCCTCATGCTTCTGGCGTTCATGGTCCTTCTTTTCGTCACGGTTTCAGCCCATGCCCAGTACCGGACCTCCATCCAGGGCACGGTCACCGATCCCCAAGGTGCGGTGATACCGGGTGCAACGCTTACGCTTGTTGATCTGGCCACCAACGAGACGAGGTTCCAGAAAAGCGATCCGGCAGGCGTTTTCAACTTTGATGCTCTTCCCGCAGATCACTTCAGACTCACAGTCGAGAGGGACGGGTTTAAGCAGAAGGTCCTAGACAATCTGCAGTTGATTCCGGAGCAGCCCAATGCAATCAACGTCCAGCTGGAGGTTGGCGCTTCTACGACGACAGTAACGGTCGACGCATCCACGGTATCAGCGCTGGACACAGAAACCGCAAATAATGGGCAGACCATTTCGGACAACGAGATCCAACACATGCCGGTTTTCGAGCGCGATGCGACCGGCCTGATTCAGTTGGCGCCGGGAACGATTGCCGATGGATCGCGCCAGGGCAGCGGGAACGGATTCCAGGCTCCGGGAACACAGACGGGAGCGTCGTCGGGCGGCGGAGGCAATTTAGGCAATACCAGCAGTATCTTTGCCACGGAAAATGGTCCCTCTGCCAACACCAATGGCAATCAGTTTGAGAACAACGGGTACAACGTTGACGGCATCAGCACCGAGAGCGCTGTGTGGGGCGGGGCGACCGTCATCACTCCCAGCGAGGATTCGATCGGCAACATCGAGATCGTGACCAACGACTACGATGCCGAGGACGGCCGTTTTGACGGCGCCATCACCAAGATCACTTCGAAGAGCGGCACCAATGACTTCCACGGCAGCTTGTTCGCGCAGGTCGTGCGTCCAGGCTTGAACGCGTTCCAGCGCTGGAATGGACCCTCTTCGGTGGCTTCGTGCCCACCTAACGTGTCGAATGTGGTGTGCGCTGCCGATCGTGGCCTGCTGAGGGACACTGACCGTTATAACCAGTTGGGTGGCAGCGTGGGCGGGCCGATATGGAAAAACAAGATCTTTGCATTTTTTAACTACGAAGGACAAAACAACAACACCTCTGCGACGAGCACCGGATGGTATACGGCAGCGTCGTTGGACGCGCTGGCTCCCTCAGGGAGCCTTGCCTCGACGTATTTGAACTTCAAAGGAGGCAACGTTCTGGGCACGGTGATCACCTCAGCCACTTGCGCGGATGCCGGATTGTCCTCAAGCTACTGCACGCAAGTTTCAGGAGGCTTGAATATCGGTTCGCCGCTAACGACCGGCCTCGGCACGCAGGACCTGAGCTATGTGAACAATACTTCTCCCGGCGTGGGCAGTGGGCTGTCAACCACCGCCGATATCGCCCAATACACGCTCAGCAGTCCCACCGATGACGACTTCAAACAGTACAACGGCCGCCTGGACGCAGACGCCAGCAGCAAAGATCACCTGAGCTTCGCTATCTATTGGGTTCCGTCTACGTTAACTTTCTATAACGGTGGTTACGGCTATGACATCTTCCACCACTCGCAGGTCAACGACGCCTTTTCGCTGATCTGGAACCACACCTTCTCGCCGACATTCCTGAATGAAGCCCGCGCCAACGCGGCGGGATGGCGTTACGACGAATTGACCTCGAACCCGCAGGCTCCTTTTGGCCTCCCCCAGGACTTCGTCACCGAGATCGGGACCATCACTATCGGAGCCATTAGTGTTGGTGCTCCGGCTCACCTGGACCAATGGACCTACAGCTACAAGGACGTCGCCACCAAGGTGCTGCATACGCACACCATGAAGGCCGGCTTCGAGCTGACGCGGCTGTATTACTTGAACGATCCGATTGGGGCGCCGAATTACACCTTCTACAATCTCTGGGACTTTATGAACGATGCCCCGGAGGCCGAAGGCGGCCCATTCCAGGCGACCACTGGAATTCCAGGCGGCTACCGCAACGACAATCGCGAAGACCTTCTGGGGGTTTTCTACCAGGATAGCTGGAAAGTGCGGCAGAACCTGACCGTGACAGCAGGCTTGCGGTGGTCCTACTTTGGACCAATAACCGACAAAGACAACAACATGGGAGTGCTTACTTTTGGCAGCGGTTCCAGCTTTCTGACGGGGATTACCCTCCGCACCGGTATCGACGGCTGGACGGCGCAAAAGTTGAACTTCGGGCCGGAGGTTGGCTTTAACTGGGCTCCGGGCTATCTGAATAGCAAGGTGGTGGTTCGCGGCGGCTTCGGCTTGAACTACAACGAGGAGCAGATAGCGAACGCCAACAACTACGATGGCAACCCGCCGGGAACGAGCAGCGTCCCGGGCTCGAGCAAGAACCCCACGGAGATCAACCCCAACATCTATTACGCAGTGTCGAGCAGCCCGACGAACATCTTCGGTTATCCGGCGAACAAGAGTGCGATCACGACTTTCAACTCCGCCGGTCTGCCCACGGCGGGCGGAGCAAACCTAGGCGGCCTGCCGGGAACCATGCCCACCCAATACATCGAGCACTACTCGCTGGATGTAGAGGACGATCTTGGCTACGCGCTGGTAGCCACTGTGGGTTATGAAGGCAGCATGGGCCGTCACCTGATGTATAACTACGATGCCAACGCGCTTGGCGATATTATGGGCGCTCCGCTGAATCCACTGGTGAACAGCGTGAACACCTTCGGCAGCGGCGGCTGGTCGACGAATAACATGATGCTCGCGGGACTGAAGCATCAGTTTTCGCACACGTTCTCAGCAGAAGGGCAGTTTACCTGGGCGCACAGCATGGACACGAATTCCGGTCCGTACTCCAGGGACCCGTACCTGTTCAATCCCAGATACTCCTACGGCCGCTCCGCTTTCGACGTAACCCATACCTTAAAAATGTTCGGCATCTGGCAACCGGTTTTCTTTCACGGCAGCAATGAGTGGGCGGAAAAGCTCGTAGGCGGATGGTCGCTCAGCGGCATTGCCACGTTCCACTCCGGATTTGGATGGACTCCGACGTACACTGCTCCGCATCAGTTCTACTGCAACGACTGCAACTACGGATACCCGGCCCTGCGGCCGAACTATCTCGGCGGCGCCGGCACCAGCGCCAGTAACAAGGCGTTCGAAACGGGGAGCAATTTCGCCAACCCGGGCACCATCAGTACGGGCACTAACAACAACCTCTTTTCCGACACCTACTTTAGTATTCCGAACTTCAGCGCCGCCATCACTGACATGGCTGGACAGTCGACAACCACCTACATGCCTGCTCCCGGAATCGACCGCGACGTGTTTCCCGGGCCGGGATACAGAGACGTGGATTTCACGTTCGGGAAGGCATTTGGATTTCCGAGGGCGCGAGTGTTGGGCGATAATGCGAAGCTTGAAATCAAGGCCACCATGCTCAACGCGTTCAATATCCTGAACATCAACCCCAGTTCGATCAACACAAACATCGACACTACAGGCGTGGGCCTTGGCCAGGCGAGTGGCGCGCTGGGAGCGCGCATTATCGACTTCCAGGCCCGCTTCAGCTTCTAGTGGCGAGTCGTCGCAAGATCACCTTCTGAGGGGTGCGGCGCACCCCTCCCTCTTTTTGCGCTTCAGCGCCGGCCGGATTTGAATGGCCAGAAAAAGCCGTGCGAAGCAGGTTTCATTCCTCTTGTTCGGGAGGCAGGAGATGATGCATTTGCGCTCATTCACCACTTCAGGAACTGTCCTTCTCGCCATTTGCCTGCCGCTTTGCGCGTCACGGGCGGCAAGGCCGCAAAACGCGGCGCCGATCGAGCAGGTCGCCATTGACGCTCGTGCCGCCGCGACGCCCTTTCCGCATTTCTGGGAACAGATGTTCGGTTCCGGCAGGGCCAACCTTGCCCTGCGTCAGAGTTACCGCGCAGATCTTCACGCGGTGAAAAAGATTACCGACCTGCGTTATGTTCGCTTTCATGCCATCTTCCAAGACGAAAACGGAGTGTATAGCGAGGATGCGCAGGGCAATCCAGTTTACAACTGGTCCTACGTTGATCAGATCTACGACGGACTGCTAGCCGAAGGGGTAAGGCCATTTGTCGAGATCAGCTTCATGCCGAAGGCGCTGGCAGATCAACTGGATTATCACCCGTTCTGGTACAAACCGGTGGTCTCCCCGCCCCGCGACTACACAAAGTGGGATGCTTTGATCACGGCCTTCGCGCGGCATTTGGTCGAACGCTACGGAATCGACGAGGTATCCACCTGGTATTTCGAGGTGTGGAACGAGCCGAATCTCGACTTCTGGGCCGGCGCACCGAAAGAGTCAACGTACTTTGAGTTATACGACCACACGTCTCGGGCCCTCAAAGCGGTGAGCCCGCGAATACGCGTAGGTGGGCCGGCAACCGCACAAGCGGCATGGGTAGGTGACATGATTGCCCATGCCGTGGAGACTGGCGTGCCGTTGGACTTCGTCTCGACGCATGTCTATGGCAACGACAGCGCGAAAGACGTTTTTCGCGACAATCGTCCCATTGCACCGTATCAGATGGTCTGCCTGGCGGTGAAAAAGGTGCATGAGGAGATTGAGCGTTCCGCGCGGCCCCAGTTACCTCTCATCTGGAGCGAGTTCAATGCTTCTTACAAGAATGAGCAGGCGATTACCGACTCCATATATATGGGGCCCTGGATGGCGCAGACCATCAGCCAATGCGATGGCATGGTGAAGATGATGTCGTACTGGACCTTTTCCGATGTTTTTGAGGAGCAAGGGGTCGTCAAGTCGCCGTTTTATGGCGGCTATGGGTTGATTGCCGAAGACGGCATTCCCAAGCCTGCCTTCACGGTCTTCGAGTTGCTGCATACCCTGGGCGATGAGCGTCTGCCTGTCGCTGCCGACGACGTACTGGCGACGCGCCGCAAAGACGGCACGCTGGAAATCGCGGCGTGGAATCTGGTCGAGCCGGGTGCGAACGGCTTAGACAAGTCGCTCACGCTCGACTTGAAGGGAATTTCGGGCAGTGCCCGTGCCACATTCCGCCGCGTCGGTGCCACCCGCGGTGACACGTTGGATGCGTGGAAGAGGATGGGAAGCCCCAAGTACCCGACTAAGGCGCAGGTTGAGGCGTTGCGCAAAATTGCCGGCTCCGGACCACCCGACCCTCTGCCGATCCGCGGCGATCAGGTCACGCTCACTCTTCCTCCGATGGGCTTGGCGGTGGTGGAGATTCACTGAACTGGCGGGGAGGTTCGCCTGGTGATCTTTGGAAATAGGTAGCGGGTCACTTTGGAAGAACACCCCTCAGGGGCTAAAGCCCCGATCGACTCTTGCGAAGATTGACGTACGGGATGAAGCCCGTACCCTTCAAACTGACCCACTATTTGGAATTGAGGCCTGGCTGAGAAGATCGGTCGTCTCATGATAAGCTTGAAGAGTCCCCAATTGTCTATTTCGAAGAGTTACACAAAAGCTCTGTAGAGCTGAAATAGTGGATCGCCAATGATCGAGTTTTTTTGTGGGATTGGCCCCACGCTGTCCGGCTGATGAATTGGGAACTACAGGGTGAGAACTGCGGGCACCGCAGCCACCCCGGTTGGATGGAAAGCTGCAAGCGATGAAAGACTTGGATGCCTTGGCAATAGGACCTTTTCGTCGTCGGACGGTCACTCGCCGCGATGCCATTCGCGTTATGGCTGCGGCGGCAGGCTGTGCAGTGCTGGTTCCTCGCGCTGCCTATGCTGATGCGCCCGCGAAGCTTAGCGGCGAAGAGGCGGCATTCCTTGACGACCTCGAGCGCCGGGGTTGCCTGTTTTTCATGGAACAGGGCAGCGAGAAGACCGGCCAGGTTCTGGACCGCGCGCGCAACGATCTTGCCGAGGCGCGCGACCCGCGGAAAGTGTCGAGCATCGCTGCAACGGGTTTCGGCCTGACCGCTCTGTGCATTGCCGACCAGCGCGGATATTTGCCACGACAACAGATCACGGAGCGCGTTCTCACTACGCTTGACTGGCATCTCAATCAACTTCCTGAAGTGCACGGATTCTTTTACCACTTCAATCATGTTGAGACCGGTGAACGTATCTGGAAATGCGAATTGTCATCGATTGATACATCGCTGCTTCTTTGCGGCGTGCTGACTGCCCGCGCGTATTTCAGCGACGCGAGAATCCAATCGCTTGCCAGGCAGATCTACGAGCGTGTTGACTGGCCGTGGATGTTGAACCAGGGCTCGGCTTTCTCAATGGGCTGGCATCCTGAGACAGGCTTTCTCACATCGCGATGGACCCGCTATTGCGAACTCATGATGATGTATCTGCTGGCTATCGGGTCTCCCTCTCATCCAGTGCCGGCAGAGCTGTGGAACAGCTTTTCCAGGCCGGTGGTTCAATACGAGGGCTACGAGTACATCAGCGGCCAGGATCCCATCTTCACACACCAGTTCAGCCATGCCTGGTTCGATTTCCGCGGGCGGCGCGATGCGTACGCCAACTATTTTGATAACTCAATCACGGCCACGCGGGCACACAAGGCGTTCTGCCTGTCCCATCCCGAATGGTTCAATGAAAACTATTGGGGCGTTTCGGCGTCGGATTCTGCAAGCGGATATGTGGAATGGGGAGGACCGCCTGCGATCGGTCCGCTTGACGGAACCGTGGCGCCTTGCGCTGCCGCGGGTTCGCTGCCGTTCCTGCCCGCGGATTGTATTGCCGTGCTGCGCGCGATGCAATCGACCTGGGGCCAGCGTGCATGGGGCCGCTACGGTTTTGTTGACGCCTTTCACCCCGCCGCAAACTGGTATGACCCCGATGTGCTGGGGATCGACCAGGGCATTTCAGTGCTGATGACTGAGAACCTGCGGAGCGGGTTTGTGTGGAACACGTTCATGAGCAATCTGGAATGCGCGCGCGCCATGCAACTGGCCGGATTCACGGCCCAGGGCCTGTCGTGATTTTTGGATGAACGCTGCCGACCTATATCAATTTGAGAGAATAGGCAAGCAGATCGCTGGGAGGAAGCGATCGGATGCAGCCCATTCCTGCAGCTTGATGAATGTTTGCTCTTCCCCCAGAGACTGCATGATAGCGCACGCATGCCGCAACGAACTCTAAAACCGCCCAGCCTGAGGGAGCTATCAGCAGCTCTCAATCTCTCTCAGTCCACTGTCTCCCGAGTGATTAACGGCGAAGGCGACAAGTTTCGCATCGCCCGCAAGACTCAGGAGCGAGTGCTGCAGGCTGCTGCTGCGCACGGATACTCAGCGAACACGGTGGCGCGCAGTTTGCGTCAGAAGCGGAGCTATACAGTCGGTGTGATTGTTCCGGAGATCAGCGAAGGCTATTCGACCGCTGTTCTGGGCGGGATTGAGGACGAACTGCTGAAGGACGGTTTCTTTTACTTTGTCGTAAGTCACAGGCACCGATCTGATTTGCTGAAGGGCTATCCGCGCATGATGCTGGCTCGTGCCGTTGAGGGCATCATCGCTGTGGATACTGCAATGGAAGACGAGTTACCAATACCCATCGTGTCGGTCTCGGGTCATCAGCACCGCGATGGATTGGTCAACATCGAACTCGACCACGCACAGGCGGCACATCTGGCCCTTTCGCATTTAAAGACACTGGGGCACAAGCGAATTGCGTTCATCAAAGGGCAAGTCTTCAGCTCCGATACCAATCGCAGATGGGACGCCATTGGAGAAGCGGCAAAGGAGTTGGGTATTGCGATTCATCCGCAGCTGGTTGCGCAGCTTGAGAGCGCTGATGCGGGGCCCGGACCGGGCACCGAGGTCACCCGGCAGCTGCTCCAGAGCAAAGGGCCATTTACAGCGCTCTTTGCGTTCAACGACGTGACTGCAATGGGAGCCATTCTGGCGCTGCGCGAGGCAGGCCTGCGCGTTCCCAAAGACGTTTCGGTGGTGGGCTTCGACGACGTGCTTGCTGCCTCGACTTACAACCCTCCTCTGACTACAGTTCGCCAGCCGTTGCGTAATATGGGCCGGACGGCGGCGAGCACGCTGCTGGGAATGATTCGCGACGGGATTTCGCATTCGCAGCCGGTCACGATTACGGTGTATCCGAATCTGGTGGTGCGGAAGTCGACGGCGCCAGCCCCAACCGGAGCCATGGAGTAGAAGGATCCTATCCGAAAGTGCTGGCGGAGAATTGAGTCCGGAGCGAACCACTCTCTGCTATCCAAATTCCCGTGAACAGGGAAAATTACAGGGAAAGCATCCATAATCCAGGTCCCAAGTTGCTCGTCACTCCGTTTCTGCAAAGATCTTAGCTCGTTTTTCCTCTAATCGGAACAGGGAATTGTTTACGGCATAACAGGGAAAAAACAGTTCGAAAACTGGGATCGCAATTGGACTGTTGGGGGCGACCGGCCATGGTTTTGGGGCCTTGGCTAATCGAAAGATGGCGACCGAGAAAAGCGCAAACGGCAATGAAGCAAGCGGTAATTTCCCCATTGCCGACATCCATGTTAGTAGTCTGTCAAGAGAAAACTCGAAGGCCATAGGGCGCGCTCCGGAGAGCGCGTCGTCGGTTTGATCGGGATCATCGGCTGCGCATGTTCGCCTTTCGGCTGGTGGTTGCTGCTCCTGGCAGAACTGGACATCCTCGACAGTTTCGACTTCCTCGCCATCCCTGCGCTCAATAAAACCCTGGTGCTTGAACTGGCCAGATGCGAATATCTCACCCGCAAAGAGAACATCCTGCTGCTCGGCAACAGCGGCACCGGAAAAACCCACATCGCACTGGCGCTGGGCATGGCTGCTTGCCAGCGTGGCCACCGCGTCCGCTTCATTACCGCCGCCACCCTGGTCGGAGAACTGATCGAGGCTCGAGATGAGAAACGCCTGCTCCGCTTCCAGAAGCAGATCGCTGCCTACGAGCCGCTGATCGTTAATGAGTTGGGCTATGTGCCTCTGTCCAAAACCGGAGCCGAGTTACTCTTCGAGACCTTCAGCCAGCGCTACGAGCGCGCCTCGACACTGATCACCAACAACCTGCCCTTCGATGAATGCACCGAGATCTTCGGCTCCGAGCGGCTCACCGGCGCTCTGCTGGATCGCATTACCCACCACGTACACATCCTGGAGATGAACGCCGACAGCTAGCGCCTCAAGCAAAGCCGCCGAAAACGAACTTAACCACATCAGCCTGGCTACCGATCCCCTGACGCCGCTCGAGGGAGAAGAAGCCTCTTCCGCTACGCTCCAGAGCCCTTTTCTCCCTCGAAATACTCCCCAACTCTACTTCTACGACTGGCTCCCTCTCTCTCCGCCACGCTGCCTCCCTTTTACTCCGCCCTTGACAGCCGACTTGTCGTTATCAATTCCAGCCTCAATGAGTCATTCAAAGGAGATTTGGCGTCATCTGAAGTGAGAGGCCTGGGTCTCAAGTGAAGGACGCAGTCCGACTTGCAGTCTCGGATCCTAGTCTTTCCCTTTTTCCTGGTGGTCTTTGATCAGTACCACATCTGAGCTCGACTTCTGCCGCACGATCGCCAGTTGTTTGCCCGAAGGCGACCAGCCAAAATCGGGAATGGAATCCTGCATCGGGTCGAAAAGCGAGTGTGTGTCCGACCCATCCAACGGTTCATACAGCAGCGTCCTGCCGCCATTCCTGAGAACTGAATAAACCGCGGCGCGGTTGTCCGGTGAAAAGCGCACCCAACTCGCTTCATCGCTGCCCAGGTCGCTGGTATCCAATGGAATCTGCGTAATCGTCCGCCCCGCGGCCAGATCATAGATATTCCACCGGGCCTTCTGCGGATCAACAATCGACCAGCCGGCCCGCCTCCCGTCAGCTGAGATTGCGTAATACATATTAGCTTCCGCCGGCAGTATTTGTCGTGGCGTTCCGCCGCTCAGCGGCACTCGCCACAACGATGCCTTCGACATTTCATTCTCATCCACGAAATAGAAAACCTCACGGCTGTCCGGGGAGCATCCGGGAGCCGGCGACATTCCACCGCTGGTCAACTGCGCGATATTTCCGCCATCTCCATCCATGCGAAAAACCCATGCCTCCGTCGATCCCTTTGGGTAGGCAGCGAAAACGATGTGGCCATCGCCGCAGGCGGCAATGTAATCTCCCGGCACGGCATCCCCGAGGTCGAACGTGTGCACCTCACCAGTCGCCCGATCGATCCAACCCATATCGATAAGCGGAACGGTGAACAGCAGCCGATCTTCGTTAGCCCATGCGATACGCCCCGGGGTGATTCGCAGCGGGGTGGTCGAAAGCGGAACTCCGCCCTCGGGCTTGTACCACGCAATGCTCGAATCGATATTGGTGAGCACCGTTGCCAGGGTGCGTCCATCCGCCGAGAGCGCCAACTCGCTATAGGAGCTCACGTCGTTGGTCACCGGACGAAAATCGCCGGAGGGCAGGGTTACGATTCCGATCTGGGCATGATCGCTGTGCGGTCTGAGGTAAAAGGCCAGCAGGTGCAGGCCATCGGGCGTCCACGCCACGTCAGATTTGCCCCAAAAAGGGGTGTCCGGCGGGGCCGCGTAATCAGTCAGTTTTTTCGAATCGATCTTGAAGATTTGGAGCGCGTACTTCGCAGGTCCTACCGTGCTAATCCATGCGATCCTGTCGCCTTTGGGCGACCATACCGGTGCACCGATCATTTCCCGGGTCGTATACACCAGCTTATCGTTGCTACCGTCTTTGTCGGCGATGTGTACCTCTGAGCTTTGATCTTTGAGATCCGGAGTCCATCGCACGAAAGTAAAGCGTGTGCCATCCGGCGAAAAGCTGATGGCGCTGTCGATGTCATAGATCAGCTGTCTCGGCGTGCCGCCGAACACTGGCATTACGTAAAGCGCGTTAACGAGGTAATTATCCGCAGTTCCCCGCACGCAATAGAGATAATTGCCATCCGGCGAGAAGGTGAGTCCGATGTACTCGTTGCCGAACGCACCCAGGATCTGGGTGTCGGTGTTGGTCGCGGTGTTCCTAACCCAGAGCGTTCTCTCCCCCTTTTCGTTCTTTACCTCGGCCAGAAAGCGGCCATCGCCTGAGAGCGCGATCCCTTCAATTGTCCCCACATGGGTAATCTGACTTACCGTGGTCGTCGCGAACGGCCGAGGTCGCGGCCAAAAGCGCCACGCGGCATATCCAACTGCTGCAAGCGTAACCAGGCAAGCCGCGATGATCGCGAGTCGATGTGATTTCCTGGCCTCGAGCACAGCCTCGCTCGAAGAGGCTCCCGGCGAAGACAGTTTCGACGCTTGCGCGGCTGGGCCGCTCTCTGAACCTATCTTCCTTTGCAGCCGTTTCAGATCGGCGCGAAGCTCGGCTGCGGACTGGCAGCGAAGCTCCCGCTCTTTTTCCAGCGCCTTGTTGAGAATGCTCTCGAACTCGACCGGGAGTTTCGGGTTGAGCGAGATGGGGGCGGCCGGCGACTCGTTCAAAATGTGATCGAAGACCACGGCACTTGTAGCGCCGGCAAAAGGATGCCGACCTGTGGCCATCTCATAAAGAACTACCCCGAGCGAAAACAGGTCGCTGCGCTCATCCAGAGTCTCACCGCGCGCCTGTTCCGGCGACATGTAGGCAACGGTGCCAACCGTAGATCCAGAATCCGTGAGGATGCTTACGGTAGTAGAAGCGTCTGCGCCGGCACTGTAGAGCTTTGCAAGCCCGAAATCGAGAATCTTCACCTGTCCCGAATTCGTCACAAAGATATTCGAAGGCTTGATGTCGCGATGCAGAATTCTTTTGCGGTGCGCGGCATCGAGGGCATCAGCCAATTGCACGCCCATCTCAAGCAATTTGGAGTAGGGCATGACCTGGCCGCGATAGAGCTTTACCAGGCTGTTGCCCTCCAGCAGCTCCATCACGATGAACGGCGTTTCCGCCGACTCGTTGAGCTCATGGATTGTGCAAATGCCGGGATGATTGAAGGAAGAGGCTGCCCGTGCCTCGCGCCAGAAACGCTCCAGCGCGGAGGCGTCGTTTTGCGCTGTTTCGATGAGCAGTTTGACCGCGACATGGCGTCCCAGTTTCTGGTCGACTGCCTCGTATACCACACCCATGCCGCCCTGCCCCAGCCGGCGGATGAGTTTGTAATGACCCAGAAGGCTACCTGGAGACAGTTCTTGCACTCCCCCAATTCTTGCCTGTTAGCGCTGGATGCGGCAAGAAATCTTTGGCGACTTGAACGAAACCGCCGCGCGACTGTAATGCGATACAACGGGAACGCGCTCACCGAGCTCTGGCTGCGACTCTATCTGGCCGATTGGTCCCGGCAAACGGACTTTTCGCCAGCGCTCCTCGGATTTCGCAGCGGCCAAGCCGACCCAGCGGGTCGTCGCGGGCAAGTCAGTCCTCTGGTGAAGGTCCAGGTCCGCTAGGCGTTTTCTTTGGGCGGTTAATCCGCTGAAAATAGGATGTTTACTCGGGCAAGATCGCTCTTTCAATGCAAAGCCTGTAGTCGAATTTGAACCTTTGAAAGCCTCCAATATCAACAGGTCTCAAGAGGTTCCCGCAAAGAACCACAAGGATCTCCGGGTAGGGAACCTGGTCCCGAACCAGTTCCAACGGGTTATTGAAACCTATTGAAATTGCGTGTTTTTATCTGTTTTGTATTGAATGGCTTGCGGTCTCGGTATAGAAAGCTGTGGATCCGAGTGGCTCTTGGAGGCTCTGACCGCTACGATTTCGACTACAGTCCGCCGACGACGAAGGCGATTTTCAAGTTCAACAATTTATCTCGTTTGGGGTTTTCCAAAGAGCTCAGACCAATTTTGCTTCACTCGGTGAGGTTATTGGGAGAGTTTGGAGCCCGAGGACGCTGCTGGCCGGCTGTCAGGTTGCAGGTCGCTGAGCGTCCGGCGAGTCATACGCCCTCCGGCTTTTCTCTGGCAATCATCTAAGGGATTCCCATTGCCGTGCTATGGTCGACCTCTTGTGTGGCCGGCCACATAAGAGATCTTCTGTGGCGCAGCCAGTTGTGCGGCGTTCAGTAATGCAGGCGGCTATATCCGTTCCGGTATTTGAACGCCACATAACCAAACAACAGGGCTTGAAGGGGTCACGACACCACAAATCAAAAATCGTACGCTAGCGACAGCACAACGGACGCCGGATTGCCTTCTGTTTGCCGACGACTTACTGGGAAAACCGCCAACAGGTTGGATGAGCGCATTGCCCCGCTCTCGCCGACAGAAACAATGAATCCTTATTGGCGCGCACATTCCCGAGATCTGTCGTCAATTCTCTCCGAAGAATCGTTGGCGGGTATGCTCATCGACCGGCATATCCGGTCCCGAGAACAGCAGATCCGGCTGTCGTGTTGGATCTTCGGCAATCAGCGGCATCGCCCTAGCCCGGCGCGCATCAGCTTCTGGCCCGGTTCCCAAGAACAATTCGGTATACCATCCCACGACATTATGCACAGCACTGCAGTAACGATCGTGTTCTTCGGCAAATGCGTGACCGGCAGCATCCCAATCCCCACTGGCAAGTATTTTGTCGCGTAGCACGCGCGCGTCTCTTACCGTCATCGAGAGTCCCTGTCCCCAACTTGGGTCGCTCGTTGCCGCCGCGTCCCCTATCACGCAATCCCGTCCCGATATGATGCTTGACGTTGGTGTCAGCCCCTTCGAAACTCGCAAGCGGCCCGCCGGCCGTCGCTCTGTCATACCAGCTCGGGTCGGCGCCGATACGCTTACAGCTTTCGACAAAATCAGCGAAATCGGATCCGCCCTGCATCCGAGCCCGCGAATCTTTGTAGTAACAGAAATACGCTCGCGCTCGCCCCCTCCCTTGTGGGAATACCGCCGCAATGCGACCCGCGTTTGAATCGATCACAATCTTTGCGGTATCCTGGGAGCGGAAGTATTTTCGAGCAGCACGCCCGCCACCAGCAATCGATCAGGGTCGCGCTCCCGCTCAAAGCCCCGGACTTGCACACGACGGATGATCGCCCGTCAGCTCCCACTACCATGCGGGCGCGCGCTTGCTCGGTCCGTCCGTTCCATTGCGTAACGACGCTCGACGGAGCACCTGGGAGCACTTCCTGGACGCTGGCGCCCCGCCGCACCTCCGCGCCCGCCGTTTCCGCCGCCTCCAGCAGCGTTTCCTGCATCGCCGGATGGTAGAAAGCGAGGCAGGCTCTTTGTTGCGGCGTGGTGGCTGCAACTGGGCGGTGCGCGACGATGGCGTCGCCGGAAAAAATCGACCCACGGAAGTTCGTGCCCGCACCTGCCCCGTAGCAATTCGGCAATTCCAAGGTTTTCTCCCTCAGCGGCACCTCATGGGGTCATCATCTCGCCGCGGACGCAGTCTCGAAACCGTTCCTCGCGCTCGATCACTAGCACACGTGCGCCGTTCGCTGCCAGCGACCTTGCCAGCGCCGCGCCTCCCAGGCCACCACCCACCACGATCAAGTCAAATAGCTCGCCCATAGCGCGCCTCCGCTCTGCGGTCCACATTTTCATCGTGTAACCCGCCCCAGCATATGCCTTTAGGTAATCCATGCTCCTTCATTTTCAGGCGGGAGGAAGCAGTTCCAAGCCATACTTCGGAGCGGCCTTCATCAAACGTCCTATCAGCGCATCGCTGATGTGCGGAATGTCGGCGACATCGGCAGCCGGATAGAAAGCCTCGGCGAAAAAGTTCTCAAGACCCGCAGGCGTGACCAACATCAGAAGTTTCGCGGTTTCGTCGCCGACATTTTTGAATGAATGTGCGGTGCCGCGAGGAATGTGAAT
>JASHQH010000280.1 GCA_030037635.1 Acidobacteriaceae bacterium
ACGCAATTGGGTGGCTCGGTCTCTGCTTTTTCGATCCCTCGTTGCCTTGGTCTCTCGGTCCCTGTCTTCTGTTTCTTGCCTTTCTCGCATGGCAAAACGCAATTCGCCCTGAGCGCGTCGGGCCGCGGTCCCGTGTGCTACTATCAGCCTCGAGAGGTTCAGAGCGGATTCTCATTAGCAAGCCGCTTGAGTTCCCCGGAGAGCACAGATGGCATACGTCATTGCAGAACCCTGTATCGGCACCAAGGACAGCGCCTGTGTAGACGCCTGCCCGGTCGATTGCATCCATCCCAAGAAAGACGAAGCCGGTTTCGCAGATTCCGATCAGTTGTTCATCGATCCGGTGGAGTGTATCGACTGCGGCGCATGCGTGCCGGTCTGCCCGGTTTCCGCCATATTCGCGCAAGACGACTTGCCCGAGAAATGGTCCCACTTCGCCGAAAAGAACGCCAAGCACTTCGGCCGTTAAGATTTCCCAGCCGTCGAACTTACGGAAGCTCGGGCCTCGGGCCGCGGCTGTCGCTATTCGTCTTGCGCCGGTGGTGTGACGAGCAGCTTCAGGGACGCCGAGCCAGCCCCACTCAGCTGAAGGATCACCGGCTCCGCTTCAGTGACATGAAAAACCACCGTCTTGAAGATTGCGGCGCATCCCGTCTGCATTTCGAATGAGGGATTGGGAAGCACGTGGCCGGATGCGACCGCATCGATCCACGCGAACCTGTCCAGCGAAACACGCCAGTCGCCGGCGGAAAGTGTGCCCAGCGAGAGAAGTCCCGCGCGCCGATCGGGGTCGCCGCGGTCCTGTGCCGGCGGTGCGGCCAGACGGACCTGGGTCTGCGGCATCAGGCTGACAACGACAGCCTTTGATTGCGGGATGGTCGGAGCCGCGCCGGCATTGGCTCCAGCGGTCACCTCAAAGGGCGTCATCGCCATCAGTTGCATCTCCGATTTCAAGCTGGTTCTGTAGTTGCCGCACCCGCCATGCATCTGGTCCATCGACTGCTTTTGCGGCATATCCTGCGCGACGGCCAACGCTGTGTACACGAGAACGGCGGCAAGCGCGACTGCGGTCTTCATGAGGTCACCTGCTCTTAAGCCTAAACCCGTCGTGCGGGCGGTAACGGGTCGTGCGATCGTGCCGGCCCCGGGGCCCGCCGCGCCGGTGCGATGATGAAGAGGCATGGCCGTCCTTTCTTCAGAAGCCGTGGTTCTGCGCACCTGGCCGGTGCACGAGGCGGATCTGATCGTAAGCTTCTTTACGCGCGACTACGGCCGCATGCGCGGCGTGGCCAAAGCCGCGCTCAGGAGCCGCAAGCGCTTTGGCGGCGCGCTCGAGCCTATGACGCTGGCACGGGCCTGGTTTGCTGAGCGGCCCAGGGCTGAGCTGGTGCGGCTCGACCAGCTCGAGATTCTGCGCTCGCCGCTTTCAGCGCCGGTGGATCATACGCGCATGGCGGTGCTCAGCTTTTATGCCGAGGTGCTCGACGAGGCGCTGCCCGAGCACGATCCTCAGGATGCTGTCTTCCGGTTGCTGGTGAGCGTGCTGGAACAGACGCAGGCAGTGGAGATCCCTCCCCGTTCTCAGAATCGAGAGCGGGGGCACCCGGCGGCGGCCGTCGCGCCGTCGCGTGTCCAGGCCGACGCAGGCCAGCCGCAAAGAGCGCAGCCCTGGATGGCGCTCACCTACTTCTCGCTCTGGATGACGCGGCTCATGGGTCTGTTGCCCGACATCGGCCATTGCATCGTATGCGGCGAAGCGCTGCACGCCGAAGAGATTTCGTTCTCGAGCTACGCCGACGGATTGTTTTGCGCGCTGCATCGTAACGGCAGTGCCAGCGCGCTCTCAGCCGACAGTTGGCAACTGGCACAGCGTATTTTGCGTGCGCCGGCTTCGGCTTTTGCCAGCGAGCCGTGGCCCCGCAAGCGCGGGCAGGATCTGCGGCGTTTCACCCTCCAGACTCTCGAACGGCATCTGGAGCGGAGGCTGAAGAGCGCGGAGGCTCTGGCGCGGCTGGGCGGGTGAACCAAACCATCGGAAGCAAGGCGACGAAAGTCCCGGCTGCTAAAATCGAACCTTAGTTCCGATGAGAGAGATTTTCCAGTGCCTCAAGCCCAGCCTGCGCCGCGCGTGAATCCCACCTCGCTTACCTTTCAGGATCTGCTCTTTCGCCTGCAGGCGTTCTGGGCAGAGCGCGGCTGCGTGATCCAGCAGCCTTACGACGTGGAAGTGGGCGCGGGAACGATGTGTCCTGAGACGTTTCTGCGCGTCCTTGGCCCCAAACCCCACCGCGTGGGCTACGCGCAACCGTCGCGGCGGCCGGCCGACGGACGCTACGGCGAGAATCCCAACCGGCTGTTCAAGCACACGCAGTTCCAACTCGTCCTGAAGCCGCCGCCGGCCAATGTGCAGGAGCTATATCTCGAATCGCTCGAGGCGATGGGCATCGGCCTGAAGCACCACGACCTGAAGTTCGAGGAGGACAACTGGGAGTGGCCGGCGGGCGGAGCGTGGGGCGTGGGCTGGCAGGTGATGCTCGACGGCCTCGAAATCACGCAGTTCACTTACTTCCAGCAGTGCGGGGGACTCGATCTCGATCCCATCAGCGCCGAGCTCACCTACGGCATGGAACGCATCGCGCAGTTCCTTCAAGACGTTGACTCGATCTACGACATCGTGTGGGCGCGCGATCCGCAAACCGGCGCGGCGGTGACCTACGGCGACGTGCGCCTGGCCGAGGAGCTGCAGTTTTCTGTCTACAACTTCGAGATGGCCGACGTGCCGCGCCTCTGGGAGCACTTCAATTCGTACGAAGCCGAAGCGCAGGTGCTGTTGGAGAAGGCCGGCAAGCTTCTGAACGACGAAGATGCCGCTCAAAAGGAAAAGCGGCGCTTTCCGTTGCTGCCGACGTACGAGCTGGCGCTCAAGTGCTCGAACCTGTTCAATATCCTCGACGCGCGCGGCGCGATCAGCGTGACCGAGCGCGTGGGCGTGATCGGGCGCATCCGGGCGCTGGCGGTGGGCGCGGCGAAAGCGTGGGCGGAGCAGCAAACAGAGTAGCTGGCAGCTTGTAGCTTTTTCGTGCTGCTCCGAAAAGTTTGCACGAATCGGTCGAGTGGCCGGCTACTGGCTACAGGCTAATAGCTACCGGCTTGAATGAGAACGATGCATCATGTCTGACTTTTTACTAGAGATCGGCCTCGAAGAAGTTCCGGCCCGCATGATCGCGGGGGCCGAAGCCGAACTGGGCCGCCGCGTGAGCGATCTGCTCCAGCGCGAGCGGCTGCTTGCAGTCGACACAAAAGTTGGGGCGAAGGTCACCACCTACTCCACACCGCGGCGGCTGGCTGTTCTGGCTGAAGGCGTGCTCGCGAAGCAGGCCGACACCGAAGAGCAGTTGACGGGACCTTCGTGGAAGGTGGCGTTCAAAGACGGCGCACCCACGCCGGCCGCACAGGCCTTTGCGAAAAAGGCCGGCGTTGCCGTTGGCGATCTCAAGAAAGTGGAAACGCCGAAGGGCGAGTATGCGGGCGCGGCGGCAAAGCGCGCGGGGCGCACCGCGAACGAGATTCTTGCGGCGGAACTGCCGAAGGAAGTGCTCTCAATTTACTGGGCCAAGAACATGTACTGGCAAAGCCCCGCCGGACATAAATCGTCCGGTGGGGACCCCGTGCGGTCCGGGAAGCCGGAGCGGTTTGTGCGGCCGGTGCGCTGGGTGGTGGCGCTGCTGGACCGCTCCGTGGTTCCACTTTCGGTTGCAGGGATTGCTGCTGGAAGCGCGAGCCGCGGGCATCGCGTGCTCTGGGGCGAGAAGCCCGTGGCGATTCCCGCAGCCTGCGCATACAAAGAGGCCCTGCGTGGCGCTTTCGTCGTTGTCGACGTAGCTGAGCGAAGACAGATCATCCGCAAGGCGCTGGACGCCACGACCCGCACCGTGCCCGGCGCACGCTGGCGCGAGGACGAGCCTCTAGTCGAAACTGTCACCCATCTCACCGAGTGGCCCACGGTGATCCTGGGCAACTTCGACCTCGAGTACCTGGCTCTGCCCGAGGAAGTTCTCGTCACCGTGATGCGCGACCACCAGAAATATTTCGCGGTAGAAAACGCCGAGGGCAAGCTGGCGCCGCACTTTCTGGCCGTGCTCAACACAGAGGTCGATGCCCAAGGCGCCGCCATCATTCGCCACGGCAACGAACGCGTGCTGCGAGCCCGCTTCAAGGATGCACGGTTCTTCTGGGATGTCGACCAGAAGACCCCGCTCGTTGCTCGCGTGGAGAGCCTGCAACACGTCACGTTCCAGAAGGAACTGGGGAGCTACTACTGGAAGACAGAAGAGAACCTGCGGGTTGCGCGAAACCTTGCCAGCCTGGTCAAGGCCAAGGGAACAAGCTTCGACGAAGTTGCTCTCGTTAAAGCGGTCGAACTTGCAAAGACCGATCTCACCGCCGAGCTGGTGAAAGAATTTACCGAGCTGCAGGGCATCATCGGCGGCTTGTATGCGCGGGCGCAGGGACTCGGAGAGCACGTGGCTCTGGCGATTTATGAGCAATACACGCCGGCTTCGACCGAAGACGAAATTCCGGCGTCGGTCGAGGGGCAATTGCTGGGAATTGCCGACCGCATTCAAACCATTGTCGCGATGTTCGGCATCGGCAACGCGCCCACGGGATCGAAGGATCCATTCGCGCTGCGCCGCGCGGCCAACGCCATCGTGAAGATTCTGGCCGAGTCCCAGTTGCCTTTGACGCTGGGCGATGTGATCGATGCGAGCGCCGATGCCACAGACCACGTTCCCTCCCACCCTGGCGGCAAAGACAAAAGCGCCGCCAGGATGGGGCACCCAGCCTCTCCGAAGCGGGCGCAGGTGGAGGAGTTCCTTCGCGAGCGGCTGCACTTCTACCTGAAGGATGTGCGCGGATTCGCCTACGACGTAGTGAACGCCGTGCTGGCTGCCGGCGCCGACGATGTGCGCGATGCCATCGCGCGAGCCCAATCGCTGACCACGGCGCGCGGCTCAGAAGATTTCGTTGCCGTCTCGGCCGCGTTCAAGCGCATCAAGAACATCCTGCGCCAGGCCGAAGAGAAGGGCTTCGTTCACGGAAATTGGGTGAACGTCAAGGGCCCCGAGGCGAAGAACCTTAGGAGCGCGATCTTGTCGCTTGCGGACGAGGTGGCAAGGCGCCGGGAGCAGCGTAAGTACGCCGAAGCCCTCGCGCTCATCGCCACGCTGCGCCCCACGGTGGACGCCTTTTTCGACAAAGTGATGGTGCTCGACCCCGACGAAGAGATTCGCGGCGCGAACCTCGCCCTCATTGCGGGGGTCTTCAGCAACTTCTCCACCATCGCCGACTTCAGCGAAATGGTCGCGGGCTAGCCGCTTCTGACCCCTGCTCCCCGACCCCTCGTTTCAACGCCCAATCCGTCTAAAATTGGAACAGATGGCAGACACGCTGTACTTGAGCCTGTGGTACCCGAATCTGCGCCTGGAGGCGCTCCCCGACAAGCTGATTGCGGTGCTGGGCGCCTTTGCCGCGCATGGCGGCGAGGGAAAGGTGTATTCGGCCACGGTGTGGCCGGTGGACTGGAGCGAAGCGCCTGTGTTCCAGAGGATATACGGCCGCGCCGGCGAGGGTGCTGAGCGTGGCGCCGATCCGCGCCAGGCCGTCGCGGAAGCGCTGGAGCTTCTGCACGACGACTACGCGTACGAATTCCAGGTGGGGTGGAATTTGTGGGAGCTGGAGAGGGGAAATGCAGGTTCCCATTCGGCTCCGGTCATTGACACGACCTCCGCTGAGGGTAGGCTCCTGACTCGACCGTCCGCCGCAGGGGACGTCGTCGCTCGGGATGACATCGATGAAGAGCAGCGTGCGGGCGTGGACGCCCGCGCGACAGCCGGACTCCCACCCCACGGACGAAAGCCAGTCCGTGGGGGCCCCGGTCTGGAGACTGGGGGTACAACGCGTTGGGCGCGGGGACCGCGGCTGGTGCGAGTGACCGGCTACGGGCCGGTGTTTGACGAGGGAGCGTACGAGCAGGACGGCCACATTCGCATCGACTTCGGCAGCGATGCGCCATTCCTCGAGGAGGACGCCGATCTGGGCCGGGTAGGAGCGAAGCACATCGAGGAAAACGTGCGCCAGCTCGTCGACCTGACGGCGGCGGCCGAGAAGGCTTCAGGTGCGACGGCGCGCCTGCTGTGGAGCGAACTGGGGGAAAGCCTCGCCACGCGTCTTGCTGACCGGCTGGGCATGAGGAATTAGTGTGCGTTTCACCATCGAACGAATCCGGACGCTGGTGCTGGCGGCGGGAGTCCTGCTCATCGGAGCGCTGGGCGTGTTTCTGTGGCTGGCCAAGTGGAAGACCCGGCTGATACACCGCGATTTGCCGCAGCGGTTGGGCCTCGATATCCAGCAGCAGGCCAATGGGTACACCTTCGTTCACGCCTTCGGTGCGCATTCGCAATACAGGATTCACGCGGCCCGGGAAATCCAGCTGAAGAACGATCGCGTGGAGTTGCACGATGTTGAGATCGAACTTTACGGCGAAGACGGGACCAGCACGGAGCGGATTGCAGGAGATGAATTCGAATTCGACCAGGGCAGCGGCGTAGCTACGGCGCAGGGACCGGTGGAGATGCTGTTGACGCAGCAGCCGGCGCCCAAGGGCGCCCCAACAGGCAAGAATCCGGCCGGCGCGATGGTGCGGGCCGGCGGTTCGGGTCAGATCGACGTGAAGACGAGCGGTGTGACCTTCGACCGCAACACCGGCCTGGTGACCACGGAGAAGCGCGTCGATTTTTCGACGAACCAGGGAACAGGAAGCGCAATGGGAGCCAGGTACGACTCGCAGAGCGGCTACCTGACGCTGGAGCAGCAAGTGGAGATACGAACGCACCGTAGCGGCGGCCTGGTAGAGATTCGCGCCCAGCATGCGGAGTTCGACCGCAACGCGCAAACCTGCTGGCTGCGCGCGGCCAACGCCACATACCAAGGCCGGCAGGCGGATGCCGCGCAGGCGAGAATTCTTTTCCGCCTCGATGGGTCGGCGGAGCATTTGGATGCAACGGGCGGATTCACGTTGTCTACTGTGAGCGGCGAGCATCTTGCGGCGCCCACGGCTGCGCTGGATTTTGACGAGCACAGCGAGCCGCATCACGGGCATCTTGAGGGCGGCGTCAGCATGGAGTCGGCCAGCGAAGGCCGCACCGTCCATGGGAGCTCGCCAACGGCCGAATTGGATTTTACGGCCCAGGGCCAACTGCGCCACGCGCGTCTCGAGCGCGGTGTGACGATGGCGAGTGATGCGACGAACCAGGAGGCCAACGGGCCCGCTTTGCGCATAAAGCGCACGTGGCGCTCGCTGATTGCCGATATCGATTTTCGCGAGGTGCAGGGCAAGACCGCTGGCCGCACCGAGCCAGAGAGGATTCATGGAACCGGCAGCGTGGTGATCACCAGCGAGAGCCAGCGCGGCGACGGCGCCGTGGCGCCTGCAAAGATGACGGCCGACGATGTAACCGGAACCTTCGGTCCGGGATCAGTGTTGCGCACCATGACCGGGTTGGGGCACGCAGGAATGGAGCAAACCACGGCGACGGGAACGCGGCAAACCGCGAGTGGCGACCGGCTGGTGGCGCAGTTTGAAGAAAGCAGCGAACAGGGAACAGGGAACAGGGAACAGAAAGACAGGGAACAAGGGAGCAAGGGAGCGAGAGAGCAAGAAAACAGGGACCAAGGGAAGGAGGGAACAAGGGAACAAGCGGGGGTGGAGTCGGCGGAGCTCGACGGGCATGTGGTGCTTTTTGAGCAGGCAGCGGCCAAGCCCGGCGCACAGCCGCCGGCGCCGTTGCGCGCGACTGCCGGCAAAGCAGTGTATGAGGGTGCGGGGGAATGGCTGCACCTGACCGTCAGCCCACGCGTGATCGACGGCGGAATCGATTTGACGGCCAACAGGATGGATTTGTCCCAGCAGTCGGGGGACGCGTTTGCTCACGGCAACGTGAAAGCCACCTGGAATGGGGCTGACGTCGCAGCGGGTGCGCCGGGTAGCGCGACTCTGGGCGGCAAAGGCCCGGCGCACGTGATTGCGGCCGACGCGGAACTCAACCAGTCGACAGGCGAAGTGAGGTTTCGCGGCCACGCGCGTCTGTGGCAGCAGGCGAATTCAGTCACTGCGCCAGTAATTGTGCTCAACCAGCATCTGCAAACGCTGGTAGCGCAAACCAGCGATCCCGCCGAACCAGTGCGGGTGGTTCTGCTGAGCGCAGGCGCACCCGGCGCGGCCAATAACAAAGGGCGTTCCGCAAGCCAGGGTGCGGCCGCCAGCGCGGAACAGAAACCGGCTACGTCTTCGGTGATCCGTGTGCGGGGCGGCGATCTTTGGTACTCCGATCCGCAGCGGCGCGCAGTGATGCATAGCGGAGCGGCGGGCGCAGTGGTTGCCGAAACCGCGACCGCGACTTCGTCTTCCGATTCTGCTGAGCTGCTGCTTATGCCGGCGGGAAATTCCGGTGCAGGCGGGCAGGCACAGGTCGATCGCATGACGGCGACCGGGAACGTGGTGTTGACCTCGCCCGGCCGGCGCGGGACCGGAACGCAATTGGTGTATTCCTGCGTGACCCAAGACTACGTGCTGACGGGGACGGCGGCGGCGCCGCCCAAGATGACCGATCCCGAGCAGGGCTCTGTGACCGGCGATACTTTGATTTTCCATAGCGGCGATGATAGCGTCAGTATCGAGGGCGGCGGCGCGCAGGAGACACGCACCGAATCGAACGCGACGCCGGCGCACGCAAAACAGCGGCAGAACTGAGTCAAGTGTCCGAATGGAAACACTGATTGCCGAGGGAATCGGCAAGAGCTACAAGGGACGGCAGGTGGTGCGCAGCGTCAACCTGACCATCTCCCGCGGCGAAGTGGTCGGGCTGCTGGGGCCAAACGGCGCCGGCAAAACCACCAGCTTTTATATTATTGTCGGCCTGGTTGCGCCTGAAACGGGGCGCGTGCTGGTCGACTCGAACGAAATCACGCGCCTGCCCATGTATCTGCGCGCGCGCAACTATGGAATCAGCTACCTGCCCCAGGAGCCATCCGTTTTCCGCAAGCTCACCGTGGAAGAAAACATCCTGGCAGTGCTTGAGGCGCAGGCGATGAGCAACCAGGAGCGCCGGACGCGCGCCGAAAAGCTGATACACCAACTGAACCTGGGCCATATCCGTACCACGCGGGGCTATGCGCTTTCAGGCGGCGAGCGGCGCCGGGTTGAGATCGCGCGCGCATTGTGCATCCAGCCGAATTTTATTTTGCTCGACGAACCCTTCAGCGGCATTGACCCCATCGCTGTGCTGGAGCTGCAAAAGATCATTTTTGACCTGAAGGCGGGCGGCATCGGCGTGCTGATTACGGATCACAACGTACGCGAGACGCTAAGCGTTACCGACAGGGCCTACATTATTGCCGAAGGGCGAATCTTTCGCTCCGGAACGCCCCACGAATTGGGCAACGACGTGGAGGTGCGGCGAATCTACCTTGGAGAGGGATTTTCGCTGGGTTGAAGGGCGAGAAGCGAGCCTGCGGCGGGGCCGTACCTAACACCTTGGTAGGGGAGGCTCTGGCCGGGATACGATTATCAAGAGAGAGATTCCAAGGTGGGTCCCAAATCCAATCTGGGACGAATAACTCGAATTGGTGATTCGAATTGCATCATTTTCTCCGTTAAGCTTTTTGTCACGCGATTAGACTCGGGTTTACACTCCCCCTGAGTCGAATTTGGGGCACTCTACATCTATGGCGCTCTTGCAGCCAAAACTGAATTTGAAGGTGTCGCAGCGCCAGGTCCTTACCCCGGGCCTGATGCAGATGGTGAGTGTGCTGGCGTTGAACAAGCTTGAGCTGAAGGAGATGATCGATGCCGAGATGGTGGAGAATCCCGTCCTGGAGGAGATTGACGAATCGGTTCCGATGTTGGATGACGTATCAGGGCTCGAGAAGCGGCTGGAGCAGCCCGCCGAGGAGGCGGCCACGCCAACCAAGGACATCTTCAACGAGATCGATTTTGGCACCTACTTCCAGGAGTATCTTGATCCCGGCTATCGCACACAGCCGGAGTACGAGGATAGCGAAAAGCCCTCGTTTGAAAACTTTCTCTCCCAGCCTACGACTTTGTCCGATCACCTGGCGTGGCAGCTGGGAGCTTTGAGCGTGGATGGCAAGCTTTCTGAGGCGGCCGAGTTTGTCATCGGCAATCTCGACGAGGATGGATATCTGGCGGCCAGCGAAGAAGAACTGGCTGCGGCCATGAATGCGGTTCCAGGAGCCCAGGCGGAGGCCAACGGCCATGCGCCCCTGGCAGCGCTGGAACTGGTGAGGCGCGCCATCGACCTGGTGCAGCGCCTTGATCCAACCGGCGTGGGGGCGCGCGATCTGCGCGAGTGCCTGGCGCTGCAGATCGCGGCGCAGAAGCAAGAGTTTGACCATTTGTATGGAATACCGACCGAAGAGCCGGTCGAGGAGGCGGTCGAGGACCCGCATCGCGGCTTTCGCATCGAAGCGGAGGCCCAGATCGACGAGCGGCGCCGCTCCATGGAGGTGGCGGCGCTGATTGTGGACCGTCACTTGCCTCAGCTGCAGAAGCGAGATGTGAAGAATCTGGCGCGGGCTGCACAAGTGACCGCCGAGGAGGCGCACGCGGGCATCGATTTCATCCGCACGCTCGACCCCAGGCCGGGCCGCATGTATAACCGCGAGCAAACGCGGCTCATCGAGCCCGATGTTTTCTTTGTGAAGCGCGGCGGGGAGTGGGTGGTGAGCATGAACGAGGAAGACCTGCCCAGCCTGCGCCTGAGCCAGCGCTACCGCCGCATGCTGGTTTCGTCGGAAACCGACAAGGAAGTGAAGGAATACGTGAAGGAGCGCTTCCGCTCGGCGCTGCAGCTGATGCGCAACATTGCACAGCGCAAGAGCACCATCCTGCGCACCTGCGAAGTGATTGTGCGCCGCCAGCAGGACTTCCTCGATCGAGGCGTTGAGGCGCTCAGGCCCATGATGATCAAGGAAGTGGCGGAAGAGATCGGGGTTCACCCCTCCACCGTGAGCCGCGCCGTAGCCAACAAGTACGCGCACACGCCGCAGGGCGTGCTTGAGCTGCGCTTCTTCTTCTCAGAGGGCGCAAACGGACCTGAGGGCGCCGACACGCCGCTGCTGGTGCTGAAACGCAAGGTGCGCAAGCTCATTGAAGACGAAAACCCGAGCAAGCCGCTCACCGACGATCAGCTTGCCGCCATGCTGCAGTCGCAGGGCATCCAACTCACCCGCCGCACCGTGGCCAAGTACCGCGAAGACATGAATATTCCGTCAACCCACCAGCGGCGCAAGCGAGATTGACGCCGAGTTTTCTCTAATCCCTGTTCCCCAATCCCCAATCCCAGCCTTTACATCGCTTCCGGGCTTTCGATACCGAGCAATGCCAATGCGCGGACCAGTTCGCGCAGAGCCACGGCGGCTGTAGCCAGCAGAAACGTTTTGCGCGCGGGGTCCTCTTCGGTGAGGATGTGGTGGCGATGATAGAAGTTGGCGAACTCCTGCGCGAGCTGGAAGGCGTGCTTGGCGAGAAACGCCGGCTCCGAAGCGGCGATGCATTGCTCCAGAACCAGCGAAAAGCGCCCCGCGCGCAGCCACAGAGCCCAGATGTCCTCGTTTCCCTCACCACTGACGTAGTCCGAAAGGCTGCGGCGTGCAGCGCCCGCTAACTCCGCGAACTCCGCTAACGCCGCTTCCGGGCTCGTTCCCCCTTTGCGGAAGATGTTGCGGATGCGCACCACGGCGTACTGGATGTAGGGGCCGGTTTCGCCCTCGAAGCTGAGCGCGTCTTTGAAGTCGAAGGCGATCACCGAGTTGCGCGTGTACTTGAGCATGAAGTAGCGCAGCGCGCCGATGGCGATCTGCGCGGCAATCTGCCGCCGCTCG
>JASHQH010000281.1 GCA_030037635.1 Acidobacteriaceae bacterium
GAGGTTGTGATTCTGCAGCCGGGTTATCCACTGTTTGATTTTCTCGCCGATCTGGACGATGTGCGGCTGCGGCCCGCGCCGCTCGTCTATGCCGGCGGCTGGCAGATCGATGCGGAGGGGATTCGCCGCGCGGTGACGGAGCGGACGCGCGCCATTGTGGTGGTGCACCCGAATAATCCGACGGGACACTTTACCAAGCCCTGGGAGGCGGAGGAGCTGGCCAGGATTTGCCGCGAAAACGGACTCGCACTCGTCGTTGATGAAGTTTTCCTGGATTATGCAAATACAGGGAACAGGCAACAGGGAACTGGGAACAGAAAGGCAGGGAGCAGCGAGCAAGGCAGCGGGGACCCGAGGAGCTTTGCCGCGGGCGTCGAAGGCGTGCCGGTGTTTGTAGTGGGCGGGCTGAGCAAGATTGCCGGACTGCCACAAATGAAGGCGGCGTGGATGGTTGCCGTTGGACCGGAGCGGGAGGGGGAGCTAAATCAACCTGCGCTTGACCGCCTGGAGGTGATTGCCGACACCTTTCTTTCGATGAATGCACCCGTACAGTGGGCGCTGCCGGCGTGGCTGGCGGGGCGGACGGAGATCCAGGAGCAAATCCGGCGGCGCGTGGCGGCGAATCTCGCCGATCTCGACCGGCAGCTTGCCGGATTGCCGGCTGTGCAGCGGCTGATTGTGGAAGGTGGATGGTACGCGGTGTTGCGGATTCCGGCGGTGCAGCCGGACGAGCAGACGGTGGTGGAACTGCTGGAGCGCGGCGTATGGGTGCATCCGGGGCACTTTTTCGGGATGCCGGAGTCGGGTTGGCTGGTCGTCAGCCTGCTGGGAAGGGAGGCGGAGTTTAGTGGCGGAGTTGCCAACCTCATTAACTATTTTCGAACGAATCAGGCAGGTAACATTACAGGCTGACCAGTGAAAGTACCTGTTTAAGATTTCGACACTCCTGCCTCGAAACACAAAACTTGGCGATCCTTCAAGTCGCGCATTCAACCCGCGCGCAGGAAGGGATTGCTCTGCCTTTCTTCGCCGATCGTGGTTGCGGGTCCGTGGCCGGGCAGAACCCGGGTTTCATCGGGAAGGGTCAGCAGGCGTGAGTGCAGTGAGGTGATGATCTGATCGAAGTCGCCGCCGGGAAGGTCAGTGCGGCCGATGCTGCCGGCAAAGAGCGTGTCGCCGGCGATGAGCAACTTGAGGGGAACGAAGTGCAGGCAGACCGACCCTTGAGTGTGGCCGGGGGTGTGGAGCACCTGGGCAGGATAGCGGTCGAGTCCGACGGTTTGACCGTCGCGGAGAGTGTCGTCGGGCGGAGCGGTCTCGGGCGTGCGCACGCCCAGCCATGCCGCCTGCGCCGCCATCATTTTGAGCAGCGGCAGATCGCTTTCGTTCAGATAAATGGGCGCTCCGGTAAGGCGCTTGAGCTTGAGAGCGCCGCCGATATGGTCGATGTGGGCGTGGGTGACGAGGATCTGCTTGAGCTTGAGACCGAGCTCGGTGATGCGGTGGTGGATGTGGGCGACGTCGTCGCCGGGATCAATGACGATGGCCTCGCGGGCCCCTTCGTCGCCCAGGATGGTGCAGTTGCAGGCCAGCGGACCCACGGGAAAGGACTCCAGGATCATGGGTCGATTGTAGAGGGACAGCGGAGTCAGCGGAGTTGGCGGTGTCAGGACGGCGGGTTCGGCGAGTTCCCTGCCCCTCCTGCAGATGGCGGCCGGGCGATGGGCACGCACAAGCTGATCGGGCGGCCTGAACCGGGTCTTCCCCGGATGTACTCAAGAAAGTTACTTTCTTCGCAAAACAATCTCTTGCGGTTCGCTTTTTATTCGCTATAATGCCCGCATGGCTGTCACACGCAGGCAAAAAGAGGTTCTGGACTTTCTGGAGGCGTTTGTGGCCCGTAACGGCTACTCGCCTTCGTTTGAAGAGATTGCGCGCGGCATGAGCCTGAAGAGCCTGGCCACCGTGCACAAGCACATCACCAACCTTGAGCACAAAGGTTTGCTCGATCGAGTGCACAACCGGAGCCGGTCGATCGACCTGCTGCCGCCGGGATCGCGCACGCGCTCGAGCCTGAAGCTGCCGTTGGCGGGGCGCATCGCTGCGGGCACGCCGGTGGAGGCGATGGAGACGCCGGAGACCATCTCGCTGCACGACGTGGTGGGCAACCGCGACGTGTTTGCGCTGGAGGTGCGTGGCGACTCCATGCGCGACGAGCACATTATCAGCGGCGACTACGTGCTGGTGGAGCGGACGCGGACGGCGCGGCAGGGTGAGATCGTGGTGGCTCTGGTGCACGGCAGCGAAACGACACTCAAGCGGTTTTTCCCCGAAGGCAACCAGGTGCGCTTGCAGCCTTCGAATCAGGAGATGGATCCGATTTACGTTCCGGCGGCGCAGGTAGCCATTCAGGGCCGCGTGCTGGGGGTGTTGCGCAAGTACCGGTGAGACAGCGACCAAGAGAACAAGGGACTGAGGGACCGAAAGGCCGCGGTCAGTTGTTGGCCGTCGCTTCATTCGAATCACCCTCCACCTCCGGCTGCGAGCACGCCCGGGAATCGGTTGATATACTGCGCTTGAATCGCTGTGTCGCGCGAACCTGGCGCGATCCGGAACAGCGCTTCTTCCCTGTTTTCGATGCCAGCCATTCTGAACTCTCAGGATTTCCCCAATGATGAGAATCTTTCGTGCCATTCCTGCAGCCGCCGTGGTTGCAACTGCGGCAGCGCTGTTTTGCCAGGCGCCGGCTCCCACGCCGGCGATGACGCCGGATATTCCCGCCAGGTTCACGCCGCCCGACAACGGATTCGACTTCGTGGAGCGCGAAGTGATGATCCCCATGCGCGACGGAGTGAAGCTGTATACCGCGATCGCGATTCCGAAGGGCGTCACGCATGCGCCCATTATCCTTACGCGCACGCCCTATAACGCCGCCCAAAGGATGCGCGAGATGAGCGGGGACTCGCCGTATCTGGCGAGCCGCATGATGGTGGGCGATGACGTGTGGGTGAAGGCGGGGTTTATCCGCGTGTTTCAGGATGTGCGCGGCAAATACGGCTCAGAGGGCGAGTACGTGATGACGCCGCCGCCGACCGGGCCGCTCAATCCCACTGGGCCCAACGACACCAAAGACGCCTGGGACACGATTGACTGGCTGGTGAAGAACGTGCCCGAGTCGAACGGCCGCGTGGGCATGATTGGCTCATCCTACGAGGGGTTCACGGTGGTGATGGCGCTGCTTGATCCGCACCCGGCCTTGAAGGTGGCCGCGCCGGAGAGCCCGATGGTGGACGGCTGGATGGGCGACGACTGGTTTCACTACGGTGCGTTCCGGCAGGTGAATCTGGACTACTTTACCGAGCAGACGACGGTGCGCGGGATGGGGTCAGAAATTCCGCGGATGAATCACGACGATTACACAAATTTTCTTGAGCAGGGATCGGCGGGTGACTTTGCGCGCTACGGTGGATTGGAACAGCTTCCCTTCTGGCGCAAGATCGAGGAGCATCCGGCCTACGATGAGTTCTGGCAGGAGCAGGCGCTGGACAAACTGATCGCGAAGGTTCCATTAAAGGTGCCGGTGCTTTGGGAACAGGGACTGTGGGACCAGGAGGATATGTGGGGCGCGAACCACTCCTATGCGGCCGTGGAACCGAAGAATACGAACCACGACATGAACTTTCTGGTGATGGGGCCGTGGTTTCACAGCCAGATCAACCGCAAGGGGTGGTCGCTGGGACCGCTGCAGTGGACAGGCGATACAACGCTCCAGTACCGGCGCGACGTTCTGCTGCCATTCTTCAGGCAATATCTGGTGGAGGGCGCGCCCGAGGCCGACACGCCGCCGGTGTGGGTGTACAACACGGGCGAGAATCACTGGGACCGGTTCACGAGCTGGCCGCAGAGCTGCGATTCCGGCTGCCCATACAAGGCCAAGCCGATTTACCTGGAAGCGGGCGGAAAGTTGTCGTTTGAGGCGCCGGCAGCAGACAGTGGAAAGTACACCGAGTACGTTTCGGACCCCGCCAAGCCAGTGCCGTTTTCGCCGCGGCCCGTTGTGGCCAACGACGAGGACGCGTGGCGCACCTGGCTGGTGCGCGACCAGCGCTTTGTGGATGGCAGGCCCGATGTGGTGACGTTCGAGACTGCGCCGCTGACTGCGCCGCTGCATCTTGCCGGGCGGCCGGAGGTGCATCTCTACGCCTCGACGAGCGGGACCGACAGCGACTGGGTGGTGAAACTGATCGACGTGTATCCGGGCACGGATTCCTATAACGCGACCATGGGCGGCTATGAGCTGCCCATTGCAACCGATATCTTCCGTGGACGCTACCGCACCAGCTTCGAGCATCCCGAGGCCATTACGCCGGATCAGCCGCTGCTTTACCAGTTCGGGCTGCCCATGGTGAATCACGTGTTTGAGCCGGGGCATCGCATCATGGTGCAGGTGCAGTCGACGTTGTTCCCGCTCTACGACCGCAACCCGCAGACCTATGTGCAGAACATCTTCGATGCCAGGCCGGATGATTACAAAAAAGCAACCCAGCGTGTGTGGCATACGCCGGGCGATGCCAGTTTTATCAGCTTGCCGGTGATGGGAGCGGAGTAGAGCTGCACCACATTCACAGGAAGATACGCAAGATGCGCAATCCGCGACCCGGATGCCGTTAGCCGCGGGATTCTGCGCCGCGGTTTGGCGCCGGCTTCAGCATCTGCCAGACGAGCCCCCCGGCGCTGAACAGGAGAAGCGCCACAAAAAGCAGAAATTCAGAAAGACGCGGCGTCCTGTCGGTGACCAGAGACCAGCATGCTGCAATGAGCGCGGCAATCATGCCCAGCCCGCTGACTTGAGTTGAACGGCCACGAGATTTGGGAATCTCGCCTTGATCCAGCTTGCGCGGCTTGCTTTCGACCATCTGCCAACAATCGGGCACGAGGTAACTCCCAAGGTCACTGACACAGACAGTCTGAACGAAGGCCGGCCTTGATTGCAGCCGGCAAAAGGCGGTCGCGATCGAGCCGACACAATTTTGGGAATGACGTTTTAAATTGGGAAATCTTCTGGCTCCAAATGGAGCCCATCTCCTCGCCGGCATTCGCTGCGCGGGCTTAGTTGGCCGGCTGGGCGGGGCCCATCACCGCGGTGAATTGGGTATCGCTGGTGTCGCCCGCCACTCCGTGATGCTGCATGTAGATATGCACGTGCTGGCCGGCGTTGGCGCCTGAGGTCACGACCGCCGCATATTCGATGCAGGTCGAAGTGCTGTGATAATGCATGCCGCGATCGGCGAGGACTGTCGGCGCACCTTCGTTGCACATACCGTAGTCAAGGCGCTCAGTGGCCCTATAGCCGTGGGCAGCCAGCAGATTCTGGTCATAAGCTTCCATGTTGGCCAGCTTGGCGTACTTTTCAGAGTCCGTTTCAGGCGGGAGGGCAGCTTGCTGCACCGGGGCGGTCGGCTGAACTGTCTGCGCAGTCTGTTGCTGGGATTGCAGAAGTCTATGGTTGTCGCAACCGGCAATGCCCACAGCGGCGGCGGCGGCCGCTACTCCGACGAGCAAACTACGGGGTACTTCCATGACGCCTATCCCCTGCCGCCGCCATGCGCGCGGCGCGCCACAACGCGCCTTTGAGCGAGACCACTTCTTCTTTGCCCACGGGCATGTTGGGCGCTGCGGCGTGCAGCCCGGCGAAGAACTTCTCGCGCACCATGGGCGTTTTGGCGATCACGCTGCCGGTCCAGGCGACAGGCACTTCGCCCGCGATGCCGTGCTTGCGGCGCAGTTTGGAGCGAACCAGCAGAACGAAGTCGACGAGATCGGCGGCGGCCTGGTGCAGAGTGGCGATCGCCACTTTGTCGCCGGCCTCGGCCAGCTCGTTGATGGCCGGCGCCAGCGCGGCAAAATCGGGCGAGGGCGTGCCGTCGCCCTTGTTGATGAATTCGTCCATGTCTTTCGTGCCCCAGATTTTGCTCACAGTGGGAATAATCTGGCAGGGCTCCTCGCGATCGAAGGCGTGCAGCGCGCGGCGAAGCGAGTTGACGCCGATCCAGTAGCCGGAGCCTTCATCGCCCAGGCGCGAGCTCCAGCCACCGGCGGATTCGCGGCTGCCGTCGGCTGCCCGGCCAATGCAATTGGAGCCGGTTCCGGCAATCTGCAGGATCCCGGGCCCTGCTTCAAAGGCAGCGTCGAGGGCAATCACTTCGTCGCCGACAATCTCAAATTGCTCCACGCCAAAATCGTCGAAGACCGCCGTGACCCACTCTTTGACGCCGGGCATGGTGGGACTGGCCATGCCGCAGCAGGCGGCCCGCACGTCCTTGACGCCGGCCTGCTCGTAGACCTCCTTGAGCAGCGCCCGCAGATTGGCTTCGGCCGCTTCGGCGCCCACGCGCAGGCGCTTGATGGAGCCGCTTTGCCCGTTGGCCAGAGTTTTTCCATCCGCGACAATGGCGGCACGCGTGTTGGTGCCTCCGCCGTCAATTCCCAGAATCACGCTCATTGGCTCATTTCCCTTGCTCTGTTTCCAGTGGAGCTCCGCCGTCGCGCAGCGTGCCGGAGAGAATCCCCAGGTCGCCGTCAGACTTGGGTGGAGTAAGACCGAGAAGATGCGCCATCCACGGATACAGATTCACGTTATCAAACGGCGCGACGGTCTTTTCCACGACCAGGTCGGGGCCGGCGGCAAAAAAGATGGCCTTCATTTCAGGGATCCGGTGCGGATCGAAGCCGTGCATGCCGGTGGTGGGCGGAGGGTTGGGCTCGCCCGCCGCGGGCGCGTGCGCGCGGATGGCATACGGACCCGTGGCGATGACGACGGGATCACCTTCGCGCGGATTCTGGTTGTAGTTCAGATCGGCGGGAACGTCTTTGCGGCGGAAAACAATGAATTGCGGAGAAGCTTTTTTAAGCTGGTTGTAGACACGCGTCCGGTCCGCCTCCGACTTCGCGTAGAGGTGATCTTTCACCGCGTCAAAGCCCGTCAAATCGGCGAACTGGTCGAGGTTGATCCAGTCACCTTGCGACTTCACCATGCCGTGATCGCTCACTACGACGAGGTCGATGGGCAGGCCGGTGGTTTTCAACGCGGATTCCAGTTTCCCGATCAAGGCGTCCATTTTGAGCACGGCGGCGCGGGTTTCAGGCGCATCGGGTCCGTAATGATGGCCGGAGTGGTCGGGCTCAGAGAAGTAGATGGCGATGAAGTGCGGGCGATCGGCGGCGGGAAGACGGAGCAGAGCGGCGGCATTCTCGATGCGCGCCTGCTGCGCCTCGGGCGTGGGCTCAGTTTTAGCGTCGTAATGAGCGTAGTAAGAAGGACGGAATCCGGCGATCTTGGCTTCGCATGCGACCCACAAAATGCACGCCGCGTGCATGCCCTGTGTCTCAGCCAGACTCCATAAAGGAATGCCGCTGTACCAGGAGCCATCGTTCGCGGTTTCCGGGTCGTTGTAGGCGTAGCGCGCCCCGCGTGCGGGGTCGAAAAAACTATTGGCCACGATGCCGGTGTGCTCAGGATAAAGACCGGTGACGAGGGTGTAGTGATTGGGAAAAGTGAGCGAAGGATAGCTGGGCATCATGCCCTGGGGCGCCGACACGCCCTGCCTTGCCAATGACAACAGGTGCGCGGCGTTGTCGCGCTTGGCATAGTCCCAGCGAAAGCCGTCGAGAGAAACGAGGACCAGATAATGCTGCTTCTGCGCCCAGGCGGAGTTGGGGCCGTTGTCGACGCGGGTGAGAGGGAGCGCGGGATTGAAGCCCGTTCCCTGCCCTGCCGAGTTGTGCGCAGCGGGGCCGAGAGTGAAAAGGAGCGAGACAAGAATCCAGTGGTGCAACGCCCGCAGCCGCATCAAAAATCTCCTCGCAACAGCTTATCGCATTGACTTGAAGTTGTCGGCTTCGGGGGGCACGGCAACTCAGGAATCCTGAATCGCCGCCAGTGTTCCTTCAGCGTCGCAGAATCGGCGTTGCGCTTTACCGTGAAAAAGCTCGCGCCCAGGCCGTCCAGACGAGGCCGACGCTGAGGATGGCCAGCTTTTGCACCATGGGCACGCTGGCACGATGGGTGAAGACATCGTAATCGGCGCGTTCAATGCGCTTGAGCAGCGCGCGGTAGATGGAAACCAGGACCCAGAGCGCGGGGCGGCTGGCAGGCTCGATGAGCGGAAGCAATTCGCGCGCGGAACGGTAATAATGCTCGGCACGGCGCGCGTTCGACTCAAGAAGGTTGCGCTCGGCTGGCGTGGGAGGCGCAGCGGCGTGGTTGAGAATCGCCTGAAGCGAAACGCCGTGCGACGCTAGCTCGTCGAGCGGCAGATAAACGCGATGACGCGCGGCATCCTCGGCTACGTCGCGCAGAATGTTGGTGAGCTGGAAAGCGATTCCGGTCTCTTCGGCGAGTTTCTCAGCGCGCGGGTCGCGGTATCCGAAGATGCGGATGCAGACCAGGCCCACGACTGAGGCCACAAGATAGCAATAGCGGTAAAGATCAGCGAAGGTCGCGTAGGTATCGGGCTCGCCGGCGGGGGCGTGATCGAGATCCATGGCGACGCCTGCCACAAGTTCATCCAGAAGCTCGAGCGGAATGGTGAAGCGCTGTGTGGCATCGCGAACGGCGAGGAAGACGGGATCGGCCGTGAGGGCGCCGTGGGCGGCCTCGTGCCACGCGGCCAACCAGGAATCCAATTGACGGCGGCGTTCCTGGCGCGGAATGCTTTCGTCGTCGGCCAGGTCGTCGGCCTGACGCATAAAAGCGTAGATGGCGCTGATGGCGTTGCGGCGCGGGAGCGAAAGCGCGATGAAGGCGTAATAGAAGTTCTTGGCTTCGCGTTTGGCGATTGCCCTTGAGGCCGCATACGCGCGGGCCAGGGCGGTGTCGTGCAATGGAGCTCTTTGGGTCAAGCAGTCTTTCCCGAGGAGCGCGCGCCGAGGCGCAGGAACGGCAGCGCTTTGCCGCCCAGGGCACGCAGCGCCAATCCCAGCTTGGTCCGCTTGCTGATGGCGGGGCGCGCGCTTAGCACGTCGTAATCGCGGCGTTCGATGGCGCGCAAAATCTCAAGGCCGCCGCGGCTGAAAAGATCGAGATCGATCGCCAGATCACGATTGACGCGGCCGATCAGCGGCAGGCCCTGCTCGAAAAGCCCGCGCGCGAAGCCGGCTTCATGGCGCATAAGGGCGCGAAACTCGGGCGTGGCGATTCCCTGCGCGATGGTTTCTTCGCCGGCGCCGAAGCGCCGCATGTCGTCTTGCGGAATATAGATGCGGCCTTTGCCGTAGTCCACGCGCACATCCTGCCAGAAGTTGGCTAACTGCAGCGCCGAACAGGTGGCGTCAGAGAGTTTGAAGTTTTCTTCGCTCACTTCGCCGCAGGCGTAAAGCACAAGCCGGCCGACGGGATTGGCGGAGTAATGGCAATAGCCGAGCACGTCGTCCATGCTGGCGTAACGGGTAACGGTCTGGTCCTGGCGGAAAGCGACGAGCAGATCGGCAAACGGCTCTTTAGGAATGGCACAGGCGCGAATGGTTTCAGCGAGCGCGACAAAGACCGGATGGCGCGCGCGGCCCTCGTAACAGGCGTCCAGTTCGCGGCTCCAGAGATCAAGCAGCGCCAGAGCTGCGGAGCGGTCGGGAACTTCGTCGCCCAGATCGTCAGAGATGCGGCAGTACGCATAGATGGAATAGAAGTGCGGGCGGAGAGCCTTGGGTAGGAACCAGGTAGCAACATGGAAGTTTTCGTAGTGAGTTTCGGCCAGGCGGCGGCAGTATGCGCGGGCCTGGTCGAGCGTGGGCGCGGCGTCGGGAATGCGATAGGCCGGTGGAAGCGCAGCCCAGCCGCGGGCGAGGAGGTCGTTGGTCGATGAATCCGCGTGGGGCTGGGCGGTGGTGGTCATGGGGCCTTGGGCCTCACGGACATTATTTCACCGGTTGGAGCAGCATCGCTTCCCGCCCCAGCAGAACCAGGACGAGGCAGTCACCCTGCACCACAAATGGGTGCCCCAGGTCTCGCTTTTTGAGAGCTGGGGCAGCGCGGAAAGCATAACTCCCAATTCACGCGTGCTCCTCACGGCACGATGGCGGTCTTGATCTCGGTGGAACGGTTCATCAACTTCTCGAAAACGCGGTTCAATTCGAAGAGGTTGGCGCGGCCGGTGATGAAGGCGCCGGCCTGAAAGCGTCCGCCGGCGATGAGCGCCAGGGCTTTGCGGCAGATGGCGGGCGTGTGATGGAAGGTGGCGCGCAAGGTGATGTCGCTGTAATGAAGGCGATTGGTGTCGAGGGTGATGCGCGTGTTGGCTGCGCAGCCGCCAAAGAAGTTCACCGTGCCGCCTTTGCGCACCAACTCCACGGCTTCCTGCCAGGTTTCGGGTGTGCCCACCGCCTCAATGGCGATATCGACACCGCGCTCGCCGGGCGTGAGGGCCCGCGCATCCAGGATGGACTGGCGGACGGTCGTGCCCTGCACCACGTGGGTTGCGCCCAGTTGCCTGGCTGCTTCCACCTGGCCGTCGTGCTTGACGATGGCGATGGTCTCATAGCCGGCCAGCGCGGCCACATGCATAATCATCAGGCCCAACGGGCCGCCGCCGATCACGGCCACGATATC
>JASHQH010000041.1 GCA_030037635.1 Acidobacteriaceae bacterium
ACTCGGCATTTCCGCGCGTCGAGACCAGAACAGGTACACCGGAATCCCGAGCAGCACCAGAATCAGCCCGGGCCAGGTGTATTGCGGCTTGTAGCGCAGCAGTGCGGCGCAGATGACGAGCGCCATGACGATGTACAGGATGGGTAGGAACGGATACCCGAATGCCTTGTAGGGCCGCGGCGCCTCCGGCTGCCGGAAGCGCAGCACGAAAAGCCCGGCGATCGTCAGGATATAGAACACAAGCTCCGCAAAAATGATGTAGTCGAGTAACTGGCTGTAAGATCCGGAGACGCAGAGCAGCACCGTCCAGATAGCCTGCACCACCAGCCCGGCGGCCGGAGTCTTGTAGCGTGGATGCAGCTCGCCAACCGAGCGGAAGAAGAGACCGTCGCGCGCCATGGCGTAGTAGGCGCGCGCGCCGGAGAGCGTAATGCCGTTGGCGCAGCCGAAGGTAGAGATCATGATCGCCGCGGCCATCAGGTATCCGCCGACCGAGGGAAAAATCTGCTGTAGCACAACCGAGCCGATGCGGTCCTCTGAGGCGTATTGCACGCCGCGCGCCAGCGCCGTGGTTCCGTGCGGATCGCCGTGCAGCGGAAGCACCATGAGGTACGCGGCGCTGGCCAGGATATAGACGGTCAGCACGAATCCTGTGCCCAGCACCAGCGAGAGCGGCACGTTGCGCCGCGGATGCTTGATTTCTCCCGCCGTAAAAGTGACGCAATTCCAGGAGTCGGCGGAAAAAAGAGAGCCCACCTGGACAATGGCCAGGATGACGATGATGTTCACCATCACGATCGGTCCCTGCGCGCCCACCTGCGCGGGATGTAGCGAATGCCAGCCGGCGTTGCGCCAGAATTCGCTCCAATGTGCGCCAAAGTTGGCCGCGATGGCTGCGCTGTTGCGGCCGATCGTAAATCCCAAAACAATGAGACCGGCCAGCGCCAGCGCTTTGGCCACCGTGAAGACGTTTTGCAGAAGGGCGCCGAACCTTACGCCGAAGATATTGACCGCCGCCACCAGCAGCACCACGACGATGCCCGCGAGATTTGCGGTGCTCACTCCGATCTCCATGTTGCCCAGCAGCATGGGCCCCACAGGAATGGGCGGAACGTGCGCAATGTGCCAGAGCCAATGCGTGCTCGACACGGAGGGGAAAAAGACGCCCAGGAACTTGCCGAACGCGACGCACACGGCGGCGATGGTTCCGGTCTCAATCACCAGGAACAGGGTCCAGCCGTAAAGAAATCCCCACAGCGGGCCCAGCGATTCACGCAGGTAGATGTACTGGCCGCCCGCCCTGGGCATCATGGCGGCCAGCTCGCCGTAGCTCAGCGCGCAGATCATGGTCATCACCGCGGTGATGACCCATGCGCCCAGGTAGAGCGCGGGCGAATGGGTAAGGCGCGCAATGTCGCAGTCCACGATGAAGATGCCGCTGCCGATCATCGATCCCACAACGATGGTGGTGGCGCTGAAGAGTCCCAGGCTCTGCACCAGCTGCGGGCCGGCGCCGGGCTGGGGTTGCGCGGAATCAGGTTGGGTGATCGATGTCGTCATGAAGGGAAGAGTGCAGCGTCTCCCGGCTCGGATTCAGATTTTGTTTCCTCCGGCCGCAGACGGCACAAAGGAATTTGATCATTAACGTGGCGGAATTTCAATGGGTTAGCTGGTGCCCGGAGGGGACTTGAACTTGAGCCGTGCTGCGGGCGTCTGAGCCCGCAGGCGAAATCCTGAGGAGCGCAGCGACGAAGGACCCGTCGTCTCTGGTGCCCGGAGGGGGACTTGAACCCCCACGGCCGGTTAAGGCCTGCGGATTTTAAGTCCGCTGCGTCTGCCAATTTCGCCATCCAGGCCCGCTTCTATATTATGGGGCCGATTCGGCCCGATCGCCCGGCCGGATCGATGATCCGCGATGTTCAGGGCCCACTCGGGTGGCCGTCTAAGGATGGCGAGCGCTTTCCACAGCTTGCCCCGGAGCGGCGGCCCCTCGTATCATCCGGCAAGAGCAAGAATCATGAGTGAAACGGAAAGCAAGGCAGACCTTCGCGTGAAGGGGCGGCTGATGTCCGCCTCGGAGATCGAGCGTACGCTTGTTCGGCTGGCCCATGAGATTGTGGAGAAGAGCAATGGCAGCGAGGACCTGGCGCTGGTGGGGATCAAGCGGCGCGGCGTTCCGCTCGCGGAGCGGCTCGGCAAACTGATTTCAACCATTGAGAAGCGGCCGGTAGACACCGGCGTGCTCGACATCCAGTTCTACCGCGACGATTTGTCCACGTCGGGGGTGCGCCCGGTGGTGACGCCTGGCGCCATCGGGTTCGATGTGGAGGGCCGCGACATTGTGATCTGCGACGACGTGCTCTATACAGGCCGTACGGTGCGCGCGGCGATGGATGCGCTCTTTGACCACGGCCGCCCGCGGCGCGTGCAACTGGCCGTGCTGATTGACCGCGGCCATCGCGAGCTGCCCATTGAGGCAACGTACGTGGGCAAGCATGTTCCCACCAGCAGCCGTGAGATTATCGAAGTGAAGTTCCAGGAGGTCGACTCGACTGAACAGGTGTTGCTGGTAGAGCGAGTGGATCAACCAGCTGCCGGCGACTAGCCCGCGACGCCTGCGTTCAGCCCCGGGAAAAAGCGAGGAGACGAGAAGCCGATGCCTGCGACCCTGAAGCTGCTCTAACAACCGGACCGAAGCCCGATGCTTCGGCGACTGAACATGAATCCCGTCGCAAGTCTTGTTCGACGCCAGCTTTCTACGCCTCCCGCGCCCGTCTCCCCATTTCCTTATCATCCCGGCTCGCTGCTTTCGGTGCTTGATCTCTCGGTACCCGAGGTGAGCGAGCTGCTGATACGCGCCACCGAGCTTGAGAATGAAGACGCCATTCTCCGCGATCACACGCTGGCCAAGCGGCGCATCGCCTTGCTCTTTTACGAGTCGTCGACGCGGACGCGCACCAGCTTCGAACTGGCGTGCAAGGCGCTGGGCGCCGACACCACGCTGGTCTCAAGCCTGAGCTCGAGCATCGAGAAGGGCGAGTCGCTGAAGGACACGGGACTGACGCTGCGGGCGCTGGGCGCAGAGGCCATTATTCTGCGCCACAACTCGTCGGGCGCCGCGTGGCTGCTGGAGGAGGCTACACGGTTGCCGGTGGTGAATGCCGGCGACGGCATGCACGAGCATCCAACCCAGGCGCTGCTGGATCTTCGCACTCTGCTGGCGCATTTGCGGCCGGGGGTTGGCGAGGTCGGCCCAGAAACACTGGCGGGGATCACGGTGAGCATCGTGGGCGACATTCTGCATAGCCGGGTGGCGCGCTCCAACATGCTGCTGCTGCCGCGCTTGGGCGCGCGCGTGGTACTGTGCGGGCCAAGGGAGCTGCTGCCGGAGCAAGCAGCGCGGTCAGGTCCAGGCCTTGAGATTGAGCGGGACTTCGATGCTGCGTTGAGGCAATCGCAAGGCGTGATGATGCTCCGCATCCAGGCGGAACGGCTGGCGGGGCTGCAATTGGATCTGGATGAGTACAAGGCGAGCTATCAGCTGACCGGGCAACGGCTCGCTGCTTATGCGCCCGCGGCGGTAGTGCTGCATCCGGGGCCGATTATTCGCGGCATGGAGATTACGGCGGGCGTGGCCGATGGGCCGCAATCGGCCATCCTGGAGCAGGTGACCAACGGTTTGGCGATCCGTATGGCGGTGATGGAGCGCGCACTCCTCAAAAGCGAGGAAGGAGGACGCGCATGACGTTGGCCATTTGCGGCGGACGGCTGGTCGATCCGGCAGCGGGAGTGGATGCAACCAAGGATCTACTGCTCAAGGATGGACGCGTGGCGGAGATTGCCGGGCCGGGCAAGTTGAAAGAGTTGAACGGCGCTGAGGTGCTGGATGCGACAGGGTTGATCGTGACTCCGGGACTGATCGATCTGCACGTGCATCTACGCGAGCCGGGACAGGCCTACAAGGAAACCATCGCAACGGGAACGGCGGCAGCGGCGGCGGGTGGATTTACGAGCGTGGCGGCGATGCCGAACACCAATCCGGTAAACGACTCGGCGGAGATTACGCGCTGGATGCAGGCGCCGGAGCGGGGCGCACACGTGAGGGTGTTTCCGATCGCGGCGGCGACACGTGGGTCGAAAGGTGAAACCATCAACGACCTGGCGGCGTTGAAAGGGGCGGGCGCAGTGGCCGTGACCGATGACGGCAAGCCCATTTTGAAGGACAGCGTGATGCGTGAGGCGCTCGCCGGCGCGGCGCGAGTGGGGCTGACCGTGATCCAGCACGCCGAGGATACACGCATGACGCAGGGCGCGAGCATGAACCTGGGGCCGGTGTCGTTCAAGCTGGGACTGCGAGGAATGCCCGCGGAAGCGGAGACGGGCATTGTAGAGCGCGACATTCGCCTGGTGACGGAACTGCGGGAAGCACATCCGCATCTGCACGTGGCGCACTTGTCGACCGCGGGTGCACTGGCTGCGGTGAGGCAGGCGCGGCGCAACGGGTTGCGCGTTACGTGCGAGGTGACGCCGCATCATTTCCTGTTGACCGAGGAACATGTGGGACTTTACAACACGCACGCCAAGATGAACCCTCCGCTGCGCGCGACGGCCGATCGCGACGCGATGATCGAGGGGATTCTAGACGGCGTGGTGGACGCGATTGCGACCGATCACGCGCCCCACGCGATGCATGAGAAGGAAATTGAATTTGAGCTGGCGCCCAACGGAATCACGGGCCTGGAGACCGCACTGGGACTGAGCTTGCGCTGGCTGCACAAGGAGTGGCGCATGCCGCTGGGGCGCGTGCTGAGCCTGCTGAGCGCGCAACCGGCCGCGCTATTGGGACTGAAGGGCCGCGGTACCCTGGCCGTGGGAAGCTTTGCCGATGTGGTGGTGTTCGATGCCAATGCGGAGTGGACGTATCGCGCGACGGAATCGAAATCGAAAGCCAAAAACACGCCCTTCGATGGGTGGGCAATGCTGGGCAAGGTGCGATGGGCGATAAGCGAGGGGCGCGTGGCGTACGCGGCGGCTTGAAGGCAGCCGTCAAATAGCAGCTTTCAATTCTCAAGATTGTCAGGGGCGTGCGCCGACACCTATGCTGGAGCGGCGGGGCGCAGGCTCCGAACGAGAGAACCAGTCGCTCAAGAGGTCGCGAGCAATCCATGAACAAGCGGGAGTTCTTGAAAACAGCCGGCGCGCTGGCGGCCGCGAGCGCGTTGGGGCGTGTGGCAAGGAGCAAGCAGGCGGCGATGAATTCCAACACGGCGCGCACGAATTGGGCAGGCAACCTTACCTACAGCACGAATAACCTGCAGGCGCCTGCAACTGTGGACGAGGTGCGCGCGGTGGTAAGGAACGCGAGCCAGCTGCGAGCGCTGGGGGCAAGGCACTCGTTCAGCGCGATCGCCGACAGCACCAGGGAGCAGATTTCGCTGGAGCGGCTGAAAGAGATGACGCTGGACGAAAAGGCGCGCACCGTCACAGTGGGCGGAGGGGTGACCTATAGCGACCTGGCTCCGTGGCTGAACGCGAAGGGCTACGCGCTGCACAACCTGGCGTCCCTGCCCGGGATTACGGTGGCGGGAGCGTGTGCGACGGCGACGCATGGAAGCGGGTTGAGGAACGAGAACCTGGCGACAGCGGTGACGGCTCTGGAGTTGGTCACGGGCAGCGGCGATGTGGTGAAGCTGGAGCGTGGGAAGGATGGCGAGCAGTTCCTGGGAGCGGTGGTGGGACTGGGCACGATGGGTGTGGTAACCCGGACGACACTGGAGCTGCTGCCCACGTACAAGGTGGCCCAAGCGGTGTACCAGGAACTGGCGTTCGAAGAGCTGGGGCGGCACTTTGAAAAGATTTTCTCCAGCGGCTACAGCGTGAGCGTTTTTACCGACTGGCGGAATCGCACAGCCGAGCAGGTGTGGGTAAAGCGGCGGCTTGCGGAGGGCGACGCGAACCAGTGGGATCACGAGATGTTCGGCGCAAAATTGGCGACGAAGAAGCTGCACCCGCTGGCCGGACATCCGACCGAAAGCGTGACGGATCAGCTGGGAGTTCCGGGGCCGTGGTACGACCGGCTGCCGCACTTCCGCATCGGACAGACGCCTTCGAGCGGGCAGGAACTGCAGTCGGAGTACTTTGTGCCGTGGGAACACGGGTGGGACGCCGTGCAGGCGGTGGAGAAGCTGCATGAAAAGGTCGGGCCCCATCTTTTTATCACGGAATTGCGGACGGTGGCGGCGGACCGGCTATGGATGAGCATGGCTTACCACAGAGCGTCGCTGGCGATCCACTTCACATGGAAGCCGGAGTGGAGCGCGGTGCGGCAGCTGCTGCCGCTGATTGAAGCGCAACTGCGGCCGTTTGCTCCCCGGCCGCATTGGGGCAAGCTGTTCACGCTGCCGGCGGCGCAACTGGAGCCGTGCTACACGCAGCTGCCACAGTTCCGCGAGCTGGCCGCGCACTTCGATCCGCTGGGCAAGCTCAGGAACGGGTTTGTGCGGGCGAATCTCTATGCCGGCTGAAAGCCGAAAAGCTCAAAAATGGTTGACTTGGGCGGCAAGCCATGACATCATCCTTTTGTAGTCTAATTGGAATACAATAGGATGGTGATGGGATGCCGGATACGGAGAAGATCTCGTTCAATATGAGCGCCGTAGACCTGGGTCAAGTTGATCTTTTGGTAAACCAGGGCTTTTATTCCAGCCGAACGGACTTCCTGATTGCGGCGGTGCGGCGGCAGATCGACGGCCACGCGGCGACCGTGCAACAGGAGGTGCAGAGAAAATTCATGACCCTGGGGATGGCGAGTTACGGACGTGAGGACCTGGAAGAGCGTGCGGCAGCAGGAAATCCGATCGAGATCCGCGTGGTTGGGGTGCTGAAAATTGCCGACGACGTGACGCCGCAGCTGGCACGCGCGGCCATCAAGTCAGTGTCGGTATTTGGGAAGATTCGCGCCAAGCCGGAAGTGGTAGCGGCGCTGTTGTTTCGCAAGAGCGGCGAGTAGAATCTGGCGGTTGCAGAAAGAAGAGCGGCTACGATGAGCGGGGTTCACACCATCTTCGACGACGCGCTGTTTGCTTTGCTGCTGGCAGTTCCGCTGATTGAGTGGAAGTGGAGCTGGCCGCGGTACCTGGCGCGGCTGAGGAGCGGTGCGCCGGGCGTGCGCGCAAAGTTTTATCGCAACCTGATGGCCGAGGAGTCGGTTGTGGCGGCCTGCCTGGCGGGCTACTGGGCGATGAAGGCGCGGCCGTGGCAAGCGCTTTTTCTGGTTGGTTCGGCCACGCCGTTGCGGCTGGGCATTCCACCGCCGTTGCGGCCATGGGCGGGGACGGCCCTGGTTGTGCTGCTGGCGGGATGGATGTTGGCGCAACAACGCGCGCTGGTCGCGCGGCCCGAGTTGCTGGAGCGGGTGAGGCCAAAGCTGGAGTATGCCGAGCCGCTTTTGCCGCACACCGCACAGGAGCGCAAATTGTTCTGGCTGGTGTCGCTCACCGCTGGTGTCACCGAAGAGTTTCTTTTCCGAGGGTTCCTGTTCTGGTTTTTGTCGGCGTGGATGGGGCCGTGGTGGGCGGCGCTGGTGAGTTCAGCGATCTTCGGCGCGGGCCACGTGTACATGGGCTATGCCCAAGTGCCCAAAACTGCGGTCTTTGGGTTGGTGGCGTGCTTTGTGGCGCTGGCTTCGGCATCGCTTTGGCCGGCGATGCTTTTGCATGCATTCGCCGACTGGAATTCGGGCGAGTTGAGTTTCAGGGTGTTAAGGGAAGCAGGCTCGGTATCAAGCAGCCAATGAGCGGTTGCGGCAATCAACCTTTACTGCGCTTGATGACCTGGAATTCATAGCCCGCGTTGGCGGGAAAAAGGCCGGCTACGTGGCGCAGCCGCTGAGCGAGCGCCGTGGCGTCGAGCAACGGGTACTCGCGCTCGCGCAAGTCGCGGTAGTCGAAGTCGACGGCCAGTGAAAGCATGTAGATGGCGAGCGCGTCGGAGAACGAGGACTCAAAAAAGCTCAGGCGGGCGCGCTCGTCGATGGTTTTGGCGCCGGGGTGAGGCTCGAGTGCGCGGCGGCGGGTTTCCCAGGCGTCCTGGCTGGTTTCGCCGCGGACCTGCGCTTCGGCCTGCGACCAGGCAAGTGTGGAGAAGCTGTCCGGGACTCCGGCGGCCTCAACGAAATTGTGCGCCACGTTGATGAAGAATTCGAAGGCCAGGCCGAAGCGATCTTCGACCAGGCGGGTGGAGATGAAGACGGCCTCGGTGGCGCCGAAAGAGGCGTTGCGATGGCAGACAGCGCGGTCGCCGAGCTCGACAGAGTAGGCCGGCGCGACCAGGTTTTCGCCGGTGTCCGCAATGGTCAGGGGAACGAAGTAGTAGGCGCGCTGGCGCAGCGCCGCGGTGAGTGCGGCGGGGACAGCTCCGACGAGGCGCTCAAGGTCAGCGTCGGAGATGCGCGTTTCGCCCCAGGTGGCGTAGTGAATGCCGTTGGAAGCCGCGAGCACAGTGACCTGGGTAGCGACTTTCTCGGCATGCCACAGCTCGATTTGCGCACTGCTGGCCATGAATTTGTATTCTAGACGAGAGGGCTTGACACGATGGCGGAAATGGCACAAAAGAGGCACGGGCGGAGGGTTTTCGGATTTCCGCTGGAGGGTTTCAGTCTGTTCCAGAGCCTGCTGCTGACGTTGGCGTCGGCGTTTTTGACGTTTTTCGCGGCTACGTGCGTGGCGATCTTCGTGCTGCTGGCGTGGAACGTGTTTTTCGGGCACCGGGTCGACTACACGGACACCTACCGTTACGTCGGGCTTCCGGCGGGGGTGGTGGTGCTGGTGGTGGCGCTGCCATTCTTCCTTGTGCTGTGGGTGCGGGCAAAAGTGAACAAGTAGATTGGACAGCCAGTAAGTTTGAGCTGCCGGGAGGATGGACGGCCCAAATTTCATTTTGAGGTCGTTTCGGCACGACTGAAAAGTCGCGCCCTTTCAAAGCAGCTTTAAACCGATCCACCGCCTCCGGGTGCGGCCTCTTCCCTATCTTGATAATCACCGTCTATACTTTTGGACACTCCTAAACTTTTGGAAGCGCACTTCCCCTTCTATTTTTTCTTCCGCTGCGATTGACCGGAGGCCGATTGACGATCGAAAGGCAACGGGCGTTTTTGGTGCTGGCTGCGGGCTTGCTGTGTTTTGCGGCGGCAACAGTCGTGCTGCAGGGGTGCGGCGGAGGCGCGGCGAGCACAGCTCCTCCGCCAAGCGACCTGATTCCGAGCCTCGAGCCGTACACCACGCCAAGTGGCACCGTCTCAACGTTCAGCGCGACGGGCAGCATCGATCCGAACGGAGTTTTCTTTCAGGCGCTGGGAACCAATACGCGCTCGTGCGCAAGCTGTCACCAGTTAAGCCAGGGGATGGGATTGAGCGCGGCGAATGCGCAGTCGGTCTTTGCCAGCAGCAACGGAACGGATCCGCTGTTTCTTGCGGTGGACGGGGCTAACTGCCCCAGTGCGGCGAGCGGCGACAGCGCGGGGCACAGCCTCGTGCTGAACAACGGACTGATCCGCATTGCCGAGTCGCTGCCCTCCGGCACGCAGTTCAATATTTCGGTGGCGCAGGATCCCTACGGGTGCGCAACGACGACCAACGCGTCGTCGGGACAGACGATGTATTCGGTGTACCGGCGGCCATTGCCTGCGTCGAGCCTGACTTTTTTGAGCGATGTGATGTGGGACGCGCGCTTCAGCGTGTCGCCTTTGAATTCAGCATCCACTTTGAGCGCCAATCTCGGCTCGGATCTGGATGCGCAGGCAGCCAACGCAATTGCGACGCACGAACAGGGCAGCACAACTCCAACAGCCGCGCAGTTGAGCCAACTGATCAGCTTTGAAGAAGGGCTTTACGCCGCCGAGGCGACCGATACGCAAGCCGGAGCGCTGACGGCGAACGGCGCAACGGGTGGAGCGGCGGCGCTCGCCACCCAGACGTATTATCCGGGAATCAACGATGCATTCGGCCAGGATCCGACTGGCGCGACGTTCAACCCGGCCGTGTTCACGTTGTTTGAGGCGTGGGAAGGGAGCTCGAACGCTGCGCAGGCGAGCATCGCGCGCGGCGAGGATTTGTTCAATAGTGCGCCGATGCAGATCACAGATGTGCCTGGGTTAAACGACAATCCTGCGCTGGGTAGCCCGGCGGTGATCGTGGGGACCTGCGGCACCTGCCACGATGCGCCGAATGTCGGCATGCACTCGCTGCCGCTGACCTTCGACATTGGCACCAGCCACCTGGTTGCAAGCGAGACCGATGCAAACATCATTGCGGGATTGCAAGCGCTGACGGCGCCGAGTCTGCCGATCTACCAGATCACAGGCTGCACGAATGCGAGCGGAAATGCAGTGGTGTACGTGACCACCGACCCGGGCGTAGCGTTGGCGACGGGCCAATGCGCCGACGTGAATCACATCAAGGTGCCGGCGTTGCGCGGGCTGGCCGGGCGGGCCCCGTACTTTCACAACGGATCGGCGGCAAACCTGGGACAGGTGGTGCAGTTTTATAGTTCTCGATTTCAGATGAATTTGAATCCTCAGCAGCTGGTCGACTTGCAGAACTTCCTGGCTGCGCTATGAGCGGGCGAGCGACCCAGACGGCGGATCTCATGGCAACTCAAACAATTCTCCTGCTGGTGCAAAGGTTTGGTGAGCAGCGGCTAGCATTCGCGGTTAGCGGGCTGATGTTGGGTGCAGCCGTGTGCGGCGCGCAGACCAACTTTGGACCGGTGAATGTGGGGGCCAGCAGCACGCAAACGGTGACGCTGACGATTCCCGCTGCAGCAACCGCGGGCAGCATCGCCGTGCTCTCGCAGGGCGCCACCGGCCTGGACTTTGGCAACGAAGGCGGTGGAACGTGCGCCGCGGGTGTGAGCTACTCGGCTGGGCAAAGCTGCAGCGTGCAGGTGACGTTCAACCCGGCATGGGCCGGTGAGCGCTACGGAGCGGTTTTGCTTCTGGATGGCGAAGGGAACCTGATGGCGAGCGCGCCGCTCGAAGGCGACGGCGTGGGACCGCAGGTTGCATTCGGCTCCGGAGCCGTGATCGCCTTCGCTCCAATGGCGAACGGCATTGCCTTCGACAACCCATTTGACCCCGTGGTGGACGGCAAGGGCGATGTGTTCTTGACCGATAGCAGCAACACGCGCGTGGTGGAGCTGCCGGCGGGCGGAGGCGCGCCGATCGTGATCGACCCTGTAGTTGGCGGCGAGGGATTAGCTAATCCGGGCGGGGTGGCCGTGGATGGCGGGGGCAACCTGTACATCTCTGACCTGGACCGCAACGTGGTGGTGATGGTTCCGGCAACGGGAAGTGCGGCGACATTGATCAACCCGATGGTGAATGGAATCGGGTTGCATTACCCGTGCGGCATGGTGATTGACGGCGCGGGCGACCTGTACATCGCCGACGTGGACAACGGACGCGTGGTGGAAGTGCCTGCAGGCGGCGGAGCGGCCGTGGCGATCGATCCGCTGGTGGATGGAGAGAAACTGTCGTACCCCGTAACACTGGCCCTGGACAGCGCGGGCGATCTGTTTATTGCGGACCTTTTTGCAAACCGCGTGGTGGAGATTCCAGCCAACGGCGGCACGGCGACAGCGATCGATCCCAGCGTGAACGGCCAGAGCCTGAATTTTCCCTATGGCATTGCCGTGGATGCGGCCGGAGATTTGTTTATCGCCGACGCCAACAACCGCGTGGTGGAGGTTCCCGGAGACGGTGGAACGGCGACGCAGATCACGCCGATCGCAAACGGTGAAGGGCTGAATGATCCAATTGGGATCGCACTGGATGCCGGCGGCGACCTGTTCATTGCGGACTCAAAGAATGAGCGACTGGTAGAAGTGGTGCGGGCACAGGCGCCGGCGATCAACTTTGCCGCGACGGCGGCAGGCACGGTGAGCAGTGATAGCCCGAAGACGGTCGCGGTGCAGAATGTGGGCAACGCGGCGCTGACGTTTCCCGTGCCGGGAAGTGGAGCGAATCCGGCGGCAGGAGCGAACTTCATGCTGAACAGCAGCGCGGCCTCGGCATGTGCGGTGTCGACGGCGGGGGCTGCGCAGGCGGCAACGCTGGCTGCGGGCGCAACGTGCGAATTGTCTATCAGTTTCGACCCGGCCGCGGCGGGAACGGTTGACGGATCGCTGGTTCTGACAGACACCGATTTGAATGCCGCCGGCCCGGAGTATGCGACACAGGCCATTGCATTGAGCGGCGATGCGCCGGTGGCGACGCTGTCGGCAACGATGGTGGCATTCGGGCCGCAGCAGACCGGAACCGCGAGCGCGCAGCAGCAGGTGACACTGACCAACACGGGCAGCGCGGCGCTCACGATCACGAACGTGGCAGTGAGTGGGACAAACGCCGGGGCGTTTGCGTTTCCAGATTCGTGCGGCACGAGCCTGGCGGCGGGAGCGAATTGCACGATCACGGGGAACTTTACGCCGTCGACTGCAGGCGCGATGACGGCGACGCTCGTCATCTCGGATAATGCCAGCGGCTCAACGCAAATGCTGGAACTGAGCGGAGTGGGAGTGTATCCGGCGACGGTGACGGTGACTCCTTCGCCAACCAGCATCACGACCGCGCAAATACTGGCGGTGACCGTAACAGTGAGCGGCGTGAATGGCGAGCCTGCACCGACGGGTTCAGTGGGATTGACGAGCGGCAACACCAACTTTGGAGCTGCGACGCTCGCGGGCGGGAGTGCGACGATTGACGTTCCTCCCGGATCGTTCGCCGCGGGGACAGACAGCATCGTGGCCGTGTACACGCCGGACAATGCGAGCGCCCTGATTTATGCGAGCGCGACGGGAGAAAACACGGTGAATGTGACGGCATCGTCGTCGGCGGCGCCACCGGCGGCGGCAACTGGTGTGGCGACCAGCCTTGCGGCAACGGCAGCGACGCTGGCCGGCACGGTAAATCCCAATGGATCGGACACGCAGGCATGGTTTTTGTGGGGCACCGGCAGCACGCTGAGCGGCGCGAGCCTGACGGCTTCGCAAAACCTGGGATCGGCGGCGGGATCGGATGCGGTGAGCGCAACCATTCAAGGATTAAGCCCGACCACAACGTATTACTACCAGATGGTCGCGCAGAACACCGTGGGCACGGCGAGCGGAGCGATTTTTTCGTTCACCACGACGCCCTCGCCTTACTTTTCCATGCTGACCGGCGCGCCGCTTTCGCTCGAGCCCGGCGCGACCAGCGGAAACACGACGACGGTTTCGGTCACGCCGTGGTATGGATTTACCGGAACGGTGAGCCTGAGTTGTGCCATTACGCCCGCAGCGGCCAGCGATCCGCCGGCATGCTCAGTGCCGGCGTCGGTGATGGTGAGCGGCACAACGGCGCAGGTGGTAACGCTGACCATCAGCACGACTGCGGCCAGCGCGATGAACAGGCCCACGCAGCGGTTCTGGCCGGGAGTCGGAGAGGCGGCACTGGCGTGCATCCTGTTTTGGTTTGCGCCGGTGCGGCGGCGCCAATGGCTGAGCCTGCTCGCGGTGCTGGTGCTGTTTGCGGCGATGGGCGGAATCGGATGCGGCGGCGGGTCGAATGTGGGAACTGGCGGCGGAGGCGGAGGTGGCGGCGCCAATTCAAATCCTGGTACGAGCGCGGGAACCTACACCGTGACAATTACCGGCGTTTCCGCCGGGATGACGGAGACGGGAACGGTGGCGCTGACGGTGCAGTAAGCGACTCGGGCGAGCGGCCAAGCCGCACGCCGGCTTTCGCGCCCCCTTACCCTGGTTCCAGCCAGGCTGGGCTCTCCGGTATGATCCTTGCAGTCTTTCAGGAGGTTAAATGAGCCGTATCCTGGTGTTACTTCTTGCTTGTTCGTGCGCCATCGCCGTCTGGGCGCAGGGGAAAAAGACGGTCAATACCGCGGCCGATCTGCCGCAATTCAGTTTTCCCCTTACTCAGCCTGCCAGCACCTTCCTCGACGCAGATGATGCGACTTTCAACGCACTTGCGAAGCAGGTGGGCGCGGACGTGGACTCCGTGCTTTCCGATTACAACATCGCTGACAAGTCGACCTTGCGAGAACTGCTGGGCACCAAGGAGGATGTGCAACTGTTGACCGGCGACCCAAAAGGCGCCCTGGCCACGATGGATCAGATTCGCGGCCTTGAAGAAAAGCCCGCCGCCAAGCTGACTTCCGGGTTAATGTTGCGCGCGGCGGCGCAAGCCTACCAGGAAAGCGGCTCGACAACCGGTCCCGCTTTTGTGCAGGCATTCGAGCATCACTATTCTGAAGCCGTGGACGCCCTGCCCTGGGCTCCCACGCAGGATGTGCTGAAGGAGACGAAAGCCAGCCTTCAATTGATTTCTCCATCGCTGCTGGCCGGCACTGCCAAGGCGGAACTCGATCCGCAGGTGGCCAAGACCGGTGGGTTGGATCTACCCGGAGCAGAAAGCCTGGTTGGCATGCGCGTCACGGAAAAGCTCGCACTTCCGGAAGCGAGCGCTGCTTTGACCGTGCTCTCGTCTTACATCAGCGCGCACGACATCAAAAAGCCGGATATTTGGGCTTCGCGCGACGTGACCCTCACCCCCAATGAGAAGCTGACGCCGGTGCGAATCGCGATCTTCGACTCCGGAGTCGATACGTCGTTGTATCCCGCACAATTGTTTGACGATCCGCATCCGGGGGCACACAGTCCGCACGGTCTGGCCTTCGACACACACGGCGAGCTGTATAACGGCGACTTGCAACCCCTCAACGACGAGCAAAAGACTGCATATCCCAAAGTACTCTCGCTCGAGCAGGGAATCGACGACTTGCAGAACGGCATCGACTCGACAGACGCGGCCGACGCACGCAAGATGCTCTCCGCTATGCCCCCTGAGCAGCTGGCGCCGTTTCTCAAAACCCTGAATTTCCTGGGCCAGTACATGCACGGCACGCACGTGGCGGGTATCGCCGTGCGCGGCAATCCAGCGGCGCGGCTTGTTGTGGCGCAGTTTGACGACTCGTTGCCCGATTTGCCGTTTGCGCCCACGGTGGAATGGGCGGAGAAGTTCAAGGCTGACTTCCGCCAGGTGGGTGACTATTTCCGCCAGAACAACGTACGCGTGGTCAACATGAGCTGGGGCGACAGCCAGGGCGAAATCGAGCAATGGCTCGACAAGACCAGTACGGAAAAGGATCCGGAGAAACGCAAGCAGTTCGCCGGAGAGATCTACGCGATCTGGCGCGAAGGCGTAGAAGGCGCTATCAGGGCGGCGCCAGATACGCTCTGGGTGTGCGCCGCCGGCAATTCCGATGCCAACGCGAGTTTCCTGGGAGATGTACCGGCCTCGCTGGAGCTGCCTAACCTGATTTCCGTTGGCGCGGTGGACCAGGCAGGCGAAGAGACATCGTTTACCAGTTACGGCAAAACTGTGGTGCTGGATGCCGATGGCTACAGGGTCGAAAGCTTTGTGCCTGGCGGCACGAAGCTCAAAGAGTCCGGCACTTCAATGGCCTCGCCCAATGTGGCGAACCTGGCCGCGAAACTCTTCGCGCTTGATCCCAGGCTCACGCCCGAACAGGTTATTACGCTGATGGAACAGGGAGCGACGGCGAGCGCCGACGGACGCTTGCACCTTATCGACCCGAAGGCTTCAGTGGCATTGGTCGAAAAGCAGCTGGCGGCTCAGTAAAGGCCGGCAAAATCGCGCGGCCAGGAGCTGGCGAAACCAAAGAGACAGCCATCCGTGACGGGATGGCTGTTCCTCTAATTGGATTGTTCCCACCGAATTACATGCCGGCGGGCTTGGGATTGGCGGGATCGAATTTAGCCACCTGGATTTTGCGGGCAAGGCCAAGCTTGGCCAGCAGCCAGATTCCCCAAAAGTTGGGATCGATTTCGTACCAGGCGAGACCGTGGCGCGCCGATACCGGATGCGCGTGGTGATTGTTGTGCCAGCCTTCGCCGCCGGTGAGCAGGGCGACCCACCAGCTGTTGCGTGAGTCATCGCGGGTGTCGAAGCGGCGCGACCCCCACAGGTGCGTGGCCGAGTTGACCAGCCAGGTGGCGTGCAGGCCGAGCGTGACGCGCAGGAAGACTCCCCAGAGCACCATGGCCAATCCGTTGACCCATCCGCCCCAGTACCATCCGCCGGCCAGGAGCAGCAGGCCGCTGATGGTAATGGGCAGCCAGTGATACTTGCTAAGCCAGACGTGGACCCGGTCGCGATGGAGGTCGGGCGAGTAGCGGCTGAGGGCTTCAGTTTGCGCGTGCAGCGCCTCGCCGAAGAGAATCCAGCCGGTGTGGGCCCACCAGCCGCCTTCGCGCGGGGTGTGCGGATCGCCTTCCTGATCGCTGAGCTGGTGATGGACGCGATGCGTGGAGACCCAGAAGACGGGTCCGCCTTCAAGCGACATTGTGGCAAAAACGGTCATCACGTATTCGATCCACTTGGGAACCTGGTAACCGCGATGGGTGAGCAGGCGGTGATAGCACATGCCGATGCCCACGTTGATGGCCAGCACGTAGATGATGGCCATAGCCAGGAGACGCTGCCAACTGAAGAAGAACAGAGCCGCCAGCGCGCCCGCGTGAAAGGTGACGATGATAACAAGCGTGAGCCAGCTGAGGCCCTGAACGACCGTGGCCGCGCGGCCCATGCGGAGGAGCGTGCGCGCCGAAACGGCGTGGTGGACACTCTCGGACGTAGCGGCCGACGATGCTTGCATAGCGGGAATCGACTCGGAAAACGGAGAAGCAGAGGGATCAGGCGTGCGTGCGGTGAGGGCAGATGCCATCGTTCTAAGTTCCTTGAAGAAGTGGCAACATGCCCACTTGTCTTTCTCGATTGTATAGGAACAAAAAGAGGAAAATACTGGACCAAATGACTCTTTTATGACTCTTTTGCGGGATGACTTTAGTTGCCTGCGGCGGCGCCGCCAATGGCATCGGCGCCGCTCAGGAAGATGCGCGTTGCCTGGCCCCGCAGGACACGATAGAGAGCGAACTGGCGTTGGGTGTCGCCGCGCAGCTCAAAGAGGAGATCGCCACGGTTGTCGGCCATAGCGTCAACTGCGTCGACCAGGCGCCAGCGGGGCGTTTCGTCGAGATGGCCGGCTTCGGAGACGTTTTTGAGCAGGACGGTCACATTGCCATAGAGGTCGGGCTGCGCGACCAGGGTGACGAACTTGATGGGAGCGCCGGCGCCCGCTGTGTGCGCCGAAAGCACCATGGTGGCGCCAGAGCCGTAAGCCAACTCGAAGACGTGGAACTGCTCGTCGATGAGTGGGGCGGGCAGTGGGGTTGAAGCGGCGGCAGACTTGCTGGTTTTGTGGGCCGCAGAGCCAGTCTTGGCCGCAGGCTTGGCGGGCGCGGGAGGCGGATTGAGACCGAGAGCCGTGCGCGCCATCTGTTCCATGGCGGCCTTCATTTTGGCCTGGTCGTCGGGATTGGCCCAGCTGTAATCCCAAAGATGCACGGGGCGATTCTTGGCGTCGCTGACGGCGACTTCCTGTTGCAGGTCGGTGGGCAGGCCGACGAGGGTAGGCACGACGGGCGCGCTGTATCCCTCGGATTTGCCGCGAAAAAGACGCGGCCGCTCAGGATCAGTTACGGTGGCGACGTCTTCGACATAGCCTTCGTCATCCTGATTTTTCTTTTTGCTCTTCGACTGGTTCTGCTGGCCAGAGCTGCTCGACGATGTGCTGCTGGAAGAGCTGTCGTCGCTGCGGTGCAGCGTGGGACGATCCGGATCGGGAGCCGGTGCGTCTGAATCGGACGAGCCCGAGCCGCCGGAATCGCCACTAGAATCGGAGCTTGAGGTGTCGCCGCCCTTGTGCAGCGAGGGACGGTCAGGATCGGGAGGCGGTCCATTGGAGCCCGAACCGGAGCCGGAATCCCCACCGCCGGAATTCCCCGCGGGGTGTTTGCGGTGTAGAACGGGCGTATCGCTCTGCGCATCGTCTTCGTCAACTTTGGCAATTTGCGTCGGCCTGGGACGGGCAACCGGTATCGGCTTCATTTTTCCAAAGCCGACCCAGGAACCTTGTTGCTCGCCCGCGCTATCGACGATAAAGAGACCGACCGGCTTGCCATCCTGCTGGAGTTGATATTCAACCTCAGTCTCGAGGGCCATGGGAGCCGGACGGGCCATGTAGATGCCCGCGTCTTCGAGCTCCTGACCGTCGTAGATGCAAATGGGAATGAGGCGGCTCGCCTTGGGATGGGCTTCGTCGCCCGTCCATTCAAGGACACCAACGGCGCGCAAATCCGGCGTGTTCACCTCGGGTTTGGCGATCGTGCCCTGATATTGAGCTGAGGCGGGGAGGGCTGCCGCGAATGCGGCTACAACAAGCATCACTACCCACCCCAGCCGCAAAAATCCCCCTCGGCGGACGCCCGGGATGGAGCACCCACCTTCAGCCAAAATCCACAAGCGATGTGTAGTCCGCGATGACACCCTGCTCTTCTCTCGACAATAATCGAAACTGGCGGCCGAGCCGCGGCCCGAACACTCTATAGAGAGGATAGTCCCCATGGAACTCAACAAGAAAGTGGCCAATTTTACCCTGCAAACCGACGAGGACAAAACCGTCAGCCTTTCGGACTTTACGGGCAAGCCCGTCATCCTCTTTTTCTACCCCAAGGCCGACACCCCGGGCTGCACCATCGAGGCGTGCGGGTTTCGCGATACCTTCAAAAAGCTCCAGGCGGCGGGGGCCGTAGTCCTGGGCATCTCGCGCGACACGCCCCGCGAACAGGCCAAATTCAAGGCAAAATACGACCTTCCGTACACGCTCCTTGCTGATGTAGACGAGAAAGTATGCAAACAGTTTGGCGTGCTGAAAGAAAAGAACATCTATGGGAAGAAAGTGATGGGGATTGAACGAACCACGTTCGTGATCGGGCCCGATCAGACGCTGCTGCACATCTTTCCTAAGGTCACGCCGCAGGGCCATGCCGAGGAGGTACTGGCGCTCATCAAGGAATGGAACACGAAGCAAAAGTAAGGCGAAGTGAGTCAGCAGGTTAGCGGGTCAGCGATCCCGCGGGCTGCTGTCATCACTGTGATCACATTGATGAGGTCAACAAGTGAGCCGCACGGCGCGGAACGACGAGGATCGACTGCCAGGAAGGTTGCTGAAGCGCACCTTCTTTGAGGCCACGCCGGAGCGGGTGGCGCCGCGGCTGCTGGGGAAGGTGCTCGCCAGCCGCACTCGGTTTGGATGGATGGCGGGCAGGATCGTGGAGGTGGAAGCATACCTCGGGCCGCACCATGAAACGGCCGACCCGGCGGCTCATGCACATCGCGGACCCACGACGCGGAACCGAGTGTTGTTCGGGGCTGCAGGGCATGCCTACGTTTACTCGATTTATGGGATGCATTTCTGCATGAATATCTCGTGCGAACCGACGGGTCAGGCGGGTTCCGTGCTGCTCCGGGCGCTGCAGCCCCTTATCGGGATGGAACAGATGGCGCGGAATCGAGGAGTTGGTTCGTTTCCCGCTCTTTCCGGCGCGAAAGGCGCGCCCGCAAAGGATGGCGCAACCACGCGGAAAGGATGGGGCAACGGGAAGGAAAACGATGGGGCTCGCACGCGAAGAGGTTGGAGCAACGTGCTTGGAGCGGGAGCACGGCTGTTGACGAGCGGCCCGGGGCGGCTGTGCCAGGCTCTGGGCATCACTCGGGCCAAGGATAATGGGCTCGATCTTTTGGATGATGACTCGCCGCTGCAGGTGCGCGACGATGGGTTTCGGGGCGGCCGCGTGATGGTGACAGTGCGCATCGGCATTCGCCACGCTGCCGACCTGCCGCTGAGGTTCTCGCTGGCCGGGAATCCATTTGTCTCGGGATCGAGAACAATGGCAGGGAAGATCATTTCTTTGCGATCGACTTCTCTCAGTACACTGAAGTAGCCCGCGTTGCTATTTCGCGCCGGCAATGACTCCGCAACAACAACCTCAAGATTGAGAGGATCTCTGCGCGTGAAATTCTCTTCCCTTTTGTCCTCTGCCGCCGCGGCCGGCCTGTTTGGCGCGGTCATTCTTTCCGCAAGCACCGCCGCACAAGCGCCACAAGCTGCGCACAGCTCGCCAAGCGCGCCGGCATCGCCGCAATCGAGCAACCCGCCCGCGGGCGAGGGCCGACCGATGCGCAACTATCCCCCTCCGACCAACCTGAAGGTGCTGCCCAAGGATCTGAGCGGACGCGAAGTGCGCGACATCATGCAGAAGTGGTCGGGCTCGCTGGGAGTGCATTGCGATACCTGCCACATGGCCGACCCGCATCGTACCGGTCCGAACGGCCGGCCGCGGCTGAACTTCGCCGACGATTCCAAGCCCGACAAGCAGATTGCGCGGATCATGTACACCATGACGCAGCAGATGAACACCGACTACATCAGCAAGGCGATGGATTTGGACAAAGACGACATGGGCTCGCCGGTGACGTGCGGAACCTGCCATCGCGGGCACAAGATGCCGGAAGACTTCGTGATTCCGCGCGGGCAGCGGGACGAGGGCGAAGATTGGGGACCGCCGCCGGCGGACGCCTCTCATCCGGCGCCGGCGCATTGACACCGGGACGGCATCCGGCGCGCATCGACACACAGAATTACACTGGCCGGTATGCGGTTGTTCGTTGGGATTGCATTGGCGGATGAGGTGGTGCGCGAGCTGGCTGCGGTGGCGACGCAGCTCCAGGACGCCGCATCGGGACAGGGCGCGAGCGGCAGCCGGTTGCGTTGGACTGAGCCTGAGTCCTGGCACGTCACGCTGCAGTTTCTGGGAAATGCGGCGCAGGAACAATATGAATGCCTGCGCGCGCAACTGGGCGAGGTGCGCGCTGCGGCGGTCGCGCTGACGCTGGGCGAGCTGGGATCTTTCGACCGCTCGGGCGTGTTTTTTGCCGATGTTGTGGTGACGCCGGAACTCGCCGTGCTTCAGCAGAAAGTGGCGGATGCGACGGCGCGGTGCGGGTTTGTTGCCGAGACCCGCCCCTTTCATCCGCATATCACTTTAGCCCGCGCAAAAGACCAGGGGCGCGCGTCAGGACTGCGCAAACTGAAGGGCGCGATGCGCAGCCAGCCGGCATTCTCAGGTTGCACGGCACGCGAGTTTCTGCTGTACGAGAGCCATCTCGGCCGCGAAGGCGCGCGTTACCAGGTGCGCGGGCGATTCGCGCTTGGCAAGCCTTGAAGCGTGGCCGCGATGCGCGGCGCGCTGATATACTGGAGAGTCGGGATGCTGACGGGCGCGTGTATGAGCAGCTGAGGGCGGCTCAACAAAGCCGCTCAGAAATCTGGAGTTCAATCATGGCACAAGTCTGCGATGTCTGCGGGAAAGGCCCGCGCTTTGGCAACAATATTTCGCACGCGCATAACGTGACGCGGCGGCGATGGAATCCGAATTTACAGGTGGTGAGGGCTATGGTGAACGGCGCGCCCCAGCGGCTGCGCGTGTGCGCCACTTGCATCAAGAGCGGCAAAGTCACAAAGGCGTGAGCGCTTCGCGCTCCGCGAATGGCTCCGGCATTTCAGAACCCCGTCTCAAAAGGACGGGGTTTGTTGTGGGCGGAAAACGCCGCGCGGGGGGAACTCTATTTGCCTTCGCGGGTGAAGGTGAGCGAGGCGGAGTTGATGCAATAGCGCAGGCCGGTGGGGCGCGGGCCGTCGGGGAAGACGTGACCGAGATGGCCCCCGCAGCGGGCGCAGGTAACCTCGATGCGGCGCATGCCGTGGCTGAGGTCTTCATGCTCCTCCACGGCATGGGAGTCGGCGGGAATCATGAAGCTGGGCCAGCCGCAGCCTGAGTCGAACTTGGCGCCGCTTAGGAAAAGCAAAGCGCCGCACCCGGCGCAGTGATAATTGCCGGTTTCGTGGTTCTCCGTGAGGGCTCCGGTGAACGGGCGCTCAGTTCCCTTTTCGCGCAGCACCTGATACTGCTGGTGCGTGAGTTGAGCGCGCCACTCGGCGTCGCTGCGAACGACTTTCTGCTGCGAATTGCTCATATCGAGCTCCTGTAAGGGCGCGCCTGCGCGCCGTGAACCGGCCCTGGTCGTTGGCTCAGTAGGCTTCGGCTATCAACTCAATTTCGACAAGCGCACCGCGCGGAAGGCGCGCAACTTCGACCGTGGTGCGCGCGGGCGCCTCGCCGTCTTCTTCGAGATAGGACGCGTAAACGCCGTTCATGGCGGTGAAGTCGTTCAGGTCCTTGAGAAAAACGGTGGCCTTGACGACGCGGTCGAGGCTGCTTCCGGCTTCTTCGAGGATGGCCTTGAGATTTTCGAGCACGCGCGTGGTTTGCTCGGCGATGCCGCCCGGGACAAGCTGCTGCGTCACGGGATCGATGGGAATCTGGCCGGCGGTAAAGATGAGATTGCCGACCCGCACACCCTGTGAGTAGGGACCGATGGCAGCGGGCGCCAAGTCAGTGGCGATGATGGATCGGGTCATGCGCTTATTTTAGATTGTCTGCAGCCCGAAAGGAGTCCGACCCGAAGGTGGCAGCGTCAGTCAGAAGGCGACAGGGCGCGAAGGCGTTCCAGCCGCAGACAGGTGGGCCTTGCGAAAAGGGGGGCAGCTTCCCTCGGGAAACTGCCCCCTTGTCTCCAAATCGATCTCGCGCAGCGCGGGAAGAAAGCGGTCTTAGTGGAAGACCGCCAGGATTCCGCCGGCGATGGCCATGGCCAGAAGCCAATATCCGGCATTAATGGCGAACAGGTTGACGCGGCGGCCTTCAAAGATGTGCTGGGCGAACAGCGGCGGAGCCATAAAACCGAGCCAGCAAATGACGCCCAGTGTTGCGCCCCCGGTAAAGAGCCTGGCGCCTGCCCATTCGGCGATATGCAGCATCACAAAGGCCAGAATCAGGCAGGCAATAAATTGGGTGACCATGCCGAAGACCATGTTCTTCGGCTTCTCGTCTTCCGCGTAACCGACGAGCTTTCTCCACGACTTGCGAAAGAGTAAGCCATACCAGAGCGCTCCCAGCAACCACATGACAACCGCCGCAATCAGCACCGGGACATAGGGGACATGCATTCGTGAACCCTCCAAAGCGGAGTTAATATTCGGCTCCATTGCACACGCGCATCGGGAAAAAGGACAACTGCTTGCCCTCTCCTGAAAGGAGTCGTCGCAATTACTCTGCGTGTGCACAAAGGTAATGTCAAGGTAATAAGGACTCAATGGTGCAGAAGTGGTATACGAAGTGGTAAACAGGGTCGAAGAAACACCGCGAATCAACGGCGCTTGAGGGCTTCGAGCTCTTCGAGGGTGCGCGGCCAGTCGGAGCCGAGCAGGCGCGAGAGACTGCGGTCGGCGAGAATCTTTCCGCCGGTCTGACAGGCAGCGCAGTAGTTGGTTTCATTGTCGGCGTAACGGATGCGCTGAATGGGCAAGCCGCAACGGGGGCAGGGCTGGCCGAAGCGGCCGTGAACGGCCATTTCGGGGCGGAATGCGGTCACGTTTTCCGGGAATTTCTTTCCGGCTTCCGAGGACAGCCGCGCCATCCAAAGCTCCAATGTGGCGCGCGTGCCGGCGAAGAGGCGTTCCCATTCCTCGGGCTTGAGCTTGTGGGTGAGCGCGACCGGCGAGAGCCGCGCCGCGTGGAGGATTTCGTCGGAGTAGGCGTTGCCTACACCGCTGATCAGGCGCGGATCAGTAAGCGCGCGCTTGAGGGTGCGATTCTCGAGGGTGAGCGCGGCGCGAAATGCGTCGAGATTCGTTTGGTGCGAAAAAATCTCGATGCCGCCGGGATCGATGTCGCGGAGGGCCTGCTCGCCGCGCAGAAGATGCAGTGATGCGCGGCGCTTGGAGCCGGCTTCCGTTAAGACGAGGCTCCCGCCCGAAAAATCGAGAGCGAGAAGCGCTTGACGGCCGGAGAGTTTGGCTTGCGGCGGGCGCCAGTGAAGGCGGCCGGCGATCATGAGATGGATGACGAGCCAAAGTCGAGCGTCAGGGCCGGAGTCGGCGGCATCTGCAAGGCCGATGGCGATGCGCTTGCCGATGCGGCGCAGCTCGCGAACGGTGCGGCCTTCAACGGAAGCCATGGGAGGGTCGGCGGTGCGCAAGACGAAGACACTTTGCAGGCGCACGCTATGGAGGGTCTGGTTGAGGATACGTGGCTCGAGCGCGGCGAGGTAGGCGGTGATGTCGGGGAGTTCCGGCATTGCATTCAGATTGCGGCGTGGAAGCTCGTCTCCGCAACGGATTTCTTCGGCCGGCTCAATTCAGAATCGAGTTGTCGATGAGCCGCGTGGAACCGGCCCATGCGGCGACGGCGAAGAGAGTGCCGGGAACGGCGATCTCGACCGGCTCGAGCGTGGACCAGTCGACGAGCGCGACGTAGTCGATGCGGACTTCGGGTTCGCAGGCAAAGACTCCGTGCGCCGAAGCGATGAGCATCGCTGCGCGGCGCTCGCCCTGGGCGACCAACGATTCCACCTGGCGAATTGCGCGGCTGAGGATGAGGGCTCGGCCTCGCTCTGCCGGTGTGAGATAGGCGTTGCGGGAGCTCAGGGCGAGTCCGTCGGGGTCGCGGACGATCGGACAGGCGACGATTTCGACCGCGAGGCGCAGATCGGCGGTCAGACGGCGAACCACGGCCACTTGCGCGGCATCTTTCTGGCCGAAGAAGGCCCGGTCGGGCTCGGAGGCGATGAGGAGCTTGGCGACGACAGTGGCAACGCCGCGGAAATGGCCGGGGCGCGAAGCGCCGTCGAGGCGATTGCTCAAGCAGGGAATTTCAACGAAGGTGGAATCGGGGCCGTTGGGATAGAGTTCGTCGACTGCGGGCGCGAACAGAACATGCGCGCCTTCAGATGCGGCGAGGGCGCAATCGGCGTCAAAGGAACGGGGGTAACGGGCGAAGTCCTCCCTTGGACCGAACTGCGTGGGATTGACGAAGATGCTGACGGCCGCGTGCGAGCACGATGCACGCGCAGCGCGGATGAGGGACGCGTGGCCCGCGTGGAGCGCGCCCATGGTGGGCACGAGCCCGATGGTGCTGGCGGCCGTGCAGCGAGACAAGCGGGACCACTGGCGAAGCTCGGTGACGGTGCGAAGAACTTCCATCAGCTCTGCGTGATCTCTTCGCGCGCATCCCGATTCACAACCTCATCCGCGTCATCGCGCACATCCATTTGAAACAAGCGGCGCGCGGATTGGGGCAGGTGATAGCTTTCGGTATCCGACGGGAACGCGCGATGCTCGACGTCTTCACGGTAGCGCTCGATCGCGGAGCGGAAGAGCGCAGAGGCATCAGCGTAGCGGCGGACGAATTTTGCCGCAGGCGCAAACGTGAGATTCACGAGATCATGGAAGACGAGAATCTGCCCGTCGCAGTCGGGTCCGGCGCCGATGCCGATGGTGGGGATGGGCAGAGCGGTGGTGATGGCCGCAGCGGCTTCGCGGGGGACGCCTTCGAGTACGATGGCGCCGGCGCCGGCGTGGGCCAGGGCGAAGGCATCGGCCTGGAGTTGCAGCGCGGCTTCGGCGGTGCGGGCCTGCACGCGATAGCCACCCATGCGATGCACGCTTTGCGGCGTAAGGCCGAGATGCGCGACGACGGGAATTTCTGCCTCGACGAGCCCGCGGACGAGGTCCACACGCGGGCCTTCGATCTTCACGGCTTCTGCGCCCGCCTCCTTGATGAAGCGGACGGCGTTGGCAACCGCTTCGTCGATCGCGCCGTGATAGCTGCCGAAGGGCATGTCCGCGACGACCAGCGCGCGGTGCACGGCGCGGCGCACCGCACGCGTGTGGTGAAGCATTTCATCGACGGTAACGGCGAGCGTGTTTTCGAGGCCGAGGACGACCATGGCCAGCGAGTCGCCAACGAGAATGAGGTCGATGCCGGCCTCGTCGACAAGGCGCGCGGTCGAATAGTCGTACGCGGTGAGCGCGGAGATAGGCTTGCCCTGGCGCTTCATTTCAGCCAGCGCAGGGATAGTGACTTTGGGAAGGGAAACGCCGGACGGCGAGAGACGTGCGTCCGCGGAAGAACTGGTGAGGCTCATGATGTCTCCAGTGCCGCTCCGAAAACTCAGGATGCGACCCGAACAACGACAGTATACGCCTGATGGGGAAAAGCAGGGAGCAAAGGGAGCACGAGAACGCATCGTAAGGCAAGAGATTGGCGGGATTGATCCGGAGGGCTTGGTTCGCGGCGAAAATGAATATGATTTACCGCTAGAATTGCTTTAAAGGGCGAGGCATCGGCCCGCCCCATCCGGGAGTGCCGCGGAGGAAGAAATGGCTTACGATCTGGCGATCGTGTTGCCGACATTCAACGAACGCGAGAATGTAGCTCCGATTCTCGATCGCCTGGAAAGGGCGCTCAAGGGCATCCACTATGAAGTGATTTTTGTCGATGACGACTCGCCGGATGGCACCGCGGATGTGGTGCGCAGAATGGGCCTGGACAACGTGCGCGTGCTGCAGCGCATTGGCCGCCGCGGGCTGGCTTCGGCCTGCATCGAGGGGATTCTGGCCGCGGCAGCCCCAATCGTCGCCGTGATGGACGCGGACATGCAGCACGACGAAACGGTGCTGCCGGAGATGCTGCTCCGCGTGCGCGAAGAGAATCTTGACCTGGTGGTGGGCTCGCGCAACATGGAGGGCGGCAGCATGGGCGAATTTGCCCGCTGGCGCGTGAAGCTGAGCCAGCTGGGCAGGCGCTTGAGCCTGATGGGCGCCAACCACGCTTTGACCGATCCCATGAGCGGTTTTTTCATGGTGCGGCTCTCGGCCTTCCAACGCTTTGCGCACCGGCTTTCCGGCATCGGCTTTAAAATCCTGCTTGACATTGTGCTCTCGGCCGATCCGGGGTTGCGCATTGGCGAAATGCCTTACCGCTTTCGCCCACGTGAGCACGGAGAGAGCAAGCTCGATATCCTCATCGGGCTCGAATACTTCGAGCTGCTGGTGGACAAGAACCTGGGGAACCTGGTGAATGCCCGCTTTGTGATTTTTGGCATGGTGGGCGCCCTCGGCGTGGGCGTGCACCTGCTGATCCTGCGCCTGTTGCTTGATTTCGGCCGATTGAGCTTTGCCAAGGGACAGGCGGCGACGACATTCGTGGTAATGATCCTTAATTACGTGCTGAACAACTCTGTCACCTATCGCGACCGGCGGCTGCGCGGCTGGAAGTTCTGGAGGGGGCTGTTCACATTCTGCCTGGCTTGCGGATTGGGGGTCGTGGCCAATGTCGCCATCGCGAACGAAGCGTTCCATCGCGGAGTACCGTGGGCGCTGGCGGCGGTGACCGGCCTGCTGTTCAGCGCAGTGTGGAACTTCGGAGTCACCTCGATGATCACGTGGCGGCAGGAGCGGCGATCGAGCGAGAAGAGGGCCAGGCTGCGCATTTTAGCTTCCGCAAGCGCGGAAGCCATGAACACGGATGAACCGAGAGGCGGAAACGCGCCGGCCAATATGGTTTAAGGCAGACTGGATTCGTGCGAATCCGCATGAACCGTAAAGGCGCAGAGCCTTTGTTGCCGGGCTTGGCTGCGCCGCCGCATACTGACAATCAGCATGATCTCTCCCTTAGCGACCGGGTTAGACGCCGGAGCGGGCGCCGTTGTCAGCGCGGGCCTGGCCGCGGGCTTTTACTCTTACGCCTCGCTTTGGCCGGGATCGCGAATCTTTGGTAAGGCGCTGACGGCTCCGGAACGGCCGGGGGAACTGGCCCTGACGTTTGATGACGGGCCCAACGCAACCTGGACGCCGCGACTTTTGGAGATTCTGGCAGAGCACAGCGTGCACGCGACGTTTTTTCTGCTGGGCGCGCGCGCGGCGTCGCATCCCGAGCTGGTTCGGCAGATGGCTGGGGCCGGCCACACGATCGGGAATCATTCGTGGTCGCATCCCAATCTGGCGCGCACCGGCGCGAGGCGCGTGCGGGAAGAGCTCAGGCAGACCAGTGAGACGCTCGAACAGATCGCCGGTGCGCCGGTGAAGTTCTTCCGCCCGCCGTTCGGGGCACGAAGGCCCGCAGTGTTTCGCATCGCCCGTGAAATGGGTTTGGTCACGGTGTTGTGGAATGCGATGACTTCGGACTGGAGCGAGGCTTCAGCGGAGACGATTGCCGGCAATCTGGTGAGCGGGATCGGCCGGCTGCAGGAGCGGGGTCGCGCAGCCAACATCGTGCTGCACGACGGCGGGCATCGCGATCCGGCGGCAAATCGCGAGCCTTCAGTCACCGCCGCCCGGATGCTGATCGAGCGCTACAAAGGGACGCACCGGTTTGTAGCGCTCGATGCGTGGAGTTGAATCGCGGCAAATCGAGTTTCAGGCTGCGAACGACACAAAAACTTTGCGGGCTGCGGCGATGGTGGCTTGGATGTCCGCGTCGGTGTGGGCGTACGAGATAAACGCGGCTTCAAACTGCGACGGCGGCAGCCAGACTCCGTGATCGAGCATCCCGCGATGGAAACGTGCGAAGGCGGCGGTGTCGGACTTTGCGGCCTGCTCGTAATTGGTGACGGGACCGCCGGTAAAGAACCATGTCCACATCGAGCTCGCCCGATTGCCGCAGAGGACGATGCTGGCTTTTTGCGCCTCCTGACCAACGCCATCAAACACTGCCTTAGCCATTTTCTCGAGCTTCGGATAGACCTCTTTCTCGTGCTCCTGCAAATACGTGACGGTGGCGAGGCCGGCGGCCATGGCCAGCGGGTTGCCGCTGAGCGTGCCCGCCTGGTACACGGGGCCGAGCGGGGCAAGCTGGTCCATGAACTCGCGCTTCCCGCCAAAGACGCCGACTGGCAGGCCCCCGCCGACAATTTTGCCCAGCGTGACGAGATCGGGATCGTAACTTGCGCTCTTTCCGCCGACGCGAAAGCCGATCATGACTTCGTCGAAGATGAGCAGCGCCCCGTGTTGCCGCGTCAGCGAGCGCAGGCCGGCCAGATAGCCTTCGGCAGGTGGGATGCAGCCGGCATTGCCAACCACGGGCTCGACGATGATAGCAGCGATGTCGTCTGGATGAGCGCCGAAGGCAGCCCCGACAGCAGAGAGATCGTTGAAGGGCAGGGCGAGGGTGAGGTGCGCAATTTCGTCGGGCACGCCTGCGGAGCCAGGAATGCCAAAGGTCGCCACGCCGGAACCGGCTTTGACGAGAAGACCGTCGGAGTGGCCGTGGTAACAGCCCTCGAATTTGAGGATGAGCTTGCGGCCGGTAACGGCGCGGGCCAGGCGGATGGCCGACATGGTCGCTTCGGTGCCGGAACTGACGAAGCGCATCTTCTCGATGACGGGATAACTGGCCGTGATGCGCTCGGCCAAATCGGCCTCGACCGCCGTGGATGCGCCGAAGCTGGGCGAGTTGCGCGCAGCGCGTTCGATGGCCTCCACGACGGGCGGAAAAGCGTGGCCCAGGATCATGGGGCCCCAGGAGCCGAAGTAGTCGATGTAGCGATTGCCGTCGGCGTCGAACAGATAGGCGCCCTGAGCGCGCTCAATGAAGGGCGGCGCGCCACCCACGGCGCGAAAAGCGCGGACGGGTGAGTTGACGCCGCCGGGGAAAAAGCGCTCGGCGCGCTGCTGGAGGACCTGCGAACGGGTGCGGTTCATGCTGGCACCAGTATATTGGACGCTATCTCATCATTTCCCGGTCGAGCATTGCCGCAAACTCCGTCCAGTCCTTCCTGAACCAGTTGACTCTGTGTCCCTCAGGGCGCCATTCCACACTCCCTCTGCCCAGCGCCAGGGTCCCCAGCAGCCTCTTCCCTCTTCGCACAAAAATCTCGAGCGAATTCTTGCTCCCTCGCTTCGTCAACTCGACGGTCGACGCCTGGTAAACAAATGCTCTGGTTTTTGTTCGCTTCGGCGATCTGGTTGTCATGGCGTTTCCGGCCACCCCCAACAGGGATGATACCGCTCGCCAAACGCCGTGCGCTTGACCATCAGGCTCTGCGGCTGCGCTGGCGCGCCGCTTGCGCCATCACCAGCACGCCCATCATCTCCAGCGCCATGCCCATGCCAAAGAACAACCCGCGAGCGAAGTCCACCCAGGCGGGCGTATGCGGCTCAAGAGCGAAGGGCGCGAAGGCTATGCCGAGAACAACGAGAAAAAGCCCAACCGAAACCAGCGACATGGCAAGCGATGTAGGTTTTTGAGGGGAAAACTGCAGTTTGTCGAGGACCACGGCATCGTCTCCTTCTGATTTGGCTCCGCGCATGGCGCGGTTCACGGAGGAACCGGGGGCATGGCGCGACCGCGCTCAGGGGTTGCCGGCCATGAGCGGCTCAGACCTCCTCTTAAGCCGCACGACCCACAACAACAGAGTGATGGAAAATCCCGTGAAAAACCCGCGCAAACCGTCGAGGAGTATCCGATAATGCACCCCCAGCCCCGACCAAAACAAGTGAGGGCCGATCCGGCGAACAGGCAGACCATCCCGATGGCATAGATCAGCCGCGTCTTGCGATCGAATATGCACTTTTGGGGAATCATGGCCAATCTCCTCTCCGTTCAGCCCAGATCGTATTTGATGTCAAGCGAACTTTCCATTTTGCTGATGAAGAGGATCGCCGGCTCCGGGTTACTCGATTTGAAAACCGGAACACCGCGCCCGGCTTTGCTGGGGCCGTCCCGGTGTACGGGCGTTACACTGATTCGCGAACGTTGGAGATTCCTCGATGCCTTCGCGGTTCCTCGTGCCTGCCCTGCTCTGCCTGATAACCGCTTCATGCGCCGCCCAGACTGCGGCCGAAAAGCCCGAAACGAAGGTTGATGCTCTGTTTCAGAAGATAGACACCACCATCTCTCCCGGCTGCGCATTGTCGGTGATCAGAGATCACAAGATCATTTACGAACGCGGCTACGGCATGGCCGACCTCGATCACAACGTCCCCATCACGCCAACGACGGTGTTTCACGTGGCATCGATGTCGAAGCAATTCACAGCCGCATCCATTCTCTTGCTGGCGCAGGAAGGCAAGCTCTCGCTTGACGACCCGGTGCGTAAATACATCCCCGAGCTGGCCGACTTCGGCACGCCGGTGACCATCCGAGAGCTGCTGCACCACACCAGCGGCCTGCGCGATCAATGGGACCTGCTGAATCTCTCCGGGTGGCGCTATAGCCGCGACCGTATCACCGACGCCGACGTTCTTTACGTGGTATCCAAACAGCGCACTCTCAACTTCCCGCCCAATACGCAATTTCTCTATAGCAACACCGGTTACACACTGCTGGCGCAGATCGTGGCCCGGGTCAGCGGAGAGTCGTTTCGCACGTTTACTACTGAGCGCATCTTCGCTCCGCTGGGAATGAAGAACACCCACTTCCGGGACGACTTCGACGAGATCGTCAAGAATATGGCCTACGGCTACGCGCCCGCAGGCGATACTTATCGCCTGAGCGTGACCAACTTTGACACCGTGGGTGCTACCAGCCTGCTGACAACAGTGGAGGATCTGGCTCTGTGGGACGAGAACTTCTACAACCCGCGCGTCGGTGGGCCCGCGCTTATCCAGCAATTGCAGGAACGCGGAAGGCTCAACGACGGGACACAGCTCGATTATGCTGCGGGATTGGAAATCAGCAAATATCGCGGCCTCAATGTGGTCGATCACGGGGGCGCCGACGCCGGCTACCGCTCCGACTTGATCCGCTTCCCCGATCAATATTTCAGCGTGGCCTGCCTTTGCAATCTCGCTTCCGCCAATCCAGGCGACCTTGCGCATAAGGTGGCAGACATTTACCTGGCGAACGAGATGCAGCCAGCCGAACCCGCTCACGCTGACGACGTCAATCCGTTGGTGCTCACTCCAGAGCAGATGCAAGCCAAAGTCGGTATCTATGTCAACGTAAAGGACGCGGACGACCTGGTCCGCTGGGTCGTGAAAGACGGGAAGCTGCAGGCAGGCAATGTCGGCGAGGATTGGACCTACGCTGTGAAGCCGATCAGCGAGAATCACTTCCAGCTTGGCGAGGTCGAGCATGTCGACGTAACCTTTCTTCCCTCCACGCCGGGAGCACCGCAGGAGCTCACCATCAAGCAGCCCGACGGCAAGCTCGAGACTTTTTCAGCCGCGCTGGCCTTTACGCCAACCGCCGCCCAGCTGGCCGAATATGCCGGGATCTACAGCAGTCCCGAGGTCGATCCGCTCTATGAGCTGAAAGTCGAATCAGGCGCCGACGGCGCAGCCCACCTGGTCCTCCATCACCTCAAGAACGGTCCTGACACGCTGCAGCCGGTAATCCGCGACTTCTTCACAGTGGGCGCGAGCAAAATCCGCTTTACGCGCGACAGCAAGGGAGTCATCAATGGCTTTCTGCTCAGCACCGGGCGTGTGATCGATCTGCGCTTCGAACCTGGCCGTCCGGCCATCCCCGCGCGGTAGCCTCGAGGGCCGGCAACTCCCGCCGGGGACCGGCGAGGCAAAAGCGACCGGGCATTCCCGCCCGGCAGCCGGATTTGTGGGAAATGCGGGCCGTAAATGCTGCTAGAATTCTGCTTCCGGCTCAACCGCGCCGAATAGCCTCCTCAAACGGAAAGCCCGCACCATGCCCCAGGAGATTGCGCCTAAAACAGTCACTTACGCCGACGCCGGGGTAGACCTGGCAGCAGGCGAGCACGCCAAGGAGCGGATCAAGTACCTGGCCCAGAAGACCTTCAATCGCAATGTTTTAAGCGGAATCGGCAGCTTTGGCGCAATGTTCAGGCTGGACTTGCAGCGCTGGAAGAACCCGGTCCTGGTGAGCTCGGCCGATGGGGTGGGAACAAAACTGAAGGTGGCGTTTGACCTTGGGCTGCACCAGACGGTGGGCGCGGACTTGGTGAACCACTGCGTAAACGACATCGCCGTGCAGGGAGCGACGCCACTGTTCTTCCTGGATTATCTGGCCACGGGCAAGCTCGACCCCGACGTGGTAGAGACGGTGGTGAGCGGGCTGGCCGACGCGTGCAAGGCCAATGGCTGCGTGCTGATTGGCGGCGAGACGGCGCAAATGCCGGGATTCTACAAGGACGGCGAGTACGACCTGGCCGGATGCATTGTGGGCGCAGTGGACCGCGACAAGATGGTGACCGGCGCAGGGATCAAGGCGGGAGATGTTCTGATCGGGCTGCCTTCGACCGGGCTGCACACCAACGGCTACTCGCTGGCGCGTAAGCTGCTGTTCGAAGTGGGCGGTTACCGGCCGACGCAGTACGTGACGGCGATTAAAGAGAAGGCCGGCGCGGCGCTGCTGAGAACGCACCGCAGCTACCTCTCGGTGATTCAGAAGCTGGTGGCGGCGGGGCTGACGACCGGGATGGCGCATATCACCGGTGGAGGGATCACCGAGAACCTGCCACGCATCTTGCCTAAGGCAGTGACGGCGCAGGTGGAGATCGGATCGTGGCCGGTTCTGCCCATCTTCGAGCATTTGCGGGAGCTGGGGCACGTGCCGCAAGAAGAGATGATGCGCACGTTCAACATGGGCATCGGGCTGGTTGCGGCCATTCCGGCGGCGAAGTTTACGCGCGCCAAAAACCTGCTGGACCGCGCCGAAGAGAAGTTTTACGTGATCGGCCGTATCGCAAAAGGCGAGCGCCGCGTGCAGTACACCTAGGCAACGGGGCTAGCGAGCGGGCTCCCCTGCGGGCCTCGACGCACCTCGCCAACCTTCATTTGCCGGCTCGCTTCAAGGAATCTTTCGTTGAGTATTTCGCAGACCGATCGCCCCCTGACCAGCCTGGGCATTCTGCTTTCGGGCCGCGGCTCCAACTTTCTGGCCATTGCAGAATCGATTCGCGCTGGGCGATTGAAGGGCGCCGAGATCGCGGTGGTGATCTCGAATGTGGCTAAGGCGCCGGGGATCGAAAAAGCCAAGGAACTTGGACTACCGCACGCAGTGCTGGTCTCGAAGGGACTGAAGCGCGAGGAGCACGACGCAAACGTGATGGCCTGCCTGCGCGCCCATCATGTAAACCTGGTTTGCCTGGCCGGCTATATGCGGCTGCTGTCGCCGGGGTTCGTGGCCGCGTTTCGTCATCGCATTCTCAACATTCATCCTTCGCTGCTGCCTGCATTTCCGGGCCTGGAGGCGCAGGAACAGGCTTTTGCCTATGGCGTAAGGGTGACTGGGTGCACCGTGCATTTTGTCGATGAGGAGCTGGACCATGGGCCCATCGTGGTGCAGCGCGCAATTCCTGTGCTGGAAACCGACGATGCTGGCTCGCTGGCCGCACGCATCCTCAAGGAGGAGCATTTGGCGTATACCGAGGCGATTGGCCGCGTGGTAAGTGGAGAATACGAAGTACGCGGACGGCGGTACGTCAAGAACAGGGATCAGGCAGCAGGCAATAGGGAATAAGACGGGCCGTCTCACCCGGGCGGGGTCCACCCCAACGACGTGTCAAGAGCCTGCCGGCTCGAATATTTCTTAAATATATTATTTTCATTCACTTACGAATCGCGGCAATTTGCAGGGAATTTGCGCGCAATTGCCTAACCTTGACAATAGCCAGACAAGCAATCCAGGAGCAGGGCCGGGAAAAGGAGTAAACCCTCCCCACCCCTCCATCCCCTGCGCCTTTCGAAGCCCCAAGCGGGCAGGTGTTTCGGCCAGAAACGGTCGAGAGGCGCGGCGATGGACGGCGCGGTCGTGTGCCCAACCGGAAGTTTGTCTGGCGCGGAGCGGCTCCACCGGATGCGATGACCGGAACCACGGCAACATCCGCCTCTTGACAGCCGCTGCGGTCCACGTGCACGGGCCGGTGCAATTGCCCCGGCCCATGCGCGGGAGATGCACTCGAGGGAACGAAAAAAGAGCCAAAGGAATTGCAGATGCCGCAGTGAGAAGACGCGGCGCGAAGGAGATTGGGAATGAGTTTGATGACGAATAGCTGGAATCATCCGAAGACATCGGCAGCGGGACTGCTGATTGCGGTCGTGAGCGTTGCGGGCGTTCTGTCGCAGCAGGGCGTGACGCTGGGCAAGGCGGGGACGGGCACAGTGGTGTCGCTGGTGAGTGCGCTGGCCACGGCGCTGCTGGGGTTGCTGGCCAAGGATCCGGAGATAGGGAGCGCGGGAGCAAGCGAACAAGCCGCCCCACCGAGCACAAATCGTTCGCCGGGGAGCACGGCGAAGCTGGGCGTGTGGTTGCTGATTCTGCTCATGGTTTCGATGCCGTGGATGCAGGGATGCTCAGGCGTTAGCGTGGCGCAGGACATTGTGAACTGGACGCCGTCGTTGCAAAGTGCCGTGGCCACGGTGGATTCGACTGCGGCCGTGCTGGCGCCGGCCGACGCGCCGATTTTCACCGCCGCAACCGCGGGATTCGATGCTGCGAGCAATCTGCTGGTGGTGCAGGCCAAGGCCTACCTGGCGAATCCGTCGGCGGGAATCTTGCAACAATTGCAAACCCAGATTGTGACCTTTCAACAGCAGGTGAATGCGGCGCTGCTCGACTCGGCAAAGATCGTCGATGCGGCAAGCCAGCAGCATGCGCTGGCGGCCATCCAGGGAGTGGGCACAATCGTCAGCGCGATTCTCTCGCTGGTGGCTTCGGTTTCAAGCAAAGCGGCCGTGGCGCGCATGGCGGCGCAGTCAGGCGTGAAGTTGAGCATGGTGCGTCCGTATTGGAACGACTCGCTGGCGGCAGAAACGGTGGCCGCACATTACAACGAGCCCATCGCGTTGGCGCGCGTGCAGATAGCGCAGGCAGAGCAAGAACAGATGAAAGCCGGGTTCTGAAGACAGGAGTCCGTGGTATCCCAGGTTAGGCGCAAAGACAAAACGCCGAACCTGGGGCACCCATGGATCTAGATGTTGGTTTCCTTGGCTTGGCCCAGAGTGACATTGACGGTCAAGCGGCGCCGGCCGCGGACAACGGTGATGCTGATGGTGTCGCCAGCCTGGTGCTTGTCCATGATGGCCGTGATGTCCTGCGGATCGGTGATCTCATGACCGTCGATGGCGACGATCAGGTCGCCGCCGAGCATGATGGGCGAGTTGCCCAGGTAGGCCTGCTCGTTGCCGCCATGCAGGCCGGCACGCTCGGCCGCACTGCCCGGAAGCACTTTCTGGATGAGCACTCCGGAGTCGGCGGCCAATCCCATCTGCGAGGCCAAGTCGGGATCGATGGCGAGAGAGGAGATGCCCAGCGAAGGCCGATTGAGGTGCCCATACCGGATGAGGTCCCCGAGCACGGCCTTGGCAGTGTTGATCGGAATGGCGAAGCCGATGCCGGAGCTCTGGTCAGCGCCGTTCGACGCGATCATGGTGTTGATGCCGATGACCTCGCCTGAAGAGTTCAGCAGTGGGCCGCCGGAATTGCCGGGATTGATGGCGGCGTCGGTTTGAATGGCGTCCTCAATGGGCCCGCCGTCGGCGCTGCGGATGGGACGGATGGCGCTGATGATACCGCGCGTCATGGTCCCGGCCAGCCCGAAGGGATTGCCGATGGCATAGACCTTTTGTCCGACATTGAGCTGCGATGAGTCGGCCAGCGTAACCGGCTGCAAATTTGTAGCATCGATCTGCAACAGCGCCAGGTCGTGCGTGCGGTCGGTGCCGATCACCTTGGCGGCAAACTTGTGCTTGTCATTCAACTGCACCTCGATGCCTCGATTGGCGCCGGCAATCACGTGATAGTTGGTCAGAATGTGGCCGGATTTGTCGAGAATGAAGCCCGAACCCTGTCCCTGTTGCGGCACGGTTCCATAAAAGAAGTCGAAGACCAATGCAGTGGAAGTAATATTCACCACCGACGGCGAAACTTTTTTGTAAATAGCGATGTTGTTCTGCTCTTCAGCGTCGTAGGCCGGCGCCGCGTGCGCTTCGGTCAGCTCCAGAGGGGTATTGCTGCCGCCGGAGCCGATCACCGTTGGGCGGTCAGAAGACAGGCGAGGTTCGAAATGCGTGGTCAGAAACCAGAATCCGCCCACCAAAAGAACGACAACCAAGAGAATCCGGCTCAGTCTCATAGATTGCAAACCTGAAAATCCTTCCCGTACTGCTTACGATGGCCGCCAGGCAAAGTTCCATCGCGATCGGAGGCACAAAATCCTCTTCTTATTGTAGAGACAAGTTCCCTGGAGAATTGTTGCTGGCTCCGTTACTGGCCGCCACTAGGCGCGGCCACAGGGTTTGTACCTGGACGCGGAGAGCGCTGATATCGCCTGAGTTATCAAGCACATAATCGGCTTCACGGACCTTCTCAGCGTCGGGGACCTGGTGCGCCAGGCGGATGCGTGCATCGGCTTCGATCGACTCGCGGCTGGCCTTCGAAACAGCGCCACGAAATGACGAAGATTGGATGCGCGCGGTGTAGCGGGCGATTTTGACCTCGTCGGGAGCAGTGACAACGATCAACCTGTCGATGCGCCGGCGCCAATCGGCTAAATTGCTTTCTGTTTCGCCGCGGGCGCGGGCATCGCGCACCACCTCAAAAACGAGCGCCGACTCGATCACGGCGACCGCCGATCGATCGCGAGCGAAAACCTCGTCCATCCAACGCCGCTGCGCTTCGATCACCGGCGGATGAACGATGGCATTGAGTTCCTTGATCCGGCCTTGGCGAAAAGCGAGGTCGGCCAGACGGGCGCGATCCAGATGGCCGTCGGGCAAAACCACCTCAGGCGAGAAGACACGAAGAATCTCGGCGTAGACCTCCTGGCCGGGCTCCATGAGCGCACGGCCCAGCGCGTCGGCCTCGATGACCTGAGCCCCGAGGTCGCGCAGCATGGCGGCCACGGTGCTCTTGCCGGAGCCCAGACTGCCGGTGAGAGCGACCCTCAGCATGAGCTAGAGCCCCCGCCGCAGTTTAGCGGCGCGTACGGTGTTGGCCATGAGCATGGCGATGGTAAGCAGGCCTACGCCGCCGGGTACAGGAGTGTAGGCTCCGCCAACCTGAAAGGCGTGTGGATCGATATCGCCGACGATGGTCGAGCCGCGCTTGGCGAAGGCCGCTTCGCGCTTTGCGTCGCCTTTGAAGAAGCGGTCGAATTCATCGCGCGTGGTAAGGCGATTAATTCCAACATCGATGAGCGTAGCGCCGGGGCGAACCATGTCGGGCGTGATGAAGCCGGGGCGGCCGATGGCTGCAACCAGAATGTCAGCCTGGCGCGTGATCTCTCCGAGCTTCCGGGTCTTGGAGTGGCAGATCGTTACCGTTGCGTTTTCGTGAAGCAAAAGGATAGCCACGGGCTTGCCCACAATGTCGCTGCGGCCGACGACGACCGCGTGCTGGCCCGCGATGGGAATGTTGCTGCGCTTGAGGATTTCGATGATGCCGGCGGGCGTGCAGGGTACCAGAGCCGGACGGCCAGCTAGCAGACGGCCTGCGTTGACGGGATGAAAGCCGTCGACGTCCTTTGCGGGATCGACGGCTTCCAGCAGCCTTTTCGAGTCGATCTGCGGGGGAAGAGGAAGCTGGATGAGGACGCCGTCGATATCGTCGCGCGCGTTGAGATCGGCCACGAGGTCGAGCATCGCCTCGGTGGTCACGTCGGCAGCCGGCGTGATCAGATCGCTGTACAGGCCCAGGTCGGCACAGGCCTGCACCTTGCTGCGGACGTAAATCTCCGATGCAGCGACGTGCCCCACGAGAACGGCAGCCAGACCGGGCCGCACGCCACGCGCGGCCAGCTTGCCAACCTCTTCAGCTACTTCATGTTTGATCGCTGCTGCGATGGACGCGCCATCGAGAATCCTGGGCATCTTGCGCTCCAAAGTTCATGGTATCGCCTGGGGGTGCCTTGAACCTCGCGCGAGCTACGTCACATCGGTATGTGAGCTATCTCACATACAGTCGCGAACTGAATCCCTAACGTCGGAGGTGTTCGAAAGTGTGCCACATCACAATGTTGGTCACAGGGGCACCTTTCGGAACTGGCTCCAGCGGAGATGGCGCTCAATGAGCGGTTTGAAGGATGCAGCACATCTTTTTCGGTTTGCGGGGCTCTTCGTCATCGCGTTTTTGGTGTTTTTGCTGATACGCGGGCACGTAGTTCCGAAGACATTCGGAGAGTACGGTCATTATCGCGGGGCGGCGATCGCGGGCGTTGCGGCACATCCAGTGCAATTCGCCGGGCACCAGGCGTGCGAGGCCTGCCATACCGATATTGCCGACACCAAGACGAAAGGGAAACATGCGCACGTGAACTGCGAGGCCTGCCATGGGGCGCTGGCGGTGCATTCGGACGATCCGGCGTCGGTGACACCGGCAAAGCCGGACACGGCGGTTCTGTGCGCCCGCTGCCACACGGCCAGCGCAGCCAAGCCCAAGGGTTTTCCCCAAGTGGATCCTGCGGATCACTCGGGAGGCGTGCCTTGCCAGACCTGCCACAATCCGCACAGCCCGGCCATCGGCGCGGATGCGGGTACGGGCAATGCCGCGGGAGGTGCGAAATGAACATCACGCGGCGCCATCTGATGATTCTGTTGCCGGCGGCGGCCGTGGCATGGGAACACGTGCTCGCCGGGACGCCGGAGACCTCGCCCAACTACCAGATGAGCGAGCACTGGTGGGGCATGCTGGTCGACATTCCCAAGTGCATTGGTTGCGGCAACTGCGTACGCGCCTGCCAGACGGAGAACGACGTGCCGGATGGATTTTTCCGTACCTGGGTGGAACGCTACCACGTGGATGACTGGCACATGACCACGCCCGAGGTGATTTCGCCCGATGGCGGCAAGGAGGGATTCCCGGTTGCCAAGGAGGATGAAGGCAAGTACTTCTTTGTGCCCAAGCTTTGCAACCACTGCGCAGATTCGCCCTGCACGCAGGTGTGCCCGGTGGGCGCGACCTTCATCAGCCCCGACGGCGTAGTGCTGGTGGACCAGACCTACTGCCTGGGTTGTGCTTACTGCGTGCAAGCCTGCCCGTACGGCTGCCGCTACCTGCATCCCAAGAAACACGTGGCCGACAAGTGCACGCTGTGCTACCACCGCATTACCAAGGGGCTGACAACGGCGTGCTGCGAAGCGTGCCCCACGGGAGCGCGCCAACTCGCCGACTTGAAGAATCCCAATGATCCGATTCATGAGTTTCTGAGGACGCACGCGGTGCAGGTGCTGAAGCCGCAGATGGCCACCGGCGCCAAGGTGTATTACGACGGGCTGGATGGATCGGTGCGATGAGGCAGGGAACAAGGAACCCAGAAAGCCAGGACCGCAACGAAGAGCTGGAAGCTGGTAGCTAGGAGCTGTATTTATGAGCGGCGTTGAAGGCTTCATGTATCCCAACGAATACGCGCTGCAGTGGAGCATCCTGATTGTCCTGTATCCGTTCATCACCGGACTGGTCGCGGGTGCTTTCATTCTGGCGTCGCTGGAGCGCGTCTTCCTCGTGGAGGCGGTCAAGCCCACGTACCGGCTGGCGCTGTTGACGGCGCTGGCGTTTCTGTTGGACGCCCCGCTGCCCCTGCAGCTCCACCTGGGCCATCCTGAGCGTTCGCCGGAGATGTACTTCACGCCGCACGGCACTTCGGCCATGGCCATGTTCGGCTATGTATACCTCTGGTACTTGATGGCGGTGCTGGTGTT
>JASHQH010000282.1 GCA_030037635.1 Acidobacteriaceae bacterium
GCCGGGCACGAAGCCCTCGGCCTTGGCGTCGTAGGCGCCGAAAACCAGGCCCATAAACTCGTTCATCAGGTTGCGATGAAACCAGGGAGGGCGGAAGGTGTGTTCGGCGACCACCCAGCGCGGAGGGAAGATGGCGAAGTCGCAATTAGCGGTGCCGTGGAGGGCTGAGGGTGCGGTCAGCACCGTATAGATGGATGGGTCGGGGTGGTCGAAGGAAACGGTGTTGATGCAGTTGAAGCGCGCGAGGTCGTACTTGTAAGGCGCGTAGTTGCCGTGCCAGGCCACGACGTCGAGAGGCGAGTGGTCAATGGCGGCCTGCCACAAGCGGCCCAGAAACTTGGATACGATGCGAAAATCGCCGTCGCGGTCTTCATAAGCGGCGACAGGCGACTCGAAGTCGCGGGGATTTGCCAGGCCATTGGCGCCAATCGGCCCCAGCTCGGGCAGGCGGAAGGTCTGGCCGTAGTTTTCGCAAATGTAGCCGCGGACCTGCTTGTCGGCCAGCTCCACGCGAAACTTGACGCCGCGCGGAATGACGCAAATTTCGCCGGGCGCAACGTTGAGAATGCCGAGCTCAGTGTGCAGGCCGAGGTTTCCCAATTGCGGGACGATCAACATTTCGCCGTCTGCGCTCGAGAAGAAGCGGTCGTGCATGGATCGATTGGCCGCGTAGAGATGAATGGCAAGGCCAGCCTGCATGGCGGGATCGCCGTTGCCGCCGAGGGTAACGATGCCGTCGAGGAAATCGGTGGCCTGCTCGGGAACGGGGAGCGGATCCCAGCGCAGTTGATTGGGAGAGGTGGGCGTTTCGTTGAAGGGACCGCTGCGAATCATGCCCATGGGGAATTCCTCATAGGGCCGGTGGGTGACCGAGGGGCGGATGCGATAGGTCCAGGTGCGGCGGTTGAGCGCGCGCGGTGCGGTAAACGGCGTGCCGCTGAACTGCTCGGTATAAAGCCCAAGGGGATGGGTTTGCGGCGCGTTCTGTCCCACGGGCAGGGCACCCGGCACGGCTTCGGTGGCGAACTCATTGCCGAATCCCGATTGGTAGCGATTTTCATCTGTCATAACTCACCTCTTACAGGCCGCCGCTGAGAGCGCGGCGCTCCGCTTCATACATGGCTTCGTAAACCTGGTCGAAACTGCTCACAGCAAACAGCAGCTTGTGCAATTCGTCGACCTTGACTCTGGTTGACAGCACTTCGTCCAGCGCAAAATCGTGGATGGCGCAGTGGCCCTCGATCACATTGAGGCATTCGCCGTGGGAGCTGATGAGGCCGCTGCCGTAAACCTTGACTTCACCATTCTGCCGGATGACGCCGAATTCGACCGTGTACCAGAAAAGCCGGCCGAGTTTTTCCAGGACCGCCGCATCGGAGATGGAGGCGCAGACGCGGCCGTAGCGTTCGAGGAAGTCGGCGAAGACCTTGTGCGAATGCATGGGGACATGACCGAAGACGTCGTGAAAGATGTCGGGCTCGGGGGTGTATTCGAGCGAATTGCGGCTGCGCAGCCAGGTGGTGGTGGGAAAGTTGCGCGTGGCCAGCATCTCAAAGAAGGCGGGAGCGGGCAGAAATCCGCTCACGGGTGTTGAGCTCCATCCGGTTCGAGGCGCAAGGCGGGCGCTGATGGCCGTGAGATTGGGAAGACGGTCTTTCTGGAGGCCGATAATGGCGAAGCCTTCGAGATATTCGCGCGCCGCGTGCTTTTCGAGTTCGGGCAGCGCGCGGCTGACCAGCTCGGCCCACACCGCGTGCTGTTCATCGATATATGCGCCGTAATCCTGCCGGATGATGTAGGGCGCCGCGACGGAAAGAGCCGCTGTGTTCATGGCAATCTTTCCTACAGGTTTCCGCGCGCCTGCTGCTCACGCTCAATAGCTTCAAAGAGAGCCTTGAAGTTGCCCTTGCCGAAGCTGCGGCTGCCCTTGCGCTGAATGATCTCGAAGAACAGCGTGGGCCGGTCTTCAACGGGCCGGGTGAAGATCTGCAGCATGTAGCCTTCATCGTCGCGGTCGACCAGAATGCCCAGCTCCTCGAGCTCGTCGACCGGCTCGTCGATTTTGCCGACGCGCCCCTGCAACTCGGTATAGTAGGTGTGCGGCACGCGCAGGAACTCGACACCCTGCTCACGCAGCTTGTTCACGGTGTAAAGGATGTCGTTGGTGGCCAGCGCGATGTGCTGCACGCCGGGGCCGGGAAAGAAATCGAGGAATTCCTCGATTTGCGATTTCTTTCTGCCTTCAGCCGGCTCGTTGATGGGGAACTTGACGTAGCCGTTTCCGTTGGCCATGACCTTCGACATCAGCGCCGAGTATTCGGTGGAGATGTCTTTGTCGTCGAAGTGCTGGTAAAGCGAAAACCCCATGACGTTGGCGTAAAAGGCGACCCACTCGTTCATCTGGTTCCAGCCCACGTTGCCCACCATGTGGTCGACGTGGAGAAGGCCGGCGGGACGCGCCACCAGGTCGCTTTCGACGGCGCGGAAGCCGGGCAGAAACGGGCCCGAATAACCGCTGCGTTCCACGAAGGTGTGAATGGTGTCGCCATAGGCGCGGATGCTGGAAATAACCGCGGTGCCGTTGTCGTCAGACAGAATGCGCGGCTCTTCCACGCTGATGGCGCCACGGCTGGTGGTTTCGTGCCACGCCTGGCGGGCATCGTCGACCCAGAGGGCAATGACATGCACGGCGTCGCCATGCTGGTGAACGTGCTGGGCAATCTCGTGATTGCTGCGCAAGGGGGTGGTGAGCACAAAGCGGATTTTGCCCTGCTGCACCACGTAGGAAGCGCGATCGCGCTGGCCGGTTTCGGGTCCGGCGTAGGCCACTAGGCGCATGCCAAACGCAGTGCGGTAGAAGTAGGCCGCCTGGCGGGCGTTGCCCACGTAAAACTCAACGTGATCAGTGCCTTTGAGGGGCAGGAAATCGGTTTTGGAAGGTTCTGCCAGAGCGGACGACGCGGAAGAAGCGAATGCAGCGCGGGGAAGTGCGCTCATATGGTCTTTTCCTGTTCGGCCGGAGGGGGTGAGGGGTGGGAAAGCGACTCCGACTAGAGAATAGCATAGGCGCGGTCGAAATGGTCAGAAAATGGATATTCGAAGGAAAAAGGCTGGCGCAGCTTAACAAATTTAGTCATAATCAGCCTGTTACTTAAGGATTGGTGAAGCATGCCGCACAGGACTCTCCCCAACGTGGTGGAACTCGATGCAGTCGCGTGGAAGATCGTTGAAGCTTTGCAGCACAATGCGCGGCTTTCGTTTGCCGAACTGGGCAGGAAGATCGGCCTTTCCACACCCGCGGCGGCCGAGCGCGTTCATCGCCTCGAGGAGGCGGGGGTGATTACGGGCTACCACGCGGGCATCGATATGGCCCGGGTGGGTGTGCCCATCCGGGTGCTGGTGCGCCTCACCATCCACGGTGGGGACATTCAGGTGCAGCGAACAGTGACAGCGGTAAAGGAACTGGTCGAAATCAGCCGCTGCCATCGCATCACGGGCGCCGAGTCGTTCGTGATTGAGGCCGACGTGGTGTCGATCCGGCACCTGGAGGTGCTCATCGACAAGCTGTCGACGCTGGGGGCCACGTCGACGTCGACGGTGCTCTCTTCGCCGGTGGAGCGACGCGAGGTGCACGGCATCCAGGTGGAAGGATTTTCGCGGTATCTCTGAAGCCAGTGCACCGAGGTATATACTCGCAATAAGCTGCCTGTTTCTAAGCGTTCGCTGCGCAGAGGGGGTCCAGAAGCGGCGCCTTTTCATCAGATTTTTTATAGCCAGGGCATTTCTCCATCAGGCACAGCACCCGTGAGTTTCAAGCAGGAGGCGATTTTTTTTGATCGAATCGCTGCCTGGCGGCGAAGGCTCCGGCGCGCAGCTGGAAGAGAAGTGTTTTAAGCCGCGCATGGGGCGGCCGGGATGAACGACCCAAAAGAGCCGAAGTACGAGCCGGAAGCGGCGACGCTGGTCGTAAGCAAGGGTGCGTCCACGCCTGCTCCCTCAGGGCCGAATGACTCGAACGCCAAGACGCCGGCCCGATCGTCAGAAGCTGAAACCATCGTAGATAGCGGCGGTGCTACTCTGCCGGCCACGGCAGGGCCGGGACGGTTCGCCGAAGGCATGACCTTGCCTCCGGGAACGCCGGTGAACCTGTCGGAGATTTCAGAGATCGCCGTGAGCGGAGGACAAGGCGGCGCGCTGTTGCAGCCGGGATCGGTGTTTGCGAACCGCTACGAGATCATCAAGATCCTCGGCGAGGGCGGCATGGGGGCGGTGTACAAGGCGCGAGACGTGGAACTGGAGCGCGAGGTCGCGCTTAAAGTTGTGAAGCGCGAGCTTTCAAATAATCCTGAAATTCTGCAGCGCTTCAAGCAGGAGCTGATCCTGGCGCGCCAGGTGACGGATCGCAATATCATCCGCATTTTCGATCTGGGAGAAGCGGCGGGAATCAAGTTCATCACCATGGAGTACGTGGAGGGCCAGAACCTTCACCAGCTGCTGAAGCAGCGGGGCAAGCTGGAAGTGGCCGAAGCGGTGGAGATTATGGAACAGGCTGCCGCCGGACTGGCTGCGGCCCACCGCGAAGGAATCATTCACCGCGATCTGAAGCCGGGCAATATCATGCGCGACGTGCACGGCCGCGTGGTGGTGATGGATTTCGGGCTGGCGCGCACCATCAGCGGCGACGGAATGACGCAAACCGGCGCGATGCTGGGCACGATTGAATACATGTCTCCGGAGCAGGCGCAGGGCAAGGAACTGAAAGCCAGCTCCGATGTTTTTACGACCGGCCTGATCCTGTATGAACTGCTGGCCGGAGTTACGCCTTTTCACGCTGAGAACCCGATCAGCAGTCTATTGATGCGCACGCAGCAACGGGCCATGCCGCTGGTCGATGTCAACAAGAATGTCCCGGGCACGCTGAGCAATATCGTCGCTAAATGTCTTGAGAAAGATCCCGCAGCCCGCTACCAAGACGCAGGAGAACTGGATGCCGATCTGCGCGTATGGCAGGGCAGGGGCGAGAAGAAGAAGGTTTCTGCGACTTCGACGCGGATGCGCCTGAACCGCATGCGCGAGCTTCCGTGGACGCGATTCGCGGTGACGGGGGTTCTGGTTTTGGCGGTTGCGGCGGGAATCGGCTGGTGGGTGGCCAAAAGGGAGCAGGCTCAAAAGTCAGCGGCGCATGTTCCTGTCTCGGTGCTGGTGGCCGATTTTACGAACCTTACCGGCGACCCGCTGCTGGACAATACGCTGGAGCCGATGCTCGGCGAAGCATTGGAAGGCGCCAGCTTTGTCAACGTCTTCGGCCGCACAGATGCGCGCAGGCTGGCGGAAAAACTCCAGCCTCCCACTGACAAGCTCAACGAGGCGTCGGCGCGTCTGGTGGCGGTAAACCAGGGCGTGAGCGCGGTGATTACGGGCGAGATCAGCTTGCGTGGCGACGAGTACGATATTTCGGCGATTGCCCTGGACGCGGTGAGCGGCAAGGTGCTGGCGAGGTCGGAGGTGAGTGTCGCCAACAAGCAGGCGATTCTGTCGAATCTTCCCAAGCTGGCGGTGCCGCTTCGCAAAGCACTGGGCGATTCGACACCGGCTTCGGTGCAGTTCGAGGAGGTCGCGGGAGGGTTCAAGGCGGCGTCGCTGGAGGCGGTTCACCAGGCTTCGGTTGCTGTCGATGATCAGTTTGCGGGCAAGTTCCAGGAAGCGTTCGACGCGTTCCAGAAAGCCGCGCAGATGGATCCCAAGTTTACGTGGGCGTATACCGGCATGGCGGCCATGGACGAGAACCTGGGCAGACCCGAAGAAGCCGTGAAGTACATGAAGCTGGCGATGCAATACGAGGACAACATGACCGACCGGGAACGCTATCGCGACCGCGGATTGTACTATCGCACGATTAGCGACTGGCAGGATTGCGTTCAGGAATACACGCAGTTGGTGACGCACTACCCGGCCGATCGCGTGGGCCAGAATAATCTTTCGTTCTGCTATGCGCAGCTGCGCAACGCGCCCAAAGCGCTGGAGGCGGCGCAACGCGCAGTTCAGATTGTGCCCAAAGCGGTGGGGCCGCGGCTGACCCTGGCCTACATGAGCGCCTTTGCGGGAGATTTCGCCGCGAGCGAAAAAGAGTCTCGTACCGCACTCTCGATCAATCCCTCGGCCGTGCAGGCATACCTGAATCTTGGCGAAGCGCAGCTTGGGGAGGGAGAAGTCGACCAGGCGGCCGATTCGTACCACAAGCTTGAGACTTTTGGCCCGCAGGCGACGTCGACCGCAACCGTTGCGCTGGCAGACCTTGCGGCCTATCAGGGGAAGTATGCCGACGCAGCGCGCATCCTGGCACAAGGGGCGGCCGCGGATATGGCGGGGAAAATGACCGACAGCGCAGCCAGAAAGTATGAGGCGCTGGGAAACATCGAGGAGATCGAAGGGAAGCGTGCGGAGGCGATCGCGGATACAGACAAGGCGCTGGCCAACAGCCAGATTCCCTCGATTGAGTTTCTGGCAGCGCGGACCTATGTGGAGGCTGGAGAGACTGCGAAAGCGCAAAGGCTGGGGGCGAGCCTGTCTGCAGACCTGTCGGGCGAGTCACAAGCTTACGGCAAGATCATTGTGGGGTTGATGGCGCTGAAGCGCAAAGACACGAATGAAGCAGTCCGGCAGATCAGAGCCGCGAACAACCTGCTGGACACCTGGATTGGGCGCCTCGATCTGGGGCGGGTTTACCTTGAGGCGGGAGCGTTCACCGAGGCTGATTCGGAGTTCGATGAGTGCATCAAACGGCGCGGCGAAGCGATCGAACTGTTTGACGATAACGTGCCGACATATGCCTATCTTCCGCCGGTGTATTACGACGAAGGGCGCGTGCGGGAAGGCATGAAGAGCGACGGATTCGCAGATTTTTACAAGACCTACCTGAGCATTCGCGGACAGTCGCAGGAGGATTCGCTGGCGGCCGATGCCCGGAAGCGCGTGGGCCAATCACCTCATTGAGGCCCGGCGGCGGTGCTACGGCAATTCCGGAGTTGTTGCAGTGACCTCAGGGATTCGGCGGCGCCGTGTTGATTGAAAGACAGCCACAAATCCTTCGCACCGCTTACCCCATGATTGCGCAGCAATCATGGGGCCCCAGAGGCGCTCCGCTCAGGATGACAAAGCCGATTCAATCGTCACTTCAACTTCCTGAGAGCGTGACCGTCTGCGTGCCGGCCGAGGTGTTGTCGGTGACAACCAGGTTGGCCGAGGCCGCCGTGCCGCTGGACTTGAATGTAACCGAGATGGTGCACTTGCTTCCCGCCGCGAGCGAACTTGACGAACTCGGGCAGGTGTTGGTTTGCGTAAACTCGCTGGGGTTTGTGCCCGTGAAGGCGATGCTACTGATGACCAAGGGCGTGGTTCCGGTGTTGGTGAGAGTGGCAGTTTGGGTGGAGCTGCTGTTCTTGGCTACCACCCCGAAATTGATGCTGCTCGAACCGGAGCTGCTTGTGAGTGTCGCCGTCGAGTAAACCGCGGTTACCGTCTGCGTAACTTCCGGCGCCGCCGAGTATTCGTTTGTGGTGCCTGCCTGGTTGGCAATCACCGAGCAGGTTCCCGTGCCGCTGGTCATGGTATAAGTCGCGCCGGAATTGCTGCACGACCCCGAGCTTGTGAACGTGACCGCGTTCCCGCTGCCGCCGCCTGTAGCCGTTACCTTGAAGCTGGTTTTGTAGGCCGCCGTCGCCGGAGCGCCGGTGATGGTGATGGTCTGAGCCGCCAGAGTCGCGGTTACGCTCTGGGAAAGCTGCGGTGCTGCGGAGTAGTTGGAGTTGCCTGCCTGGCTGACGATCACCGAGCAGCTTCCGGAGCTCTTGGTCATAGTGTAAGTCGCGCCGCTGTTGCTGCACGACCCGGAACTGGTGTAGCTGACCGCGAGCCCGCTGGAGGCCGAAGCGGCTACCGTGAAGCTGGTCTTGTAACCTGCCAACCCCGGCGGCGGAGTGGTGAAGGAGATTGTCTGCGTAGCCACAGTCGCCGTTGCAGTCCTGGTGACTTGCGGCGCCGCAGAGTAATCAGAGTTGCCTGCCTGGTTGGCGATCACCGAGCAGGTTCCGGAGCCCTTGGTGACGGTATAGGTTGCGCCGGAATTCGTGCACGAGCCGGAGCTGGTGTAGCTGACCGGGAGCTCGCTCGAGGCCGAAGCCGTGACTGTGAAGCTGGTCCCGTAGGCGGCTGTCGCCGGAGGACCGCTGCTGAAGGTGATGGTCTGTGCAGCCAGAGTTGCGGTTACGGTTTTGGTAACCTGCGGCGCCGCTGAGTAGGTGGAGTTGCCTGCCTGATTGGCGATCACCGAGCAGGTTCCCGTGCCGCTGGTCATGGTATAGGATGCGCCGACGTTGCTGCAGGCTCCGGAGCTGGTGAAGGTGACGGGGTTCCCGCTGCCGCCGCCTGAAGCTGCGACCGAGAAGCTGCTGTTGTAGACGGCGCTGCCCGGTGGGTTGGTGGTGAAGGTAATCGCCTGCGGCTCGAGGACGGTAGCCGTCAGCGAGACCGGCTGCGGACTACCCGGCGCATTATCCATCACTTCGAGGGTTGCGGTTTGCGGCGTGTTGTAGTACGCGCCCGCGACGAAGGAGACTGCAATGGTGCACGATTTGCCGGTAGCCAACGACGACGGGCAAAGGCTGACGATCACATATTCGTCGGCGTTCCCCGCCTTCAGGATGGAAATGATTGGGGTGCTGATGGTTGCCGCGGCTGTCCCGGTGTTGGTGACTGTGACGGTTTGGACCGAGATGCTGTCCAGGTTCACCGAGCCGAAGTTGATGGCCGACGGAGAGACGGTGATCACCGGGCCGGGGAGCGCGGCCACGGATGTCGGACCGACCGAACCGGAGGTATAGTCCGCAGTCGCTGCCGCGGTGGCCGAAACCAGGCAGGCCGTGGTGCTGCTGGTCATGGTGACCACACCCAAGGCGTTGGTGCAGCCGCCGGAGGTGCTGTAGGTGATGGCGCCGCCCGAGTTGGTGGTAGCCACCACGGTGAAGCTCGAGCCGTAGGCTGCCGATGCCGGCGGCGGAGTGCTCCAGCTGACCGTCGGTGCGGTAGAAGTAATGGTCAACGTGCCGGGCACCAGGGCGAAGACGTAATTGAAATTGGTTGCGGGCAACGTGCCCATTGCTACGTTGATGGGATAAATCGCGGCAGGACTGGTAGTAGTAGCCGTGGTGGAGAGCGCCGGGGCGGCCCCATTCAATATCGAAGAGGACTGTCCGTTGACGAAGCCGGTGATGGTGTAGTCGGTTGTCAACGTCGGGATCTGGCCGTAGGGGGTGGTGAGATTTCCTGCTGTAACGGTGAGGACCGCAGGTTGAATGGTGAACGACTGCATCGCCGAGGCCGAGTTATAGGTGATGTTGTTTACCGTGCCGACTGGCGCCGTAGCCGTAACCACGCAGGTGCCGATGCCGCTGATTGTACCGTTAGGATTGCAGGGTCCACTCGTTTGGTAAGTAATCGCAAGCCCGCTGTTGTCGGTCGCGGCCGGAGTGAACATCTTTCCATACTGCACATTCGGCAGCGCCGGGAAGTTGATCACTTGCGGTGTCGTACTCGAACTCTGAAGTGTGATAGCAAATGTCGCGGACGCAGGAGTGGCCGCATTGTATTCGGTCTGGCCTGATTGCGCGGTGGTGATGTTGCCCGCCTGCGACGCAGTAATGGTGCAGCTCCCGGTGCCAGTAAGAGTCACACTGGCCGAGGAAACGCCACTTGCAATCGTCGAGCTTCCGACGGTGCAAGATCCCGATGCGCTGAAGCTCACGAGCTGCATATTCGCGGAATTGTTGGTTTCGGCTGTCGCGGTGACCGTGACGGGTGAGTCGGTGATCGCATACGAACTCTGCAATGCACCGAGAACGATGGTCTGGTTCATCGTAACCACGGCCGGCGGCGAGGGAGCGCTCGACCGTTGAGAACCGCTGGAGTCAGGAACCAGCGTGGTGGCGATGGTGTAGACAAGCTGCTCGCCGTTTTCAAGAGTAGGAGCACCGTAGTCTTGATATGTTGTCCCCGGCGGATTTCCGTTCGAGCCTGCGACGGTGCCGATTACCGTGGGTCCCGCCAGCACATTGCCGTTGGAATCGGTGACCTCGCGTGAGATCGTGTAGCTCTGCACCACGCCGAAAGCCGGCGCCATCCAACTGACCAGGATGTAGCCAGAATTGGCCGTATAAGTCGGGAACTCCGGCGGACGAACGACCGAGTTGGCGGTGTCGTAATCCATCTCGGTGGTGACCGCACCGCCGCCACCCAGGGTAGCAGCGCCGCCGCCGCCCAGCGTGGCAGCGCCACCGCCGCCCAATGTGACAGCTCCGCCGCCGCCCAACGTCACGGCGCCGCCGCCACCCAACGTGACAGCGCCGCCGGCGGTCAAAGTGACCGTTCCGCCGCCGGTCAGAGTGAGGGTTCCGCCGGCAGGGAGAGTGCAACTGGCGGAACACGTTCCTGTTGAGGCGCCGCCGACGGAAATGGTGCCGACCCCGCCGCCGCCCAGAGTGACGGCGCCACCGGCGGGAAGGGTGATCGACCCACCTGCCCCCACAGTGACCGTTCCACCGGCGCCCAGGGTTGCAGCGCCCCCAGCGCCCAGGGTGATGGCGCCGCCGCCGCCGAGAGTGACAGCTCCGCCTCCGCCGAGGGTGACAGCTCCGCCTCCGCCGAGGGTGACAGCTCCGCCTCCGCTGAGAGTTACAGTTCCGCCAGCGCCGAGGGTGATAGCTCCGCCTCCGCCCAGCGTGACAGCTCCGCCTCCGCCGAGGGTGACAGCTCCGCCGGCACCGAGGGTGGCTGCGCCGCCGCCGCCGAGAGTGACAGCTCCGCCGCCGAGAGTGACAGCTCCGCCACCGCCGAGCGTTGCAGCGCCGCCGCCGTTGAGGGTTACAGATTCGCCGCTCAAGAGCGTGATGGTAGCGCCATTGCTGTCGATGTTGTAGGTGCCACCAGTTGATGGAATCGTGACTGAGCCGATGTCAACAGAGAGGGTGCCGCCCTGGCTCAGCGTCACGTTGACCGGTCCGGCCAGCGTCACAGTTCCGCCGCCGGTCAGGGTGATGGTACCGGTACTACTGAGGGTCAGCATGCCGCCGTTGGGGAATCCGATTGTGCCGTTGGTGCCAGGTGAGATGGAGCCGGTGGCGCTAAGCGTTATGGTGCCTCCGGTGCCGAAGACGATGGAGCTGCTGTTGGTTATTACGGCGCCGCTGCCAACGGTTACGCTTCCGCCGCTGTTCAGAGTCACAGTGCCGCCACTGGCCACGGTCACGGTACCGCCGGCACCCACAGACACACTTCCGCCCGCGGCAACGTTCAGCGGCGCTGTGGCATTACCGAACGAAACCACACTGGCCAGAGAGGCGAACTCGCCACCGGTGGCGCCCACCTGGCGCAGATCGATGTTGGTCCAGTCGTTGTATCCAGGCAAACCCGTCAAGCCTGTCGATCCGGGTAGCTGGCCATCGAAGGTAATGTCCTGGCCATCGGCCCACGCTGGAGTGACGGGCGCAACCGAGCCCTGCACAAGGTAGCCCGTTTCGTCCGAGTTGCCCGGCGCGTTGAGCGGGGTGCCGTCACAATGAAGGGTGGCTGCACTTTCGGTCGAATTCGCTGGGGCGGCCGGTGCGTACCACGCGGAGGTGGAATAAGTGGCAAAGTTGCTGTTGACGTCCTCAAGGTCGCCGATCGATTGCAGAGAAGTCTCTTGGAGGGTTTCGAGCATCTGGTTGGAGTAGGCGACGGCTGCGTTCGGGCCCACGCCATCGAGCTGGAACAGGTAGTTCATCGAGCTCTGAAAATTGGGCTTGCAATTGATGTCGAAGGTGGGAATGTAACTGCCCGCCCCGCCCTGGAAATAGAGCCCGCCGTGGCTCAGGCCAAGGGTATGGCCGATCTCGTGGAACAGCGTGCCGGCGATGACCTGGGCGCGCTCGCTCATATTCTGAGCTGGATCGGTCTCCCAAAGAGCCAGAGTGACGGCTGAATCGGCTCCGCCCAGATCGGAGTAGCCGGAGATGCTGGTTACCGTGCCGGAAGTGATGCCGATCTCCGGCTCGGGCGGCGTGTTGGCGGCGTAGCTATAGGTCCAGTTGGGCACACCCGGAGTGGCCACGATAATTGTCTGCGTGTCGGGACACGACGAGGTGTTGTACACGCCGTTGAGGCTCGGGTTGCTGAGCACGCCGGAGATGGTAATGCGGCTCGGGCACTCGTTAATTCCGGTGCCGCGATCGGTGGTGGTGATGGTGGTTACACCGCTGGCAACCGAAATTGCCGTCAACGATCCGAAACGCGAGTTCCAGGCCGGAATGGCCAGGGAGTGGCCGAACAGAACGTAGTGATAGCTGTCTTTCTGTCCGTAGGGGAAGCGAGCTGTGCAATCGCCGCCGGCAGCGCAGGAAGCAAAGTTGCGCGGCCATAGCTTGGAGAATTCCACGCTGTTCTTCCAGCCGACAACTCCCGGCTCGCCGGGGAACTGGCACAGTTGCGGCGGAGAGGCGGAAGTGTCATCGGTGCAGGCGGTTTCGGGCACAGCGTTACCAACTTCGAGATGGAGCACGATTCCATTGGGATTCGATAATGTCGCTGTCGTTTGGGCGAAAGCCTGCTCCACCATGGCCAGCGGATCCTGGCCATTGGAGTCCGGCGAGGGGAACAGATTCTCCTGAGTTGGATCACACTCGCCGTTCGAGAGCACATTGCCGCACATGTAGTCGAGCTGAACGAAGAGGTCCTTCTCGTTGTGTTTCGCGCCCGGCAGCGGCACAAACGATTGGGTCTTGACGTCGTAATAACCCGGCTCGCCGGCGAAGAAATCGCCCGGGGGCGGGCCGTTCTTCCAGGCGTCCAGAATGCCGTCGTTATCGCTATTGGTCACGGGCGTGGAGAAGATGACCGCGGCGTAGGCGTTGCCCGAACCCAGCGTGGTGCTGGTACTGCTCGCGTCTGCTCCAAGCGAAAGTGTGCTGACGCTGTTGCTCCAACTGCCACCGGCGGTGGAGAAAGTCGTGAGCTCTCCGTTTCCGGCAACTGCGTCATAGAATCCCTGGATATTTTGAGAGGTAGCGGCGGCGGGTACGACCGAACCGTCGTAAATTACCACCGACTTCAGCGGCAGGCTTGTAGCGTTTGGGTTTCCGGGGGCGACCAGAGCGCGGTAGAGGACCACCATGCTGGCGCCTTCGGTGACGGTGAGTTGTCCGCTGGCTATGTTGACGTCGGGCAGAGAGACCGAGAACGCACCGGAGGCGAGGAGCTCTCCGTTGAAACTTGACGGGGCCTGGAGATAGCCGGCGACGTCGGCTCGATATACGCGCAACGTGCCGCTGTTGGTGCCGTCGCTATAGCTGGGCACGTCGCTTCCGATCTGCTGTCCGGTGATGGAAAAGCCCGCGAATCCCGCTGGACTTCCGGCAGGCACGAAGGTTCCCGTGGCGCCTGAAGGCGTGGCTGTATTTTCAACTGTTGTCCAGTACAGGAACGCATCGATAACGTCGACTCCGTCGGGAACACCCTGGCTGCAGCCGCAGGTAGTGAGATCGCTAATCTTGATGGTTCCAGTGGCCAGGCCGTTGGTGACGGGGGCGCCGTTTAAAGTCACTCCCGCCGTGGCATAGTCGCCGGTCACGAAATAGTTATTCTCGAAAGTGAGCGGGTTGGGCGAAGGCGGTGGCGCCTGGCCGGTTGCAATGAAGAGATTGACCGCGCTTTGGAGGCTCACCGATGTTCCGGCGGCCGGGTTTTCGCCGCTTACGGTACCCGCCGGCTCGCTGCTGCTATATCCGCTGGTCGAAGTTCCCAGCGTCAGGCCTGCGTCAGCCAAGGCTGTCGCCGCCGCTGCTGGGGTCATTCCCACCACGTTGGGCACGACGGTGCCTGTGGCGCCGTTCAAGCTGCCGATGCCGCCGAGAGTGACGGTCTGCAAGGCAACTGAAGAAGCAAGGTTCAGCGTGTTGTCGCTGAAACTCGCCGCATCTGTGAGAATGCCGGAAGTCTGGGGCGTAAAGTCGAAGCCTTCACTGCAAATTGCGCCCGGAGCCAGCGAGAAGGAACTGGGGCAGGTCGAACTGGGATCCTCGGCGAAGCTCGTGGTTGAAGTGGGGCTTACTGTGCCCGCCAGAGTCAGGTTGCCGACGTTCTGGATCGCGACCGTTTGCGGGCTGTCGCTGCTTGTGCTGCCCAGATTGGTGGTGGCAAAGCTGAACGAGGGCGGGATCGAGCGGTTCATCTCCACCACCCGGTTGTTATCGAAATCCGCGATGAAGATATCGCCCGCTCCATCCACCGCCACGCCAAGAATATTGGCATTCAGCCCGGTGGCCGGCACGGTCGTCTGGACGCCACCGGCCGTAAGCTCCACCACGATATTGTTGTTGTAATTTCCGATGATGACGTCGCCCGCTGCGTCCACCGCGATAGAGACGGGGTCACTCAGCCCACTGACTGGCAGCGTGGTCTGGACGCCGCTTGCTGTCACCTTCACCGCCTGGTTGTGCCCGGAGTCAGTGATGTAGACATTGCCCAGTCCGTCCACCGCCACGCCCTGCGGTTGGCTCAGCCCGCTGCCTACCGTGGTCTGGGCGCCGCCCCCTGCCGGAACCTCCACAACGCGGTTATTCAGGTAATCCGCGATAAAGACATCGCCCATCCCGTCCACCGCCACGCCGGAGGGGTGATTCAGTCCGCTGCCCACCGTGGTCTGGGGGCCACCGCCTGGCGGGACCACCAGCACACGGCTGTTGTCGCTGTCGGCGATGTAGACATTGCCCGCGCCATCCACCGCGACACCTTCCGGGTAATTCAGTCCGCTCGCGATGGTGGTCTGTGAGCCGCCGCCGGCCGGTATCTTCACCGCCCGCTGGTTGCCGTAATCACCGATGAAAACGTCACCCGCTGCATCCACGGCGACACCGTAGGGGTTAGCCAGTCCGCTGCCTACCGTGGCCTGCGCAGCAGGTTCAAAGGCAATCTCCGGCGCCTGGCCCACGCCGGAAACTAGCGTGGATGCGATCAGGTTGCCATTTTCGTCGTAGAGTTCCACCGCGCCCATGCGCAATCCGGGCGCGAGCGGAGTGAAGTTCACGTTCACGGTGCAGGTGCCTGCGGTGGTGAAGTCGCCTGTGCAGGTGCTGCCGCTGCCCAGCTGGAAGTCGAGGCCGGTGGCGCCCTGCGTCACCACCTGGACCCCGCCGATGGTCGTGCCGGCCGGAACGTTAAACGTCACGCCGAGAATGGTGGGGGTGCATGGCGAAGCGCCTCCGGGCTGGCAGATACTGACAGCGCCGAAGTCTCCCTGCACAAAGGTCGCCGTGACACTGGTAACCGCGGAAAGCGGCACGGTGCAGTAATAGTAAATTCCCGAGCAGGCTCCGCCCCAGCCGATGAATGTCGAGCCCGGGGCCGCTGCCTCCTGCAGTGCCACGTTTGTGTCTGACGTCGGATATGTAGCGGAGCAGGTTCCCGTGCCGCCGCCGCCGTTGGTCTCAAGGCAACTGATGGGACCCAATCCGTCGGTCTCTGTGACGGAGCCGGAACCGGTGCCGTTTTCTGTCACGGTGAGCATGTAGGAGGAGGGCCCTGTTGCCACGCCGTTGACGGTGAGACTAATGAATTGCAGTGTCGGAGAGCCGTTCAAAGAGTTGTCGCTGAGCGGTACTGAGCCGTTGTCCACGCCTGAAACCGTCGGCTGGGCGTAAACGCCTACGATGCACGTAGAGCCCGGAGTTAAGTCGATCCCGCTCGTGCTTGTGCAAGTGGAGTTGATTAAATCGACGCCAAAGTTCGCCGATGCCGACCCGACCGTGCCGATCAGATTCTGGTTGCCGATATTCTGAATCGAATATCCGACATCGTTGCTTCTGCCGTTCACATTGACCGAGCCAAAGTTCCACAATTCCGGTTGCGAGCGGCTGACCTCATAGACCTGCTGATTGCCCTGGTCGCCGATGAAGACATCGCCCTCCCAATCCACGGTCACGCCGCTCGGGTTACCCAGTCCGGTGCCCACGGTGCTCTGCACGCCGGCAGCGGAATACTCCACAACGTCTCCATTCCCGAAATCCGCAATGAAGAGATCGCCGGCCGCGTCCACCGCAAGGTGGTACCCTCGGCTGAGCCCAGTGACGGGTATCGTGCTTTGGTTTCCGCCGGCAGAATATTCCACCACCCTGGACGGAACCGCAGGCGTCGCCAATTCATCGCCGTCGGTGACGAATACATCGCCCGCCGCATCCACCGCAACGCCCCACGGTATCTGCAGGCCGCTGAAGGGAACCGTTGTTTGAACACCGGAGGGCGTTACCTCTACGACTCGTTTGTTGTACTGGTCCGCGATGAAGGCATCGCCAGCCCCATCGAGTGCGATGTCGGTCGCGAAGCTTAGTCCGCTGCCCACAGGTGACTGGACGCCGCCGGGGGTCACCTTTACGGCGCACGTGAGTTCGAGGTCCGAGATAAAGAGATCACCCGCCCCGTCCACCGCGATTCCGATTGGTTGTGTGGGTAGCCCAGAGCCGCAAACACTTGTTATTGCGGAAGTGTACGAGGTTAACACCTGCGACTCGACGCCGCCGGGCGTGATCATATCAACAAAGCCCGGAGGGGAAGGATCGACACCGTAATTCGCGATGTAGAGATCGCCCGCTCCATCAAGCGCTACACCCACGGGGTAATTGACATTGGCGAGAGGCTCTGTGGTCTGCGTGGCTGGAGTGAATGCAGTCTCCGGTCCCTGGCCGACGCCTGAAATCAGCTGGGTCACCAGTACAGTGCCGCCTGAGTCGAGAAGTTGCACCGCACCCATGCGCAATCCCGGCGCAATCGGAGCGAAGTCGACGTTTTCGATGCAAGTGCCGGGGCCGGTAAAGCCCGGGCAGCTGCTGCCTGGGCCCGGCGTGAAGTCGAGGCCGGTTTGTCCCTGCGTCACCACGTTGACTGTGGAGACCGTGCTACTGGTCGGCACATTGAGCGTGACCGCGAAGGTTCTGGCGGTGCATCCCGCGTTCACTCCACCCGCGCAGACGTTGACGCTGCCGAGGGCCTGGGGCGAGAAAGCCGCAGACACGTTGGTCGTTGAGGTCATGGTTACGACGCACTGCGCGTTGGTTCCTGCGCTCGAGCAGGCTCCGCCCCAGCCCACAAAGATCGACCCTGCAGATGCCGTCGCTGTCAGCGTCACGGTTGTATAGCTGGTGCTATAGCTTTCGGAGCAGGCTCCGGAGGCGGCGTTGTTGGTTTCAACGCAATCGGTGATGGGCGTGCTGAGGTTGTCGATCACCGTGCCGCTGCCTTCGGCCGTGAAGGTCACATTCAACGTGTTGTTGCCGCTCCCAGTCGGCTGCGCGTCGCCGACGAGTTCAGTTTGCTGATAGGGCGAGTAGTTGGTATTCAGTGTGTCGCTGGTAAGGGTTAAATAGCCGCCGAAATAATCCTCCTGCACTGAGGCCGGCGGCGGTTCGAAGCTGATGCTCACGGTGCAGGCCTGGCCCGCCGTCAGCGAGAAGTTGCCGCTGGCATTGCAGTCGGCAGGCTGGTCATTGCCGCTGAAAACCTGGTCGAATGGATAGGGCGAAGAGGGGAGTGTCAACTCTTGCACGCTTAATGCCTGGTTGCCGATGTTCTGGAGCGTGAGAGGCATCGGACTGCTGATGGTGCCGGCTACTGTAGTGGTGCCAAAGTTCAGCACCGCCGGCGGCTGAGACAGATTGATCTCGAAAACCGGGCCATCTGTGGCTACGAAAAGCTGCCCTGTCGAAGTGAGAGCCAATTCGCCCGGGTCAGGCGCCCCTGCGGAGAAGACCAGGAATTGGCAGTTGCTGCTGGTGCAGCCTGCTGGAACCTCCTCCACGGCGCCGGCGCCGGGCCAGCCATCGATCGCAAAAGTGTTGTCTGCTACTAGCACATCGCCCGCGGCATCCACCGCCACGTCGAGCGGGTTCGACCACCCGCTGCCGATTAGCTTCGTGCAGTTGTTGCTGACCACGGTGCAGCCCACTGGAACTTCCACCACATGTTGGAGGCCGTTATCTGCGATGAAGAGATCGCCCGCCGCATCCGCTGCCAAACCTCCCGGCGTAGCACCACCACTGGATGGGTTGTACACCTGGGTCGATCCACCTCCGCCAGCCGCATACTCGAGCACCACGCCGTCGCCGCCGCCCTCGCCGTAATAGTTGGCATCGGCAACAAAGACGTCGCCCTGCCCGTCCACAGCTACGCCGCTTGGTTCCGGTCCGCTGTAAAACGTAGACTGGCAGTTGCTGCTGCAATTGGCTTGAACCTTGATGACCTCGTGAAGCCCGGGATCCACGACATAGAAATTGCCGGCTCCATCGATCGCGACACCTTCCGCAGTGCTGAAACCAGTGGCCACTGTGGTTGGAGTGCCGGTGTACGGCGGCGCGAGCTTCATCAGGCTTGTGCCGTTCACGTAGTAGAGATTGCCCGCCGCATCGGTCGTCATGCCGGAGGCGCTGCTCACATTCTCCGGCAGAGTGACCTGGCTGCTGAAATCGATGGTCGGAGGGTTGGAGGGGACGGGAATCGCTGTTACGGCTGGCCCAAAGGAAATCTCCGGCGCCTGGCCGACGCCGTAGATGGGAATGGAGGCTACGAGGCCGATGGCGCCAAGGTAGTTGCCGCTCAGTTCCGCCGCGCCCGTACGCAACCCGGGCGCTTGCGGAGTGAAAGTGATGGTTGCTGTGCAGGAACTGTTTGCGGGGATGCTGCTGCCGCATGTCGTGCTGCTCAGTGAGAAGTCGGGACCGACGATGCCTTGCGTCACCACCTGGACTGTCGCACTTGCCACATTCGCCGTGGGCGTGAAGGTCACCGTCATCGTGTTGCTGCAGCCGCTCCCGGATCCTCCGGGGCACACGTTGGCGGTGGCGAAGTCTCCGGGAGCGAAACTCGCGCTCACATTCAGCGCCTGGCTCATGGTCACGGTGCAGGTAGGGCTATTTTGGTTGCTGGCGCACGCGCCGCCGCCCCAGCCGACGAATGTCGATCCGTTCGCCGCGCTTGCGGTCAGCGTGACCTGCACTCCGGCCTCATAACTGCCCGAACACGTTCCCGTGACACTGCCGCTCGATTCGGTGCAATTGATCGCGCTTATGTTGTCCGTTACCGAGCCGCTGCCCGCGCCGCCTTCCGTCACCGTGAGCGAATATTCGGTCCCGTACGCCAGACTCGTGCCCGTGAGGCTGACCACTTGAGCAGAAGTGCTATTGAGAGAGTAGTCGTCAAATACGGCGTAGCCGGTGACCGTGAAAGGATTGTTGCCGGTCTCTAAGCCGCTCGTCAGAGGATCGAAGTCGATGCTTACATTGCAGTCCGCGCCGGCCGCGAGCGAGAAGCTCGTGGTGCAATCGGTCGGCGTGCCGGAGCCGGCCACCTTGTAGAAAGAGGGATTGGTAATGACCGGCGATGGGTAGGTCGCGGTCAGTGCCTGGTTGCCGATATTTTGCAGGATGATGGATTCTGGACCGCCGGCGCTGATGTAGCCCACGGAGGACTCAGAAAAGGTCAGGCCGACGGATTGCTGGAGGATCGTGTCCACCCTGTTGAGGCCAAGGTCGGCGATATAGACGTCTCCCTTGGAATCGACCGCCACGCCATAAGGCTGAAAGTTGCTGCCCGACCCCGACCCGCCGCCCAGCGAGAGTTCGTTCGCGGTTGCCACGATGATCTGGCAGGCGCTGCTTGTGCAGCCGGTCGGAATCTCCACGATCTCCTGCAGACCGAAATCTGCGACATAGAGATCGCCGGCAGCATCCAGTGCCACGCCTTCCGGGCTGATCCAGCCGCTGCCCACCACGGTGGGCGTGCTCTCGCCCGCCGGGATCTCCAGCACCTCTTTATCGCCGAAGTCGGCCACGTATACATCGCCCGCAAGATCCACCGCCAGCCCAGTTGGTTCGAAATGCGTCTCCCCGCCCGGGTGGTAGACAACGGACATCGATCCTGGGTTGCTGGCCGGAAACTCTACGACCCTTTGCTGGGTCTGATCGCCGACGAAAAGGTCGCCCGCGGCATCGACGGCTACCGCCGTCGCCTCTGCAAGGGACCCTTCACCCAGGCCAGTCACACACGACTGCTGAGTGCAGCCGGCCGGAACCTCAACTACATATGGCCCGTACAGGCCGATGAACACGTCCCCGCCCCCATCCACGGCCACGCTCTCCGGAAAGTTCAGCGGATAGTCCCCTCCGAACCCGGCCGGCAAGGTGGTTACGGTGCCGTCCGCTGCCACCTTCACCACATCATTGTCGCCGGAGTTGGCGATAAACAGATCGCCCGCTGCATCCACCGCCACTCCCTCCGGCGACAACAAGGTCTGGCTCCCGGTGCTCTGGACTGACGTCGTTATCGGGCTGAACGACGCCAGAGGCGCCCCGCCGACGCCGTAGATCGGCGTAGAGGCGACAAGGGCGATAGAACCACTGACGTTGGCGGAGAGCTGCACCGCGCCCGTGCGCAATCCGGGCACCTGCGGGGCGAAGGTGACATTCACCGTGCAGGTGTTCCCTGCTGACACACTTCCGGTGCAGGTGTCACCGCCCGCGTCCTGAAAGTCGAGGCCGGTTGCGCCTTGCGTGACCACCTGGGGCGTCTCGAACGTGGTGTCTGCCGCAGCGTAGTAGCTCAAAGTGAAAGTGCCGCTGCAGGGCGCAGGGGTGCTCTGGCCAGAAGGACAGACGTTAAAGTCGCCGAAAGGCCCATATTCGAGCACACGATTGTTGCTGGAGTCGGCCACGTAGACATTGCCGCTGGAGTCCAAAGCGATCGAAGATGGAGCCGATAAGCTGTTGGCGCTGATGCCGCCATTGTTCACGGTGTTGCTGCTGAAGTTGCCACCTTGGCCGTAAACCCGCGTGGCCGTGGTGCTGCCGGAGGGGTAGAACAACGTGCGGTTGTTGGAGCCGTCGGTAACGTAGAGATCGCCAGCGCCATCTAGCGCGAGATTGGTCGGTTGGTTCAGGCTGCTGGCGCTGGCGGCGTTGTTCGCGTTGGAGGTGAAGCTTCCACCCTGTCCGTAGACTTGCGTGGCTGTGGTGCTGCCGGACTGATAGAACAACACCCGGTTGTTACCTGTGTCGGCCACGTAGAGATTGCCGTTGCTGTCCAGGGCCAATCCGGACGGCTGATCCAAACTGGCGGCGCTGACGCCGCCATTGTTCGCGGAGTTGCTGGTGAAGCTTCCACCCTGCCCGTAAACCCGAGTCGCGGTGGTGTTGCCTGCCGAGTAAAACAGGACGCGGTTGTTCCCGCCATCGGCCACGTAGAGATTGCCGCTGCTGTCTACAGCGACAGCGCCAGCATAGTTGAGGCTGTTGGCGCTGGGTCCGCCGTTGTTCTGAATGGCGCTGCTGAAGCTGCCGCCCTGTCCGTAAACCCGCGTGGCAGTGGTACTGCCGGCGGGGAAGAACAGCACGCGAAAGTTGTCGATGTCGGCTACATAGAGATTGCCGGCGTTGTCCAAGGCAAGCCCAACGGGGCTCCACAGACTGGTGGCGCTAAGTCCGCCTGCGTTGACGTAATTGGTGGTGTAGCTGCCGTTCTGCCCATAGATGAGCGTGGCGGTGGTGCTGCCGCGCGGAAAGAAGAGCACGCGATTGTTTGCGCCGTCGGCCACGTAGAGATTGCCGTTGCTGTCGAGGACCAGCCCGTCCGGGAATGCCAAATTGTTGGGGCTGATCACGTTGTGTGCATCAGTTGTGAAGCTGCCGCCTTGCCCCCAGACGACGCCCGCCGTGATGGGCGCGAGCTGCACCTGCGCGGAAGCGCCCATGGCGCCTGCAAGCAGCAGCGCCGCTGCAAAAGCGGCAACGCCCCGTGCTCGCGAGACACTTCGCCTGGGGGCCTCGCGCCATGACCTGATGTGCTGGTTGTTGAAAACCTGGAAAGAAGAAGGAAGGCAAACGAAGCACACTCTGGAGCCAGAACCAGCGGACTGCTTGGTCATGATTGCGATCTCCGGGAAGCTAAGTTACTCGTAAATTTACTTAGAAGAACGGGAGAGTCAGGATTGGGCGCGAAATCTTCCCAAGCAAAACAGGTAGTGGCCCTGCTGCCCGGCAAATTCTTAAAAGAGATGGCCGAGTCAGAGATTCAAATTGCCATTTGGGGGAATGGCACAGACTTCCGGACTATTCATGCCGCACAAGTGGACGAAGACGCCAGCCCTCATGGGGAGAAAGTCTCGCGGGGAACCTGTGACTACAAACTATTGAAAGGAAAGATGGGCTGTCAAGGCAATTGGCTGAATTCAGCTATTAAATTTTGCCAAAGCAGAATGAGACCGAGCTTGCGCCGGCGATAAAACCGTGTGAGGTGACTGACATTCGATTCCTGCGGCCGCGAAACGGAACGCAATTACCCTGGCATGCGAAAAACTTTGCGGAATGCGCGGGAGAGTTTGCGGATTTTCTCGGAAGGACGAGGATCGCAGACGAGTGCGCACTTGCTGGCGGAGAGGGAGGGATTCGAAC
>JASHQH010000283.1 GCA_030037635.1 Acidobacteriaceae bacterium
CCGCGATTACGGCATCATCCTGGCCGATAACGGAGACACTGGCGGACTGATCGGCACCCCCGATGCCCGCTGGAACGATAACGACCTGCAGTGCCTGGAAAGCCTGACCCTGAGCGACTTCGAGCCCGTGAACGTGTCGAGCGAGATGACGAGCAGCGATAGTCAACAGGTGAAGTAAGGCGTAAATCCGGGATGGCGACATCGCACCATCCCGGACTCGCATCCTCACCCTCAACCCGGCGGGCAAAAATCGCTCGCCCAAAGGGGCTCATCCCGCCGCTCGGTGGGATGAGTTCCCCGCAACCGGAATTGTGCGCTGATGATCCACGATCTCGCTGAAGGCCGTCGGAACTTATCAGGGTATTCAATCAATTAACCTATTCAATCAATTACTCCGGTATTAGTTACATCATGCGCCTTGGGTACCGCATGTGTATCTCGGGCTCGGCGCACTGTCACACCAATCAACGCGCGATGCCGAGCCTTGAAACCATCTCAAAAAATAGCATCCAACCCCTGCGCACCCATGCGCATCATACGCGGTCAGATTCTCCGTTTCTGCGAACAGGGGATCGTCTGAGGGCCCAAGTAGAAGTAAGTGGACTTTTCCACAGAAATTGCCTCGGCGACTTAGGGAATTGTGTCTAGACGGAGTATGATAGTTACCAGTTAACAATTAAGAGATTTCACACGGGCCTTGTGCATATTGCTTGGTGATGCGAAAAGTCCGGCGCAGTTGTTTGTGTTTCGGAAATTCAAGTCACAACAAACTCGTTGCCTTAATCGGTCCGTCGCTTTCATCCTCCCTACTTGCCTCACTCTGTTTGCCCTGGGGCAGCGGCTGATCCTACATCTTTTGTGGGATACACGAACGTAAATGCCGCGCGCACAGTAAGAAAAAACGGCATGCCCGGCGTTGTTTTTCGCCGAGGACGGCCCGTCCGATCTGCGTCTCCACGCAGATACGGTCTACGATCGCCTTTCCTGCCGATGGGTTCCTGACTTTTCAAGGAAGTCCTCCCTGTCTTGGAAAATTCTCACCGCGCAAGAGCGGCTAGTTGCAGGTGATTGCCTCAAAAGTGCGCGTTCCAGCCGATCTCGACGAAAAGACTGAGCGGCGGACGCTGATCCGCTTCGCCGAAGTTGACGAAGTGGCAACGAGGGTTTAAATGGCGGGGTTAAGCTTCAAAAATCAGGTCATCAAGGCCATGGACCTCCTGGAAGCGCGCATTCGCGTGTTACCGGGAGATGAAAAGCCCGATGAGTCACCTTGGAGCCCCACTCCGCAGGAAAAGGTGACTTATGGACTCCAACTTTTTTGACCGGTATTTTTCCGGGCGGAAGTACGGCTTCCGCATGCTCAAGTCTGCGCGGCCACAACTCTGCGCGCTCGCCGTCATTGCGATTACCTGCGCCTTACTGGCCGGCTGCACTGCACCGGTAACCTTCGCCGGATCCGATGCGAAGGCCATGCCGGCGATCACTTCGTTTACCGCCAGCCCGGGAACTGTGGGCACGGGCGCCAGCGCCACGCTGAGCTGGGTAACCACTGGAGCCGACAGCATCGTCATCTCGCCGGGATCGTTCGCGTCCCAGAGCGCAAGCGGGTCAATGACCGTCAATCCCACCGCGACAACAACTTATACCCTTACCGCGACCAACACCTCCGGGTCGACTACCGCCTCGGCGACTGTAACTGTATCCGCGGGCGCCGGGAATCTCCCCGTGATCAACTCTTTTGTCGCCAGCCCCACCAGCATCGTTTCCGGGACCAGCAGCGTCCTCAGCTGGTCAGTGACCGGGGCAACCAGCGTGGCCATCGCGCCGGGGAGCTATACATCTACCTCCGCCACCGGAACCATGAGCGTGAGCCCGACCGCAAACACCACCTACACATTGATTGCCACCAATGCCGCAGGATCGACGAATGCGTCGGTGACTGTAAGCGTGCTGACCCTTCCCATCATCAGCTCCTTTTCCGCCAGCCCCACGACGATCGGCGCCGGCGGCAGCACTACGCTTGGTTGGTCCACTACGGGAGCCACAAGCGTTGCCATTACGCCGGGATCCTTCACGTCGGCGGCGGCTAGCGGCGTGACACAGGTGAGTCCAACCGCCACCACCACCTACACCTTGACCGCCACCAACGCCGCAGGATCGGTTTCCGAGACTGTCACCGTGACCGTGACCGCCATGCCGGTCATCACCTCGTTTACGGCCACTCCCGCGAGCATCTCTTCAGGCTCCAGCAGCACCTTGAGCTGGGTAACGAGCGGCGCCACCAGCGTGGCCATCACGCCTGGGTCCTTCACTTCCGCGGCGGCAAGCGGCTCCACCACCGTCAGTCCAACCACCACCACTACCTACACCCTGACAGCCACCAACACCGCCGGATCGGTGACCGCCACGGCAACGGTGACCATCTCCGCGGCAAGCTTGCCGGTGATTAATTCCTTCACCGCCAGCCCCGCCACGATCAGCTCCGGTGCAAGCAGCACTCTAAGCTGGTCGACCACCGGCGCAACCAGCGTCGCCATCACGCCGGGCTCCTTCACCTCGGCATCGGCCAGTGGCTCAACCAGCGTGACCCCGACCACAACCACTACCTACACCCTTACCGCGACCAATACTGCCGGCTCAACCACGGCAACGGTAACCGTCACCGTCTCCAACCTGCCGGTGATCACCTCGTTCACCGCCAGTCCGACGAGCATTAGTTCCGGCTCCAGCAGCACGCTCAGCTGGGCAACGACGGGTGCCACCAGCGTGGCCATCACGCCGGGCTCGTTCACCTCGGCATCTGCCAGCGGCTCAACCAGCGTGAGCCCAACCACAACCACCACCTACACGTTGACGGCGACCAACACCTCGGGATCGGTTACCGCCACTGCGACAGTTACCATCTCCGGATCGAACGCGCCACTGATCACTTCCTTCACTGCGAGCCCGACAACCATCTCCTCGGGATCGAGCACCACGCTCATCTGGGTGACCACCGGCTCGACCAGCATCGCCATCACTCCTGGGACCTTCACGTCCACTGCGGCGAGCGGCTCTACAACGGTAAGCCCGACCGCAACCACCACCTACACGCTCACGGCAACCGACGCGGCGGGTTCGGTAACGGCAACGGCCAAAGTGACCATCGGATCGTCCAGTTCGAACCTTGCCATCACCACGACCACCTGCCCCGGCGGAACGCAGAATACCGCGTATATCGGTTGCACCATCACCGCCACCGGAGGAACTCCGCCCTACACCTTCTCGGTCAAGTCGAGCGACAGCTATCCTACCCTGCCTGAAGGCATGTCGCTGGATGCATCCACCGGGGACATTACCGCGCCCATCATCGGCGGCCAGGGCTGCTACACTCCCCAGATCACCGTAACCGACTCAACCGGCGCGACCGCAACGGCGAGCATCACTTTCGAGCTCAACGGCAGCAACGCTTACATGTCCAGCGTCTTCCCGTCCACCTCCATCTTCCATCAGCGCGTTGACGCCGCTACCACCAACCTGCCCGTGGACACTTCGCCGGCTGCGCCCATCTACTCCGGTTATCAGAGCGCAACCATCAAGGCGTTCTTCGGCTGCACCGGCAACGCTCCGTGGCCCGACGGCATTCCCGGCATCGAGGTTCCCTATAACCAGCCCGATGTCTCGGTTGCCACCACCGAATACCAGTCCTACTTCACCTCCGCCCCCATTCCGTCGTATGCGCCCATCGAAGGCACTGAGAATCAGTCAGGCATCGGTGGCGACATGCACGTGCTGGTGTACGTTGAAGCGGAGCCGGGCGGTGGAACCAATCCCGCGCTCTACGAGATGTGGCAGGGAGTCCCTGAGGCGGGAGGCGACTGGAGCGATTCTTCAAACGCGCTCTGGTCCAACGCCAATTCCGACGCCATGACACCGCAGGACAAGGGCACGACTGACGCCGCAGGGCTGCCGATTACGCCGCTGCTCGTCAACGCCGATGAAGTGATCGGAACCGGCACGCCCTCTGCGCCCACCGGGGTCGTGGAGCATCCCATCCGCATCACCGTAACCCACATGCTGAACTATTGGGTCTGGCCGGCCACCGATACCGCGGGCACGGGAACCTGCAGCGGAGTTCCCACCCAGACCATGCTCTCGCAGTCGGCGCCTCCCTCAAGCTGCACCAATACCGGCCCGGCGGGCGAAATCTACCGGCTCAAAGCCTCGGTGGCGACGCCGTCGTGCGCGGCCACCAGCCCGCAGTCGGCGATCATCATCACCGCCTTCCGCGATTACGGCATCATCCTGGCCGATAACGGAGACACTGGCGGACTGATCGGCACCCCCGATGCCCGCTGGAACGATAACGAC
>JASHQH010000284.1 GCA_030037635.1 Acidobacteriaceae bacterium
GCCGAGGTCAAGCGCAAGGCTTATCGGGAATCGCTGGAGCAGAACCGCGGGGCGGTGCTGCTGTCGAAGGAGCTGGTCACTATCGATTGCCGCGTGCCGCTCCCACTCAACCTGGGCGCAATGGAAACGCAGGAGCCCGACATCGAGTCCTGCCGCGCTCTGTTTACTGAGCTTGAGTTCACGTCGATGCTGCGCGAGCTGGTGCCCGTGGTGAACGCAAGCGCAGCCGAACTGATCGACGAACCCACGCCGGAGCAATCCGCCGCGTTTTATGCGGCCGCGCGCCAGCATGGATTTGCCTTGGCGCTCGATGCGGCCGAGCCCGTCGAAGACGAAGGAGAGGCCGATGCGCAGTCAGCCGCGCCGTCGCTGCTCGATGCGGCCGAGGCTGCCGAAAAGAAAGTGCATTTCTCCGTGGGCGTTTCGGCCGATCCCGCGCGGGCACTGCGCCTGCCGCTCACCCCTGAGCTGCGCTCCCTGCTTGAAGACGCCGCCGTGCCCAAGCGCGTGCACGACGGCAAGCTGGCGCTGCACGTCCTGGGGGAGCAAGGTGTCACGCTGCGCGGCGCCATCGACGACACCATGTTGCTTTCCTACGCGCTCAATCCCACCCACGCAACACAGACGTTGGCCGACGTGGCTGCGCGCCACGGGCAAATGGCGACTGATTCCCTGCCCGCGGCGGCTGCAGCCATCCACGCCCTCGCTCCTCTGTTGCGCGAAGAGGCGGAAAAAGCCGGCGTGCTCCGCGTTTACGTCGACATCGACTTGCCGCTGGCGCCTGTGCTGTATCGCATGGAGCGGGCCGGGGTCAGGATTGACAGAGCTGCGCTCGGCAGCCTGTCGGCCCAGCTTGGTGCTGAGCTGACGCGCGTGGGTGACCGCATTTTCGAGCTCGCCGGCGAACGCTTCAACATCAACTCGCCCAAACAGCTCGGCGTGGTGCTCTTTACCAAGCTGGCATTGCCGCCCCCGCCCAGCCGCGGCAAAAGCAAATCGGTATCTACCGCGCAGGATGTTCTGGAATTCCTGGCCGAGAAGCACGAAGTCCCGCGCCTGGTGCTCGAATATCGCCATCTTGCGAAATTGAAATCGAATTACGTTGACGCGTTGCCGCTGCTCGCCGACGATGTGTCGCGCGTGCACACCACATTTCAGGCAGCGGGAACGGCCACCGGCCGACTCTCCTCCATCAATCCCAATCTGCAAAATATCCCAATTCGTACGGAGTTGGGGCGCGAGATTCGGGCTGCCTTTACTGCCGCGCCCGGAACCGAGCTGCTTTCGGCCGACTATTCGCAGATCGAGCTGCGGCTGTTGGCGCATTTCAGCGGCGATCCGCTGCTCACCCGCGCCTATACTGAAGGCGTCGACATTCATACCCTCACCGCCAGCGAAGTCTTTGGCGTTGCGGTCGACAAAATGGACAAAGAAACCCGCAATCGCGCCAAGGCTGTTAACTTCGGCATTGTCTACGGCATTTCAGCCTTCGGGCTGGCCGCGCAACTGGGAATTCCACAGGCCGAAGCCAAGGCCTACATCGACCGCTATTTCGCGCGTTACCAGGGCGTGCGCGCCTTTATCGAGAAAACTCTCGACGAGACGCGTCGCGCGGGCAGCGTGCGCACCATGTTCGGGCGCATGCGGCCCATCCCCGACATTGAAAGCCGCAATCCCAACCAGCGTGGCTTTGCCGAGCGCACGGCCATCAACACGCCGCTGCAAGGGACGGGCGCGGACCTGATCAAGCTGGCGATGATCTCGCTCGACCGCAAACTCGCAGAGCGCAAGCTCAAAACGCGCATGGTGCTGCAGGTGCACGACGAGCTGCTGTTCGAAGTTCCGCTCGACGAAAAAGACGAGGTGGCCAAACTGGTGCGCGCGGAGATGGAAGGTGTGGCTAAACTGAGCGTGCCGCTGGTCGCCGATCTGGCCTTCGGGCCCAACTGGCGCGATTTGAAGTAAGGGGCTCGCGGATGCCGCAACCAGCGGCAATGTGCCGGGCCCAGAGAGGAGAACGCGATGAGCAAATTGAACCGGAGAGATTTCACGAAGCAGCTTGCCGCAATCCCGGTGGGATTGGCAGCCGCGCCAGTCGTACTCGGTCAGACCGCAACCGCGGCGTCTGGCCAGGCCGCGCCGCCGAACCCTGCGCCGCAGATAAAGGCACCCGCGGCTGCACCCGCGCATAAGCCGCGTGGAGTTACGGAAGAGTCTGAGGCCTTTGCCGCGCCGCTCGTATTCGCGCGCAACGATGTCAAGCCCGTCATCCTGCCGTTCCGCCTCGATGAGGTCACGCTCGAAGACGGGCCTTTGCTCTCGGCGCGCGACTGGGATCGCGGCTTCATCATGCGCTTGCCCAATGATCGCCTGCTGCATAACTTCAGAGTGAATGCATCACTGCCGTCCAACGCCGTACCGCTGGGCGGGTGGGAGGATCCCAAGTGCGAGCTGCGCGGGCACTTTGTGGGGCACTATCTTTCGGCCTGCGCGCTGCTCTACGCCGCCACTGGCGACTTAGCCGTCAAGGCCAAGGCCGACGAGCTGGTGTCGGGCCTAGCCCAGTGCCAGGACGCTCTTAACCAGAACGGCTACCTCAGCGCCTTTCCCAGCGAATTCTTTGACCGGCTCGACCGCCTTGAAAAAGTGTGGGCTCCTTATTACACGCTGCATAAGATCATGGCCGGGTTGCTCGACATGAAGACGCTGGCCGGCAGCGATCAGGCGCTCGACGTAGCGGTGAAGTTCGCCGGATGGGTGGACGCATGGACAGCGTCAAAAACCGAAGAGCACATGCAGGAGATTCTCAACACTGAATACGGAGGCATGAACGAGGTTCTCTACAACCTTGCCGCGGTGACCGGCGACGACCGCTGGGCGCGCACCGGCGACTGCTTTACCAAGAAGATTTTCTTCAATCCTCTGGCCGCACGGCGCGATGAGTTGAAGGGCCTGCACATGAACACGCACGTTCCCCAGGTGATTGGAGCGGCGCGGCGCTACGAGCTCACCTCCGATTACCGCTTTGCCGACGTGAGCCGCTTCTTCTTCGAGACAGTCAGCGAAGCTCGCACCTACGCCACGGGCGGCTCAAGCAACGATGAGCATTGGCTGGTTGAACCGTATCATCTGGCCGCGGAGATGAAGGTGAGCGCCAACCACCAGGAGTGCTGCTGCGCCTACAACATGATGAAACTCACGCGGCATCTCTACGGCTGGAGCGGCGACCCGCGGCTCATCGATTATTATGAGCGCGCCCTCGTGAATCACCGGCTAGGCGCCATCGAGCCCGAGACGGGACACACCACCTACTTCCTTTCGCTCGCCCCGGGCGCGTGGAAGACGATTTGCACTGAGGATGACAGCTTCTGGTGCTGCACGGGCACGGGCCTGGAAGAATTCACCAAGCTCAACGACACCATCTACTATCACGACGACAATTCGCTGTTCGTCAACCTTTACTTTGCTTCGACGGTTCGTTGGCGCGAGCGCGGCGTTGTCCTGCGCCAGAAGACGAACTTCCCTGCGAGCGGCCGCAGCGAGCTGGCGATCGAAGAGTCGCCGGCTTCCGCCTGGACGCTGCGCATCCGTATTCCGGCCTGGACCTCCGTCGACAATACTGTGATCCTCAACGGCAAGCGCCTTGAGGCGGCAGGCATGCCGGGAAGCTACCTCAGCTTGACGCGCGCCTGGAAGGCGGGAGACCGCGTGGAGCTGGATCTGCCCATGCGCCTGACGGCCGAACCGCTGGCCGACGATCGCACGCAGCAGGCGTTCCTGTTTGGGCCGGTGGTGCTTGCAGGGCAATTCCCCAAGACGGGGCTGAGCGACAAGCTGCTGCACGGGGACGAGGGCCCTGAGGTCAGGCTGGCGTCTCCGGTTGACGTGCCCGCACTGAAAGCGGCGGGCGACGACCCCGCACAGTGGATCAAGCCGGTTGCCGGCGAGGTGCTCGGCTTCAGGACCACGGGGCAAGCAGAGGATGTGACTCTCAAACCCTTCAACCAGAGCTTTCAGCGTTTCGCCGTGTACTGGACAGTATCGTGAGAGCGCGGTAACGCCGGCTCCGGTTACAAAAGCTCTCCGCTTTCGATCGACCGGAGCAGCTCGTCGTATTGTTCAAGCAGCGTCTGCTGCGATTGCGACAGCACGCGGCTAATGTCTTCCTTCTTGCTCTCCCAGACCTCGTCAAAGGTCGGATCGAGGCCACGCACGGTCTCAGAAAGCACGGCAATCCGCGCGGAAAGCTCAGAAATTTGCCGGGCCTGCGACTTCAGCATCCTCACCGTAAACGCCAAGGCGGCACGCAGCTTTGCCAAGGTTTCGTCCATCCGGCTCCTCCTCTTTGACTTCGATCCGCGCTTTTCACGATTGTCGCTGATCCCGCATCCAGCAGGTAACCCGTCCCCTAGAAATAAAGCTTGCATACTTATTCAGGTCCGTTGTATATTTATTCAAGCGCGGTTTCCGCCCGGCGGGCCGCGCCTTTGCTTTGCTTCAAAGATGAAGACGGAACGCCTCAATGTGATCCGCGAAGTGCTTACCCGGACGCCGGTGGCGAGCCAGGATGAGCTGCGCCGCAAGCTGCGGCGCCGCGGTATCCACGTGACTCAGGCCACGCTCTCGCGCGACATGCACGAGCTGCGTCTTTCCAAGGGCCCCAGCGGGTATGCGCTTCCCAACGGCAACGGCGTAGTCATGGTTGCCGCGGCCGAAGACGACGCGCCTCCATCGCTGGCCGAAATGCTGGAAAGCCTTGGCTTGCGCGTGCGCCGGGCCATGAACCAGGTGGTGGTGCGCACGGCGATGGGGGGTGCGCAGCCGGTGGCCGCGGCACTGGACCGCGAGGGCTGGGCTGAGATGGTGGGCACCATCGCCGGCGACGACACAGTGCTGGTGATCTGCGCCGACCCGAAGAGTGCGGGCGAGGTGGAATCGCGGATAAGGGCGATGCTGGGCGCATGACGAAAACGATCCAAACCGCGATGGTGGGAGTGACGGGTTACGCGGGCGCTGAGCTGGCGCGCCTGCTGCTGCACCATCCGCACCTCAAGGGCAAGCCGCCGGTGTTCGCTGGGCGCGTGGACGCAAAAGACCTCGAGCACGGCGGCATTTCGCTCACCGAAGTTCATCCGCAGCTGGCCGACAACAATGGCGCCGCCGGCTTGAAGCTGGAGCCATTTTCCTGGGAGCTGCTCAGCGCGCTGGGTGTCGAGGTGCTGTTTCTGGCCACGCCTCACGAGCAGTCGCGCGAATGGGTTCCCGAGGCGTTGGAGCGCGGGCTGCGCGTGATCGATCTAAGCGGAGCGTGGCGGCTGGCTGAAGCGGATCATCGCGCCGTTTATGCCTTTGCCGACGATGGAACCGAGCTGGCAGCGGCCACGCAGGCCCAAGCCGTGTACGGCATGCCCGAGCTGCATCGCGAGCGGATCGCCGGAGCGCGGCTGGTTGCCAATCCCGGCTGCTACGCAACATCGATTATTCTCGCGCTAAAGCCTCTGGTTGCCGCAGGGCTTATCGATCTACGCCACGGAATTGTTGCCGACGCCAAAAGTGGGGTGAGCGGGGCGGGAAAACCGCCCACGCCAAGAACGCATTATATGTACGCGGCCGACAATCTATCGCTCTACAGTGTCTTCAGCCACCGTCACACCGGCGAGCTGCTGGAGCAGATCGGCATCGGGCAATGCGACATTATGTTTACGCCGCATCTGCTGCCCATCCCGCGCGGCATTCTCTCCACGATTTACGTGCAATTCAAGAAGGCGCAGACGCGCGAGAGTGTGGCCGGCGTGTATCGCGAGTTTTTCGCGGGCAGCCCCATGGTGCGGCTCTACGACAAGGCGCTGCCGCAGATTCAATATTCGGTGCGCACTAACTATGCCGACATCGGGTTTCAGCTCGATGCCGGCGGCACGCGCGCCGTCATCGTCAGTTGTCTTGACAATTTGCTCAAGGGCGCAGCCGGTCAGGCGGTGCAGAACCTGAACTTGATGCTCGGCCGACCCGAATCGGAGGGTCTGGCATGAAGCTCGCCACGGAGGGGCGCGCATGAGGTACGTAGTCAAACTAGGCGGCGTGGGCCTTGAAGATCCTGCGCTGCTCGAGGGGTGCATGCGCGCCATCGCCGAGCTGGTGCGCGACGGCAACCAGGTGGCCGTGGTGCACGGCGGCGGTGTGCAGTTGACGCGCACGCTCGAAGCGCTGGGCAAGCGGAGCGAGTTTATTGACGGCCTGCGCGTGACCGACGCGGAAACCCGCGACGCCGCGCTGATGGTTTTTGCGGGCCGCGTAAACAAGGGACTGGTGGCCGCGCTGGGTGCGCTGGGCCAGCCGGCTGTCGGCCTTTCCGGCGGTGATGGCTTGCTTTTCCGGGCACGCAAAAAACGAACCGCGCCCGATCTCGGTTACGTGGGCGAAATCGCCGCCAGCGATCCGCGCTGGATCGAGGCCGTCTGGCAGTTGAACGGCGTGCCGGTGCTGTGCTCCATGGCGCTGGGCTTCGACGGCGAGTACTACAACATCAACGCCGACGAGATGGCCGCGGCCTGCGCCGTGGCCTGCCGCGCTGATGCGCTGGTATTTCTCACCGACGTTCCCGGCGTAAAGGGCGCCAACGGCGAGGTGCTACGCTGGCTTTCCATCGATCAGATTGCCGAGATGACCAAGAGCGCCATCATCTCGGGCGGCATGTTGCCCAAGCTGGGCGCCTGCCGCGAAGCGCTCTTGAACGGTGTGAAGCGCGTGCGCATTTTGCCGGCTGAAGCTGCCGGCTCGCTTCCTGATCTGTGCAGCGCGCGCGTGGTGCATGGCACTGAAGTGATGGTGGCTTAAGGATAAGGAGGTTGGTTCAACAGAATGGCGAAACTCGAAGAAATTCGCGCCGCTGAAGCACGGCTGCTGCTTTCTACCTACGACAGGAACCCCATCCTGTTTGTCGGCGGCGAAGGCGTGCACATCATTGACGAGAACGGTACGAGATACCTTGATCTGCTCACCGGCATCGGTGTCAACGCCCTGGGCTACAACCACCCCGCGATTGCCGGCACCATCGCGCGCCAGAGCCAAAAGCTCATTCACACCTCGAACGTCTACTACCACGAGGGCCAAGCAGAACTAGCCGTTCGCCTGACCGAACGCACCGGCCTCGACCGCGTGTTCTTCGCGAACAGCGGAACGGAGGCCTGGGAGGGCGCGCTCAAACTGGCGCGCGCTTACGCCGGATTGAAGCGCAGCGAGGGCGCCAAGGTCGGAACCAAATTTCTCGCTCTCGAACAGAGCTTTCACGGCCGTACCTTCGGATCGATGTCGACCACTTACAAGGAAAAGTACCGCACGCCGTTTGCTCCCGTGGTTCCCGGTGTCGAATTCGTGCGCTTCAACGATGTCGCCGACTTGCGCGCAAAATTTTCCAGCGAGGTTTGCGCCATCCTCGTCGAAGCCATCCAGGGCGAGGGCGGCATCCGGCCGCTCACGCAGGAGTTTTTTGCAGAAGCACGCGCACTCGCCGACTCCGCCGGCGCATTGCTTGTAGCAGACGAGATTCAATCGGGCATGGGCCGCACCGGCAAATGGTGCGCCTACCAGCACTACGGCATCATGCCTGATGTAACCACGCTTGCCAAACCTCTGGCAGGCGGGCTTCCTCTTGGAGCAGTTCTGTGCACTGAAGAAGTGGCGCGCGTCATGCACGCCGGCATGCACGGATCGACATTCGGCGGAGGCCCGCTGGCCTGCGCAGTCGGCATTGCCGTCATCGACAGCATCGAGAAGCAAGGATTGCTCAAACACAACACTGAAGTCGGAGATTATTTTCAGCAACGCCTGCGCCGGCTGGCCACGCGCCACGAAACCATTGTCGATGTGCGCGGACGCGGCCTGATGCTTGCCGCTGAGCTCGATTCGGCCGATCTGGCCAAGCTCACCGTGGCCGAGATGCTCAAGCGCGGCATTCTCATCAACTGCACCAGCGACACTGTGTTGCGCTTCCTGCCGCCGTACATCCTGGAGCACAGCCACGTCGACACGGCCATTGCTGCGCTCGACGAAATTTTTACCCAACACGCCGCAACGCACAGCGCGCAATCAGGAGGAAAGCAACATGGCTAGCAGAGCCACCATGGAACGCAAGGAATCTCCCCAGCCGGTTCAGAAAGATCCCGATGTGCTGGCCGCGGCGGCGCGCATGGCCGGAGAAGACCTCTGCTCCATCGCCGACCTTTCCAGCGGCGAGGTGCGCGCCATCGTCAAGCTCGGCCACGACGTCAAGCGCAATCCGCGCGAGTACCGTCACGCGCTCGACGCCAAGCAGATGGTGCTGATGTTCGAGAAAGCCAGCCTGCGCACACGGCTGGCCTTCGAAACCGGCATCAACACCATGGGCGGCAACGCCATCTTTGTCGACCAGACCAGCACGCCGCTGGGCGAGCGCGAAACCATCGCCGACGTGGCGCGCAACCTGGAGCGCTGGGTCGATGTCATCGTGTTGCGCACCTACGCGCACGACACCATCACCGAGATGGCCGCCAACTCGCGCGTTCCCATCATCAACGCGCTTTCTGATTTCGAGCATCCGTGCCAGGCGCTGGCCGATTTCATGACCCTCGAAGAGCATTTCGGCACGGCTACGGGGCTGAACTTCACCTACGTGGGCGATGGCAACAACGTGTGTCACTCGCTGATGCTCACCGGCGCGCAGTTGAGCGCCAACGTCACTGTGGCCACACCGCGCGGCTACTCGCCCGACATTGAGATTGTGACCAAGGCCCGCGAGATAGCCGAGGCCAATGGCTGCGAGATTCGCCTGCTGCAGGATCCGCAGGCGGCGGTGGAAGGCGCCGATGCAGTGTACACCGACGTGTGTGTGAGCATGGGCATGGAACACGAATCCACCAAGCGCGCGCCCATCTTCCGCCCGTTCCAAGTGAATGAGGCGTTGATGTCGAAAGCGGCGCCGCACGCGGTCTTCATGCACTGCCTGCCCGCGCGGCGCGGCGAAGAAGTGACTGACGCGGTGATCGACAGCCCGCAGTCGATCGTTTTTGATCAGGCCGAAAATCGCCTCCACGCGCAGAAGGCGCTGCTGCTTCTGCTGCTGGGGGGCCTGGCGAATGTGGAGAGTTTTCAGCGGTAGCTAGATTGAGGTTTCCTGAAGCATGTCTGTAATTCTCGAATCGTTGCCCGTCGGCCACAAGGTCGGCATCGCCTTCTCCGGCGGGCTTGACACCTCGGCGGCCCTGCACTGGATGCGGCAAAAGGGCGCCATCCCCTACGCCTATACGGCCAATCTCGGCCAGCCCGACGAATCTGACTACGACGCCATCCCGCGCGCGGCTCTTGAATATGGCGCCGAAAAGGCCCGCCTCATCGATTGCCGCGGTCCGCTAGTGCGCGAGGGCTTCGCCGCGCTGCAGGCCGGAGCGTTTCACATCAGCACCGCCGGCGTGCCCTACTTCAACACCACGCCGATCGGCCGCGCTGTCACCGGCACCATGCTGGTGGCGGCCATGAAGGAGGACGACGTCGACATCTGGGGCGACGGCTCCACGTTCAAGGGCAACGACATCGAGCGCTTCTATCGCTACGGCCTGCTCGTCAATCCCAGCCTTCAGGTGTACAAGCCCTGGCTCGATGCAGCTTTTATCGATGAATTAGGCGGCCGCGCCGAGATGTCCGCCTTCATGCAGCGCTCCGGCTTCGCCTACAAGATGCCGGCGGAAAAGGCCTACTCCACCGACTCCAACATTCTTGGTGCAACTCACGAGGCCAAAGATCTGGAGCATCTTTCGTCGTCCATCCGCATCGTCGTTCCCATCATGGGCGTTGCCTCCTGGCGCGACGACGTCGCCATCCAGCGCGAAGAGGTCGCCGTTCGCTTCGAAGAAGGTACGCCCGCCGCTCTCAACGGCCGGGGATTTGACTCGCCTGTAGATCTCCTGCTCGAAGCCAATCGCATCGGCGGCCGGCACGGCCTGGGCATGAGCGACCAGATCGAGAACCGCATCATTGAAGCGAAATCCCGCGGCATTTACGAGGCGCCGGGCCTCGCGCTGCTGTTCATTGCGTACGAGCGGCTCATCACCGGAATCCACAACGAGGACACCATCGAGCAGTACCGCGAAAATGGCCGCAAGCTGGGCCGCCTGCTCTACCAGGGCCGCTGGTTCGACTCGCAGGCCATTATGCTGCGTGAATCGGCGCAACGCTGGGTCGCCAAGCCCGTCACCGGCGAGGTGACGCTCGAGCTGCGCCGCGGCAACGACTACTCGATTCTCAACACGGAGTCGCCCAACCTCACCTTTCACCCTGAGCGGCTGAGCATGGAGAAGACTGAATCCGCATTTTCGCCGCGTGACCGCATCGGACAACTCACGATGCGCAATCTCGACATCACCGACACTCGCGAGAAACTGCTGACCTACGCCAAAGCCGGCCTGCTCACGCTCAGCAAAAACAGTGAAATGCCGCTGCTGAACAACGGCAAGGAGAAGGAATAGCAAGAAGCACGCCTAAAACAATGCCCAGCGATCAACAATCCGGCAAGATGTGGTCCGGCCGCTTCCGCGAGCCGCTCGATCCGCAATTTGAGACGTGGCAGCGCTCGATTGTTTTCGACTGGCGGCTGCTGCCGTATGAAATTGCGGCCAGCAAGGCGCATGCCTCCGCTCTCTGCGCCGCCGGAATTTTGACCAAGGCGGAAACTGCACAGCTCTGCGAAGCGCTCGACGCGATCGGCGCGGAGTTCGCGTCGGAGGCCGGAACGGCGCAGGTGCGCAACCACGCCACGGCCGAGGACATCCATCACTTTGTCGAGCTCAAGCTCGCGGAGCGGATCGGGCCGCTGGGACTGAAGCTGCACACCGGACGTAGCCGCAATGAACAGATCGCCACCGATCTCCGCCTCTACGTGCGCGATTGCATTGGGCAGATCATCCAGGGGATTGCCGGATGGGCGAGTGCGCTGGTCGAGCAGGCGCGCGCCGCGGGCGACGCCGTGATGCCGAGTTACACCCACCTGCAGCGCGCCGAACCGGTGCTGGTAGCACATTGGCTGCTGGCTTACGTGGAAATGGCGCTGCGCGACGCCTCGCGTTTTGCCGATTGTGCCCAGCGACTCAACTTCTGCCCGCTCGGCTCGGGAGCAGTCGCCGGAGCCACGCTTGCACTCGACCGCTCCATCGCCACGCGCGAACTGGGATTCGATGCACCCACCGCCAACTCCATCGACGCGACCAGCGACCGCGACTTCGCGCTCGAATTCGCGGAGGCGGCCGCGACCACCGGCATCCACATCTCGCGTTTCACCGAAGAGATCACACTGTTCGCGACCAGCGAATTCGGCTTCGTCGATTTGCCCGAGAGTTACTCCACCGGCTCAAGCGCTATGCCGCAAAAGAAAAATCCCGATCTGACCGAGCTGCTGCGCGGCAAATGCGGCCGCCTGCTGGGTACTTCTGTCACTCTTTCGGCACTTCTGAAGGGGCTTCCACTTGCATACAATAAAGACCTGCAGGAGACGCAAGAGCCGGTCTTCGAGGCGGCGGACACGCTGGAGGGAATGTTGCAGGTTTTGCCGGGATTTACACGCGCGCTGCGCTTTCGCGACGACCGGATGCAGGCTGCAGCGCAGTCGGGCTATCTGAATGCGATGGCCGCAGCTACGTACCTCGTCCACAAAGGCGTTCCTTTCCGCAAAGCACATGAAAAAGTGGGGAACTCCGTTCGCTATGCCTTGGAAAAGGGCGTCGAGTTGGGAGAGCTGACACTCGACGAGCTGCACCAGTTTGGCGATGAATTCGGCGAGGACTTCTATGACGCCATCACGCTTGACGCCACCATCGATTGCCACGATGTGATCGGTGGAACGGCACGCGAGCGCGTGCGCGAGGCGCTCGATTCCGCCGCGGAGCGGATCGCAGGGTTGGCCAGGCCGGCCGTGACGGAGGCCATTCATGCTGGTGCGTAAGGCGCTCCTGCACGACGCCTCCAATATCTACGACCTGGTGAACTCGCTCTCCGGCGACGGCACATTGCTCAAGCGCCCCTTCGCTGAAATCTGCGAAAACATCCGCGACTTCACTGTTGCCGAGTCGGAGGGTGGCGTGTTTCTGGGCTGCGGTGCGCTCCACCTCTACGGCCCGCACCTTTGCGAGGTGCGCTCGATCGTGGTCAAGCCCGAAGCCAAAAGCCAGGGCGCGGGCGGGGCCATCATCAAAGCGCTTATTGAAGAAGCCGAAGCGCACGGCATTCAATCGGTCTGCCTGTTCACGCGCATCCCCGACTTCTTTTTCAAATTCGGCTTCCGCATCGTCGAAGATAAATCCGAGCTGCCCGACAAGATCTTCAAGGATTGCCAGGTGTGCCCGCGCCTGCACCGCTGCGACGAAGTAGCCATGGTACGCGGGCGCATTCCGCGCATGTCGATCCTCGGACCCCGCCATGAAGCCCAGGAGCTGGTGAAGCTGTCAGGCTGAAAACAGTTGTCAGCTTGCGATTCTCAGCTTGGCCGCAATCAGGCTGCAGACGGCAGCGTCAAAGAACGCCAAAACCGGCATTGTCGTGAATGTGAGCCAAGCCGTGGCTCCCACACCAGAGCAGATTCCCAACGAGCTGCAGGTTCTCCAGTTCAGCGCCGCGTAGGCAGCGAGAAAAGCAACCGCCATCACAGCCTGAATTAGGGCGATCTTTGGCATCCAGCGTCCGATCACAAAGACCGGAAAGCTCGCGATTGCCAAACCGCAAAAGAGGATCGACAGTACAGGATTGAAGCGAGCGTCGATACTCATCGCCCAGTACAGTCCGAAGCCCGTGACCACAAAACTCAGGACCCCCGCAGTCCAAGCCATGAAGATTCGCACCACGCGCCTCGTCATCGACACCACCAAATCATCGGCTCACTTCTTCGCGCGCCGCGCTGCGCCAACCACGGCCTGCCCGAAGCTCAGTCCGCCATCGCCGGGACTGACGTTGCGGTGCTGGAAGACCTGAAGCCCTTCCGCTTCGAGCCCGTTTCGCAGTAAGCGCGCCAGGCGCCGGTTGTGCAGGCAGCCGCCGGAGAGCGCGACTTGCTGAATGCCGGTCTGCGCGCGCGCCAGAACCGCGGCGCGAACGAATGCCGCTGCCACGCCGGAATGGAAGCGTGCCGCGATGCGCGACTTGCTCACGCCCCCGCGCAAGTTCTCGAGCAGCTCGCGCCAAAGCGGCGCGGCTGAAATGCGCGCAGGCTCCCGCGCCGCCCAGTTCCCGGCCTGCATTTCCATCGCATAGCCCGATTCGAGCTCATCCGGCTCGTTGACCGCCAGCCCCTCCAGCTCGATCGCAGCCTGTGCCTCGTAATCCACCAGGCCGCGCCCCAGCACCACCGCGGCAGCCGCATCGAACAGCCGTCCGCAGCTCGACGTGAGCGGCGTATTCAGGCCTCGTTCAATCATGCGGCCAAGAATGCGTGCATCCTGCGCCTTGGTGCGCATCAGCACCAGCACATGCTGTGATTCGGTATCGAATCCCGCGGCATGCAAGGCCCCGAGGGCCATGCGCCACGGCTCGCGAATCGCGGCTTCGCCGCCGGGCATGGGCACGTAATCAAGATGCGCGAAACGCTCGAAGCCGTCCATCCGCGTAATCAGCACTTCCCCGCCCCAGATTTTTCCATCTGTTCCGTAGCCGGTGCCGTCAAGCGAAAGTCCGATCACCGGCGCGTCAACTCCGTGCTCGGCCATGCACGCGGCGATGTGCGCGTGGTGATGCTGCACGGCGATCAGCGGCAGATTTCGCTCACCGGCCCACTCCTTGGCCCACGAGGTGGACAAATAGCCGGGGTGCAGATCGTGCACCACCGTTTCCGGCGCGATTTCGAAGGTCTGCATCAGGTGCGCCAGCGACTCGCGGAAAAACTCCAAGCCCGTGATATTTTCAAGATCGCCCAGGTGCTGGCTTTGATAGGCAAACCGCCCGCGCGCCAGTGCAAAAACATTCTTCAAGTGTCCCCCCACGGCCAGCAACGGCGGCACATCGCCCAGCGCCGCCGGCAGCTGCACGGCGAGCGGCACAAATCCGCGCGCGCGGCGAATGACCTGCGGCCGGCAGTCCACCAAGGACATCACTGAATCATCACAACGCTGCAGAATCTCGCGGTCGTGCATCAGGAAGGCGTCGGCAATCTTCCCCAGGCGCGCAAGGGCCTCGTCGTTGTCAATGGCGATGGGCTCTTCGCTGAGGTTGGCGCTGGTCATCACCAGCGCCTTCACGCGGCGATCGGCAAAGAGCAGATGCTGCAGCGGCGCGTACGGCAGAAACACACCCAGCCAGGGGATGCCCGGCGCCACCGCGGGCGCAATGCCGCATCCTCCGCGCCCCTGCGCCAATACAATCGGCCGCGGAATGGTCAGCAGCAGCTTCTCTTCTTCGGCAGTCAGCTCGCAGATGGCTCGCGCCGCATCCAGATCGCGCACCATCACCGCCAGCGGCTTGCCGTAGCGGTGCTTGCGCTCGCGCAGGCGCCTCACCGCGGACTCGCTGGTTGCGTCCACGGCCAGGTGAAATCCGCCAATGCCCTTGATTGCCAAAATCTTGCCCGCCATCAGCCGGTCGATAGTCGCGGTCACCGGATCTGCCGATGGGATCTGCGTACCGTCCGGCGCGACCAGCCAGACCTTAGGGCCGCAAAGAGGACAGGCGTTGGGTTGCGCATGGAAGCGCCGATTGAGCGGATCATCGTACTCCGCCTGGCAGGCCGCGCACATTTTGAATTTCGCCATCGAGGTCTGCGGCCGGTCGTAGGGAATGCGCCGCGTGATGGTGAAGCGCGGCCCGCAGTTGGTGCAGTTCAGGAACGGATAGCGATAGCGCCGGTCATGCGGGTCAAGCAGCTCGCGCAGGCAATCGGCGCAGGTGGCCGCGTCGGCCGGGATGCCCGTGCTCACCTGTCCGCGAGCCTCGCTGGCCACGATCCGAAAGTCTGTCTCGCCGACGAGCGGCATTTCGCGCGCCATCACCGAATCGATGCGAGAGAGGGGCGGCGCCTCGGCTTGCAAACGGCGCCGGAACGCCTCTACCCGTTCCGCCGGTCCCTCGATCTCGATGGTCACCCCGCCCGTATCGTTGCCGATGAAGCCGGCCAATCCCTCTTCGATTGCAATGCGGTAAACGAAGGGCCGGAAGCCGACACCCTGCACCACTCCGCGCACCGTCAGCGCCTCTCGCCGCCGCCGCAGCACTTCGTGCGGTTCTGGTTTTGGATCAGATCGTTGCATCGATTAGGGCAATCTCCGCCAGCATAAACCGTTGGCACATGGATTTCCTATTCCATCAATGACGGCAGAGGCGGGCGGGCAACCAATTGCGATTGCGGCGGCTTCCAATCGACAGCGGCGAGTGAGGCGCCGGTGAAAGGGGTTACCGTGCGCCGTAGCTGACGGTTCTTCGACTGCCGCAAATTTCAGCACGAAAAAACTTCCAGAAACAAGGGGTGGATAGATCATGAAGAAGATCCTTTTTCTAGTGGCAATGATGAGTCTGGGCGCGATGAGCGCGATGAGCTGGGCTGATGAAACCAAGGACACAACAGATGATCGGCTGCACCATGCGGCCGAGGTTCTGCACCAGGTGATGGCTACGCCTGATCGCGGCATTCCCCAGGAGGTGTTGGACCATGCCAAGTGCATCGCCGTAGTGCCGCACCTGGTGAAGGGCGGATTCATCTTCGGCGCCGAGGGCGGGCGCGGCGTCGCTACATGCCGCACCGATCATGGATGGAGCGCACCGGCTTTCTTCGACGTGGAAGGCGGAACGTGGGGATTGCAGATCGGAGCCGAAGGCATTGACCTGGTGATGGTGATCCAGAATGACCGGGGCATGCAGCAACTGTTGAGCAGCAAGTTCCAGCTCGGCGCCGACGCGTCGGTTGCCGCGGGTCCGGTGGGGCGTCATGCTTCTGCTGACACCGACTGGAAGATGGACGCTGAGGTCCTGACCTATTCGCGCGCCAAAGGCATCTTTGCCGGGCTTACGTTGAACGGCGCGGCCGTGCACCAGGACCGCGACGCGATGCGTGCGTTTTACGGCCACGACGTGGGTTTCCGCGAAGCCTTGTATGGCCATGTGCCTCCTCCGCCGGACTCGATGGGGTTCCTGAACGCCGTCCACGAGGCGCGCGAGCAGGCACGCGCGGCAGCACAACGCTAGGCGCAACGTTCATCGCGGCGCGGCGGCCGAACTTTGCCTGCGGAACGTGAGAGAATTCTTAGCATGACCACGTGTGTCCGCAGCGCAACGGCCGCCGTGGGGTTGACCGCTGCGTTGAGCAGTGCAGTTTGTTTGCAGGCGGGCGCCGCGCCCGCCCAGCAGCCTGATGCCGCCGCCATCATTCATCGCGTTGATGCGGCAGCTCAATACCGCTACGACAACGTCTTGGGATTCACCGACGTTGAACACTACGCCATCTACCGCGGCAATGATGAAACCCATCCCGCCGCAGAGATGACCGTCAAATCAACGTATCGCAAAGGATCGGGCAAAACCTACGAGATCCTGTCACAAAAGGGGTCGCAGTTCCTCATCAGGATCGGCTTGCGCCCGCTTCTTGACAATGAAAGGGACATCAACCTGCCGGGCAAGGTGGCACAATCCTGGTTCACCTCGGCCAATTATGAGATGGGATTAAAATCCCCCGCCACCGAGCGCATGAACGGGCGCGAGTGCTACGTTCTCGGCATCACCGCAAAACACAAAGCACCTAATATGATCGACGGCACCTTGTGGGTGGACGCGCAGAACGGCATGATCGTTCGCGTTGACGGCATTGCTTCCAAGAGCCCTTCAGCTTTTTCGGGCGCGCCACACCTGATGCGCGACTACATGGACCTGGAGGGCTTTCCCGAGGCCACGCACGCGCACGCGGAGTCGAAAAGCATGTTTTTTGGCCGCACCGTCGTGACCATCGATTACAGCCAGTATCATCTCGAGCTTGGCCAGAACGGCCGCTAGCAGTGAGTCGGCGGCCTGGTAGGTGGCTGCGCCCGACGACCGGCTTAGTATTTCCTAATCCGACACAAACAAAAGAGATAGCCACAGACGCCCGTGACAGCAATCACGGATTGCGAAAGCCTTGGCCGCGTACAACAATGGTAGATGACTCACGTCGCCAAGCGAACTTGCTGCGTTACGTTCAGTTAACCGTTCAGGGAGGAATTGTGCCGGCCTTTACGCCCCCGCCGCTGCCCAGCGAAGACAAACGATGGAAGATCGTGAACGGAACCATGCGCAAGAACGGTTTTGCGCGCCACGCACTTATTGAAGCGCTGCACACGGTGCAATCTTCGTTCGGCTACCTGGATGACGACTCCATCCGCTTTGTCGCGCTCTCGCTGCGCGTGCCGCTGAGCCAGGCCTACGGCGTGGCCACGTTCTACCACTACTTCACGCTCAAGCCGCCAGGCAAGCACACGTGCACCATCTGCGCCGGCACCGCCTGCTACATCAAGGGCGCCGACAAACTGATCGCCGCCGCCGAAAAGCGGCTGGGCATCAAGCAGGGTCAAACCACGCCCGATGGCGAGATCAGCCTGATGACTGCCCGCTGCGTTGGCGCATGCAGCCGCGCCCCGGTGGTGCTCTACGATGGCCAGGTGCGCGGCGAGATGACGGGCGAACAGATGCTCCGGCAACTGGAAGGATGGGCCTCCCAATGACAATCGAGGAGCTCGAACAGATCGCCAAGACCGCCAGGCAGGAACGCGAGAAATACGACTTCGAAGTGAACGTGTGCATGGACCTGGCCTGCGCCAGCCAGGGCGCGGGCGAATTGAAAGACGCGCTCGTGAAGGCCGCCGAAGCGTCGGGAAAAAAAGTGTGCGTGCGCCGCACCGGCTGCATGGGACCGTGCTCCCATGGGCCTCTGGTGCGTGTCGATCCCGAGGAGACTCTCTATCATCACGTAAAGCAGGCAGACGCCGCAGCCATCGTCGGCCATCTCGGTAACCAGCCCGTAGCCCCGCTCCAGTGCGACCTGCACGAGCATTTCGACAAGCAGGTGCGCGTGGTGCTGGAAAATGCGGGCTACATCGATCCCGAAAAGATTGAAGATTACATCGCGCGCGACGGTTACAAGGCGCTGCTGACGGTGCTCATGGAGATGACGCCGGGCGGCGTGGTTCACCGCGTGACCGAAAGCGGCCTGCGCGGGCGCGGGGGCGGCGGCTATCCCACGGGACTGAAGTGGAGCACGGTGGCCAAGGCCAAAGGCGACCTCAAGTACGTAGTCTGCAACGGCGACGAAGGCGACCCCGGTGCGTTTATGGATCGCAGCGTGATGGAGGGCGATCCGCATCGCGTGATCGAAGGCATGGCCATTGCGGCTTACGCGGTGGGCGCCAGCAAGGGCTTCATCTACGTGCGCGCCGAGTATCCGGTGGCGGTTTCGCGCCTGACCACCGCGCTGCGCGAGGCGCGCCGCCACGGCTTATTGGGCAACAACATCAGCAACACGCCGTTCAATTTCGATGTGGAGATTCGCCTCGGCGCCGGGGCCTTCGTGTGCGGCGAAGAAACGGCGCTGATCGCATCCATTGAAGGCAAGCGCGGTACGCCCAAGCCGCGCCCGCCCTATCCCGCCTCCAGCGGCCTTTGGGGCAAGCCAACGCTCATCAACAATGTTGAAACCTACGCCAACATCGCGCCCATCGTGCGCAACGGCGGCAAGTGGTTTTTCAACATGGGTTCGGAGCGCAGCAAGGGGACGAAGGTTTTTGCGCTCACCGGCAAAATCGCCAACACCGGCCTGGTTGAAGTGCCCATGGGCATCAAGCTGCGCGAGATCATCGAAGTCATCGGGGGCGGCGTGCCCGAGGGCCATAAATTCAAGGCCGTACAGACTGGCGGCCCGTCGGGCGGATGCATCCCCGAAGAGATGCTCGATATTGGCGTCAGCTACGACGCGCTGCTCAAGATGGGTTCCATCATGGGCTCCGGCGGCATGATTGTGATGGACGATACCTCGTGCATGGTCAACGTGGCGCGCTTCTTTATCGAGTTCTGCATGACCGAGTCCTGCGGCAAGTGCATTCCCTGCCGCGCGGGCACGGCGCAGATGTATACCCTGCTCACGCGCATCTCCACCGGAACGGGTACCATGGACGATCTGGCCATGCTCGAGGAGCTCTGCGCAACCGTCAAGGAGACGAGCCTGTGCGGGCTGGGCCAGACTGCGCCCAACCCCGTGCTCAGCACGCTCAAATACTTCCGTAACGAGTATCTCGAGCACATCCTGCACAAGCGCTGTCGCGCCGGGGTCTGCACCATGGAAGGGATCGGCACTGAACTTGCCAACGAGGTGACAGCATGAGCCAGGTCGAATCGGACGTCAAAACTCTTGTCATCGACGAGCAGGAAGTGAGCGCCCAGGCCGGCCAGACCATCCTTGAAGTGGCGCTGGAGAACGAGATCAAAATCCCCACTCTCTGCCATCTCGAGGGGCTGAGCGACGTGGGAGCGTGCCGCTTATGCCTGGTTGAAATCAAGGGCAACAGCAAACTCCTTCCTGCCTGCGTCACGGTCGTGCAGGAAGGCATGGAAGTCAGCACCAACTCTGAGCGGCTGCAGAAGCACCGCCGAACCATTCTCGAACTGTTGTTTGCCGAGCGCAACCACATCTGCTCGGTCTGCGTCTCCAACGGCCACTGCGAATTGCAGACCCTCGGCCAGGAGCAGGGCCTGACGCACGTGCGCCTGCCTTATCGCAATCCCGAGCTGGGCGTTGACGCGTCGCACGAGCGCTTTACTGTCGACCACAACCGCTGCATTCTTTGCACCCGCTGCGTGCGCGTCTGCGCTGAGATCGAAGGCGCGCACGTGTGGGACGTGATGGGGCGCGGAATCAATTCCGTTGTCATCACCGACCTGCATGAGGAGTGGGGCAAATCCACGTGCACGCGCTGCGGCAAATGCGTGCAGGTGTGCCCCACCGGAGCCCTGTTCGATAAGAGCAAAATCGGCTCCGATCATCCCAAGTATCCCGATTTTCTGCCCTATCTCAACCTGATGAGGGAGGCGCAATGAGCAAGCTGAAACTGGCGACTGTGTGGCTCGACGGCTGCTCCGGCTGCCACATGTCGTTTCTTGATATGGACGAGCGGCTGCTGGAGCTGGCCGAGATCGTCGACGTAGTCTACAGCCCTCTCGTCGACACCAAGAAGTTCCCTGACGAGGTCGATATCACGCTCGTCGAGGGCGCTGTGGCTTCGGTCGACGACGAGAAGAAAATCCGCAAGATCCGCGACCACTCCAAAACCCTCGTGGCCATGGGCGATTGCGCCATCACCGGCAATGTTCCTTCCATGCGGAATCCCATCGGCCCTGAGGCCATTCTCGACCGCGCTTACATCCAGAACGCCAGCGCGCAGGCGCAGATTCCTTGCGTGGTGGTGCCCAAGCTGCTGCGCGTGGTGCGGCCTATCCACGAATTTGTCAAAGTGGACGTGTTTTTGCCCGGCTGCCCGCCCTCGGCCGACACGTTTCACACTGCGCTCACCGCGCTCATCAACGGCGGGCCGCTGGATATTCCGGCGCTCACCCGCTTTGGAGCTTGATGCACCGCCGGCATCCTTGCCGGCTTCGTGCGGGCTTTTGGCCCGCGCCGATTGAACGAATTCGGAGCTTTGTATGAGCCAGACCATCACCATCGATCCGGTAACCCGCCTTGAAGGGCACGGCAAAATCACCATCCAGCTCAGCGCCCAGGGCGAAGTCGAGGCTGCGCATTTCCACGTGACGCAGGTGCGCGGCTTCGAGCGCTTCAGCGAAGGGCGTCCGTTCTACGAGATGCCCAGCCTGATGGCGCGCATTTGCGGCATCTGCCCGGTTTCGCACCTCATCGCCTCGGCCAAGGCCTGCGAGGCCATCATGTCGGTGCGCATTCCGCACACCGCCGCACAGTTGCGCCGCATGCTGAACCTGGCGCAGATGGTGCAATCGCACGCGCTCAGCTTTTTCTACCTCGCCTCGCCTGACCTGCTGCTGGGCATGGAAGCCGATCCCAATGTGCGTAACATTCTGGGCGTGGCCGCGGCCAAGCCGGAACTGGGCCGCGCCGGCGTGGGTTTGCGCCGCTTCGGGCAAACCATCATCGAGCTGCTCGGTGACAAGCGCGTGCATCCGGGTTGGGTTGTGCCGGGCGGTGTAACCGAGCCGCTCTCGCCTGCCAAGCGTGACAAGATTCTGGCCATGATTCCCGAAGCCTACGCCAACGTTGCCCTGGCGCTGGGCGCGTACAAACAGATTGCCGGCGCGTTCAAAGAGGAGATCGAAGTCTTCGCCAGTTTCCCGACCAATTATCTGAGCCTGATCAACGAAGATGAGTCGATCGAGTTCACCGATGGCACGCTGCGGCTCGTCGACTCGACCGGCAGCATCATCGAAGACGGCATCACTGCAGCTCGCTTCTCCGAAGCGATGGGCGAGGCAGTGGAGCCGTACAGCTACACCAAGTTCGCCTATTACAAGCCGCTCGGTTATCCCGCCGGAAGCTATCGCGTCGGTCCATTGGCGCGGCTGAATATCGTCAAGGCGATGGGCACGCCGCGTGCCGAGGCCGAACTCGCCGAATTCAAGCAGCTCGCGCCGGGCCTGGTCGAAAGTTCCTTCCACTACCACCACGCACGCCTGGTCGAAATGCTTTACGGCATCGAAAAAATCGAGGAGATCCTCGCCGATCCGCGCATTCTGGGCAAGCATGTGCGCGCCACGGCAGGCGTCAACCGACTTGAGGGCGCGGGGCAGGCCGAAGCGCCGCGCGGCACGCTGCATCATCATTACAAGGTCGACGACAACGGAAAAATCACCTGGGCCAACCTGGTGATCGCCACCGGCCAGAACAACAACGCCATGAATCTCGGCGTGCTGCAGGCCGCCCGCCACTACGTGAAGAATGGCAAGTTCACTGAAGGCATTCTGAACCGCGTCGAAGCTGTGGTGCGCACCTTCGACCCGTGCCTGAGCTGCTCTTCGCATGCCGCCGGCCAGATGCCGCTGGAGATTTCGCTCGTCTCAGCAGACGGTGAAGTGGTTGATCGCGTGGTGCGCGATTGATTGGTTCGCCGCGGTGCGCACTGCTCCATCCCGCATTGTGCGCATGAACGAAAGGACCCTCCATGCCCTCGGAACTCGTCGAACCCACACAATCAGAAGCCAAGCGTATCGATAACGCCCGCTGCCTCATCCTCGCCTGCGGCAATACCCTGCGCAGCGACGACGGCGTAGGGCCGCGCCTGGCCGAATGGGCAGCGGAGCGCTTTCGCGAAGACCCTCGTGTGCGCGTGATTGCACGCCAGCAATATACCCCCGACCTCGCCGAAGACGTCGCTGCCGCCGACTCAGTTCTCTTCGTCGATGCCTCGGTGAAGTCTCCGGCGGGACGCGTGCGCCTCACGCCTGTCTCGTCGCGTAGCAGCGCGGCCGATCAGAGTTCGCATGAGCTCAGCCCCAACCAGCTTTTGGGCCTGACGCGCTCTCTCTATGGCTCCATCAAATCCCACGCCATGCTGTTGACCGTCGGAGTTGGCTCGACGGAGCTGGGCGAATCGTTCAGCCAGCTGGTTGAATCCGCGTTCCCTCGCGCGCGGGGCGTGCTCGAGAAGGCCGTTCTGCGATTTATCGCCGGCTGAGCCGCCCCTTTATACCGTTCGGTGTGCTACGGCAAAAGAATGGCGGCTGCAATCCACCGCAGCCGCCGAATAAAGGGAGAAAAGGGAAAAACTCAGAATGCGGCGACCGTCTGCCTCAGACTGTACGAGCTGAGCGTTTTGATGTAATTACCGCGGTCGTAGGGCGAGGTATCGGGCACGGAGCGCCGGCTCAGGCAGCCGCGGATCTCGCCAAGCGACGTGTACTCGTGCTTCTCCAGCCAGTAGCGCAGGTCGGCCAGCACGCGCGCGATATGTTCGATGCCGTGAATGTGCAGCGCCGACGCTACTTGCGTCACACTGCCTCCGGCCATGATGCTCTTCAGCACATCCTCGGCTGAGTGCACGCCGCCGGTGATGGCAATGTCGCAGTTCAAGTGGCCGTAGAGAATCGCCGTCCAGTGCAGCCGCGGCAGCAGCTCAGAGGGCGTGGAGAAATGCAACGTGGGTCTTACTTCCAGGGCCTCGATATCGAAATCCGGCTGGTAGAACCGGTTGAAGAAAACCATACCGCGCGCGCCCACTTCCTCGAGACGCGCGCACAGATTCGGCAGACTGGTAAATGATTGCGTAAGCTTGACGGCCACTGGAATCTTTACTGCTTTGCAGACGTTTTCCACCAGCTCGAGCAGTCGCAGCTCCATTTGCGCCGAAGTTTGCGAGCGATCCGTGGCCAGCGCAAAAGTATTCAGCTCGATGGCGTGCGCGCCGGCCTGCTCCATCTCCCTGGCAAAGCGCACCCAGCCGCCCGGCGTGGCTCCGTTCAGGCTGGCGACAATGGGAATTCCGGCGGCCTCGCGCGCCTGCCGCAGATGTTCGAGGTAACCATCGTGGGTCACGCGGTAGTCGTGCAGATCGGGAAGAAAATCCAGCGATTCGGCAAAGGAATCGGTGCCGCGCGACAGATCCTCGTCCAGCGTGCGCGACTCCAGCTCCAACTGCTCCTCAAACAGCGAGGTGAGAACGACGGCCGCGGCGCCCGCATCCTCCATGTGGCGAATATTGTCGATCGACTCAGAGAGTGGCGTAGCCGCGACCACAATCGGCCCGTTCAATTTCATTCCCAGGTACTGCATGGAAACATCGATCATTCTTCACCTCCGGCGGCCTTTGCGGCCAGCTTCTCTTCAGGCTTTTGCTCCGGCTTTTCCGGTGGCGCGATGTGCGGCGTCTCGCCGCGCCCGGGCATGGCGGCGCGGGCAGAATAGACGCGCCACTCGCGCTCTACGTCGTCCTGCGCTTCCACGAGCAGCTTCGCAGCCTCTTCGGGATTGCTGCGCGCCAGCATCGTGTACCGAGCTTCGCGGTAGGCGTACTCTTTCAGCCGGATCGATGGCGCCCTTGAATCAAGCTGGAAGGGATTCTTGCCTTCTTCGCGCAACGCCGGGTTGTAGCGTATCAGCGGCCAATAGCCCGATTCCACCGCGAGTTTCTGCTGCTCCAGCCCGTGCACCAGGTCGTACCCGTGCGCGATGCAGCTCGAATACGCAATGATGATCGACGGGCCGTCGTGCGCCTCGGCCTCCTGAAATGCTTTCACGACATGTGTGTCGTTGCCGCCCATTGCCACCTGCGCCACATACACCGAGCCATAGCTCACCGCCTCCATGGCCAGATCCTTGCGGCTGTTTCGCTTGCCGCTGGCGGCGAACTTGGCCACCGCGCCGCGGGGAGTAGCTTTTGATGCCTGCCCGCCGGTGTTCGAATACACCTCGGTGTCGAGCACCAGCACGTTCACATTCAGGCCCGAGCCCAGCACGTGGTCGAGCCCTCCGAATCCGATGTCGTAAGCCCACCCGTCGCCGCCCAGAATCCAAACGCTCTTGCGGATGAGCACGTCGGCTATGGCCAGCAGGTTTCTTGCATCGGAGCTGCTGCTCCTGGCCAACGCGGCACGCAGCGCCTTGACGCGCTCCCGTTGCTGATTGATTTCGGGTTCAGTCTTTTGCGATGCGCTGATCAAGCCCGCCGCCAGCTCCTCGCCAATCTCCGGCGCCAAACGTGTCACCAGCATCTCTGCAAAGGCCTTTTGCTGATTGAGCGCCACGCGCATGCCAAAGCCGAATTCCGCATTGTCCTCAAACAGTGAGTTCGACCATGTGGGCCCGCGGCCCTGCGCGTTGATGGTGTAAGGCGTGGTGGGCAGGTTGCCGCCGTAGATCGACGAGCAGCCCGTGGCGTTGGCAATATAGAGCCGGTCGCCGAATAGCTGCGTGAGCAGCTTCACGTAGGGCGTTTCGCCGCAGCCCGCGCAGGCGCCAGAAAATTCGAACAACGGCTGTAGAAGCTGGATGTCCTTCACCTGGGTGTGCGAGATCCTGGAGCGGTCGACTTCAGGCAGGCCCAGGAAAAACTCCCAGTTTTCCCGCTCCGCCTCGCGCAGCGGCGCCTGCGGCGCCATGTTCAGGGCCTTTTTGGCGGCATCGCTCTTGTTCTTCACGGGGCAGGTTTCCACGCAGAGCGCACAACCGGTGCAATCCTCCGGAGCCACCTGCAGCGTGTAACGCTCGTTCTCCATGCCGCGCCACTTGGGCTTGGCCCACTTCAAGGTAGCCGGCGACTTGTCGCCCAATGCGGGCTCGTAAATCTTGGCGCGAATCACCGCGTGCGGGCACACCATCACGCACTTGCCGCATTGAATGCACAGATCTTTGTCCCACACGGGGATGAACTGCGCGATGTTGCGCTTTTCCCATTGTGCCGTGCCCGAGGGAAAAGCGCCGCCGGCAGGAATCGCGCTCACCGGCAACAGGTCGCCTTTGCCTTCCGCGATCTTGCCCAGTACGTCGTGCACAAATTTCGGCGCCCTGGCTGAGACTACGCCGGTAATATCGAAGGCCGACGCGGCCGCGGCCGGCAGCTCCACTTTCTCGAGGTGCGCCAGCGCGCGATCGACTGCGGCAAAATTCTTCTCCACTACTGCTTCACCGCGCTTGCCGTAGGTCTTCTTGATCGACTTCTTGATCTCCGCGATGGCTTCCTCGCGTGGCAGCACACCGCTGATGGCGAAGAAACAGGTTTGCATGATGGTGTTGATGCGCGTGCCCATGCCGGCATTGCGCGCCACCTTGTAGCCGTCGATCACATAAAACTCGATCTTCTTGGCGATCATCTCTTCCTGCATGCTGCGCGGAAGCTTGTCCCACACCTCGGCCGCAGCATACGGCGAGTTGAGCAGGAAAACCGCGCCCGGCACCGCCGCCTCCAGCACGTTCATCTTTTCCAGGAAGCTGAAGTTATGGCAGGCCACAAAGCTGGCCCTCGTAATCAGGTACGTCGAGCGGATGGGGTTGGGCCCGAAGCGCAGATGCGACACGGTCATAGAGCCCGACTTCTTCGAGTCGTACACGAAGTAGCCCTGCGCGTAGTTGTCTGTCTCGCTGCCGATGATCTTAATGGAGTTCTTGTTCGCACCCACCGTCCCGTCAGAGCCGAGCCCGTAAAACAGCGCACGTACCGTCTTGGGGTCCTCAGTCGAAAATTCCGGATCGTAGGTCAGGCTCGAATGGCTCACGTCGTCGTCGATGCCGATAGTGAAGTGGTTTTTGGGGGAGGGCTTGCTTAACTCATCGAAGATGCCTTTCACCATCGCCGGTGTGAACTCCTTCGACGAAAGTCCATAGCGCCCTCCGATCACTTTGGGCGCGGCAAACAGCAAGCCGGCTGCATTCTCTGCCAGAACCGTCATCACATCCTGGTAGAGGGGTTCGCCCGCAGCGCCCGGCTCCTTGCAGCGGTCGAGCACCGCGATGGACTTGATCGTCTTAGGCAGCGCAGCCAAAAACGCCTTGTCATCGAAAGGCCGATACAGGCGCACCTTGATCATGCCCACCTTTTCGCCCTGGCGCACCAGCGCGTCCACGGCTTCTTCGGCCGCATCGGCGCCCGAGCCCATCAGCACCATCACACGCTCGGCATCCGGCGCGCCGTAGTAATCGAACAGTCGATACGCGCGGCCCGTCAGCTTGGCAAACCGATCCATCACCGCCTGCACCACGCCGGGAACGGCGGCGTAGAACGGCGAGCAGGCTTCGCGCGCCTGGAAGAACACATCAGGATTCTGCGCCGTGCCGCGAATGAATGGCCGATCGGGCGAAAGTGCGTTTTTGCGGAATGCAATGAGAAATTTGTCGTCAGCCAGCGCACGCAGCGTTTCGTCGCTGATGGGCGCGATCTTGCCCACTTCGTGCGAAGTGCGGAAGCCGTCGAAGAAATGAATGAACGGGATGCGCGATTCCAGCGTGGCGATCTGGGCGATCGTCGCCAGGTCGGCCACCTCCTGCACGGAGTTCGAAGCCAGCATGGCCCAGCCGGTGCTGCGGCAGGCCATCACGTCGGAGTGATCGCCAAAAATCGACAGGGCATGCGTGGCCACGGTGCGCGCCGAAACATGCATCGTGGCCGGCGTCAGTTCGCCGGCAATCTTGAACATGTTGGGAATCATCAGCAGCAGCCCCTGCGAGGCCGTAAAGGTCGTCCCGAATGCGCCGGCCTGCAGGGCGCCGTGCAGCGCGCCCGCTGCCCCGCCCTCGCTCTGCATCTCTTCCACAATGGGCAGGGCGCCCCACAGATTCTTCTTCCCTTCCGAGAGCCACTGATCGGCCCACTCCGCCATCGGCGAGGAAGGGGTGATGGGGTAGATGGCAATCACTTCAGAAAGCCGGTAGGCGACCGAGGCCGCAGCCTCATTCCCATCCATAATCACTGTCGGGATCACAGTATTCTGTTCACGCATTCGCTTCACTCCACACAACGGCCATGAGGAAGTTCAGCCGCTATCGTGAGTCTCAGCTTTGAGGCAGGTAGCCGCAGTGACGCGAGGCACACCGGGGCTCCAAAATCCCATTTTATGGAACACTGTTTATATGGTGAAACCTGCTGTCGATGGGCTAAAGTATCCAGAATCCAATGCTTAGCATGTGCCGCTAGCCGCAGGCCTTGTCACGGCACCCAAAGCGGTCCTTGTGGGTGACATGCACTGCAGTGATTCAGCGGAAACGCGACCTTTCCGTGGCATGCGCCGCAATAGCGGCCTTCAATATTCAGAAACATCGAAAACTCTACTGACTCTTTCCGCGCAGTGGGGAAAATCTCCGGATGGCACAGCTCGCAGCCGTTCCAGATGGCGTGCTTTTCGTGCGAGAAGACAATGGGATGAACCCACGACAGACGGGCCTTGATGGAAAAGTCTTTTCTGGCCTCCATGGGCGCTGTCTTGACGGATATACCCTCCAGAAAATCAACCGGCTTGATTTTTCCTTCTTTTTCCGCGGCAATCCAATCGACGCCGTAAAAGGTGTCTTTCGGCAATTCTGCGGTAAAGGTGTTGTAGTCATATTTCCTGGCGCCTGGCTTGTCCAGCGAATGGCACCGGTCGCAGTCTTTTCCATTGGTGTCGTCGGAGCAGGCAGCAAAGATCGGCTTTCCGTTGAACAATCTTTTCCCGTCGTGGCAAGCGCCACAATGAAAGCCCTGGCGATTCGACGTCGCGCTGACGCCGGTGGCGTTGGCTTGCATGGCAAAGCCGATGTCCACATGGCAAAGACGGCAAGTAAACCTGGCGCGATGCAGCCAATGATCGAAGACTACAGGTCCAGGACCTGTGACCGCGTGGTTCGAGAGAACTACTTTGCCGTAGTCAGAAGGCTGTGTAACAGGTGGTTGTGGCAGGTAGACCTGGCCGAAACCCGGCAAAGTCAGAAAGAGCCCTGCGCAGATGGACGCAGCGATCCGGCATCGGCGCTCAGTTCTTCTCGGCCTGTTTTCGATCGAGCACATTCGCATAAACGCTCCGGCAGGTCCGCAGCCGTCCCTGGTAGTTCCTCTTTTGTGTGGCGTCGAGCTTTGCGATCTGTAGCTGTAGAGCATCGCATCTGGAAATAAGCGATGCCAGCTCCTCTTCGGAAAAGCTCTTCGCGTCTTGAGTCCTGGAGCAAATCTCGTCCAACTCTTTCTGCCAGGCTTCTGGCGCCGGAGGCGACGGCGGATTCGATGAACTTTGATCGTCTGTAGCTCGCTTCGCGTCCAACACATATTGGTAAATGCCCCGGCACATATGCAGTCGACTCTGGTAGACCTTTTTCCGCGTCTCGTCGAGCCTTTCCACTTGCGGCTGCAGAGCATCGCACCTGGAAATGAGCGATGCCAGGTCGTCCTCGGAAAAGCTCATGGCGTCCTGGGTCCTGGAACACACCGCGTCGAACTCTTTTTGCCAGGCGGCCGGTGCCGCAGCTGGTGCCGCGGTTGCTTGCGCGGCGCAGGAGCGGACTCCGCCCAGGGCAAGTGCCGCAGCCAACGCCGACAGCTCTGTTGCCAGCAACGCCACGATCATGATCCGCCGAGACATGAACGCCTTTGCTTAAGAAGGTTGTACCGGCTTGGAATGGCAGCGCTGGCAATCCGTCATAGGAAACGCCACATTCTTGTGGCAGGCGCCGCAGTATTTCCCTTGGGAGTTGTCCACCATCGTGTAGTGATTCGATCCCTTCTTCACGCCAAAGATGTCAGGGTGGCAAACCTCACAGCCGTTCCAAACGGTGTGCTTCTTGTGAGAGAAGATGATGTCAGGCATCCCTTCAACTGTGGGACTGAGGGCAAAATCCTTCTGCACGGGGAGATTGTTCGGTCCCGCGGAAACGCCTTCCAGGTAAGGGGCGGGCTTGATGAATCCCAAGGCTTCGGCCTTCTCCCAATCGATGCCATTGCCGAAACGGGCCTTGGGAAGCGGCCGGCTGAAGGCGAAAAAGTCGAAGTCGCTTGCGACTTCCTTGCCCAGCGAGTGGCAGCGGTCACAGCGTTTCGGATCGGCCGTCTCCACGCCGCCCGAGCAGGCTTGAAACACGATCTTCCCGTTCACCACTCTCTTTCCGTCGTGGCACGCGCCGCAGTAGAATCCGCGCTCATTGTCCACGGCCCTGATGCCCGTGCCGCCTGCCTTCATGGCAAAACCAATATCCACGTGGCACACCCGGCAGGTGAACATGGCCCGATGAATCCAATGGTCGAAGACCACGGGAGCAAGGCCCGCATTCTCTGAGTAATTTGAGATCACCACCCGGCCGTATTCATACGGCAGGGGCCGCTTCTGCCTGGTTCCGGTTTGGGAGAAAGAGGAAGTGCAGAAAATAAGAACGAACACCAAGGCTGTGAAAACTTTCCAGTTCATCGAGAGGCTCCTTCCCGATGGAACGGCTCTGGTTTGCCTTGCGCGCGGCTCCAGCCTATCGCTCCTCCCCGAGATCGCCGCTACAGGAGCAGACGCGGAGGCGTGTGGGAGGAACGTTGAGCATTTAACACTCATACCGAGTGCAATAGCTGTGCCCGGCGTCACGGTTCACTTGAGTTTCAGCATTGGAGCCGGATGGTTGGATTTTTCCCGAGAGCTGCGGGCAGGTTCCGCGGCGCCGGGGCGCCCGGTTCAGTCTCGGCTTGGGCGGGGATTCGCTCCTGGGCTAACTCATCCTTGAGCAGGATTCGCGTCATCCGCGCCGGGCGGTTTTCCCGGGCTCCAGACCAGCATCGCCGCAATCCCCGCGCCGAACAGGAGCCCGACCAGCCAGGTTCGCGCCTCAAGAAAGTGCAGCACCAGCCCGAACAGGACGCACGCTTCAAAATATGCCAAACTCAAAATCCCTTTCGCCCTCCACCGCTGCAGCTGCTTCTCTGGCGGCTCGCCCCCCGCCGTACGCTCCACGGCACGATATACGTACCGCGGCAGCAAAAAACCGCCTAAAACGCAGGCCAGGCCGGCAAAGGTGATCGCGATTTCGATGGGTATGCCCACCGGTACATGCACAGGCACCGAAACCTTGACGGCGATATAAATGAACAAAAACGCCGAGACAACAAAGGCGTACTTCAGGATGCGCATGAAGAGCGCGGAAGACTGCACTTGCTTTTCCATGGCCGAAATTCCTCGACAAAAGGATTATCACAAACCGGCGAAGGCTCCCTTGCGTTGTTCTTTTCTAAACTCTGTTCCCTAATCCCTGCCTTCTTGCTCGATCGCCGTTGTCGTACCATGTTCTCAGTTCCCCGAGAGGTCAGAATTCCGAACGCCTCCGCCCAGGCGAGAATCCGGAGGCCGCACAGAGGGGGAATCATGGAAACGGACACCCGGGCAAAGCATCCGCAGACCATCCAAATCCAGCAGCACACCTTCATGGGAATGGTTTGGTGCGCGGCCTGGCTCTTCACCATCGGTTATCTGCATCTGAGTTTCTGGAGAGGGATTCTGGCTATCTTTCTTTGGCCCTACTACATCGGCGCCCACTTGAGCGCAATTACGCACTGAATAACCAGACCGGGTCAGTGTGCCATTGCAGGGGCTGGCGAACCATCGGACCAATTGTTGACCCAGACCATCATAACGGTCACCCGTTCTTGAGGGTCATTGGCAGACATCACTGGCGAGCCATCCAAGTCCGCGCCCCAGCTTTTGGCGGCGTCGCCGGAAACGAAAACCATTAGATGGGGATGCCAACTCATCCCCTCATCGTTCAGATACTGCTGCTTTGACATCATGTAGCACATGGCGCCGGGCTCAAGCGGAGGCAGCGCCTTCGTATCAAGGGCGGCCGTGGTCGCCTGGAGGACCTCTGCCCTCGATTTTCCCGCCAATACCAGCGCTGTCTTCATTAGATAGATCGGTGCGAAGCTTCTTGCGGCTTGCGGATTGAAGCAGATGGGTGCCCGGATCTTGGTATTCCAGAACTCCGGGTCGTCAGTGGCCACAGCCCATGATCGTTCCACGATACAGAGAAATCCGTTGCTGCCCTTCACCGCGGTCTTGTATCCGTCATGCGTAAGCACCATCACGTCCGCCCCGTTTGAAATCGACGGAGCTGCGGCACTGCGAGCCAACGCGATTTCCGCTTGCTCGTCAGCCATCAAATACTGGTTCAGCGGCGCCATCGAGGGATACGACCCCTTGCTCGTCTGGGCTCGAGACATCGAGTCTGCTCCCGGCAAGGCAACCGTAACAATGAATGTGACTGCGATGAATCCTGCTTGATATTTCCGCATGTGTTCTCCAGCGCCGCCCCATCCTACGGGCAGGTCTTCTAATCCCTGTTCCCTAATCCGTGATTGCTGTCTTCACATTCCCGCGTACCACGCGTAGCCGAAGTCAGGCGAGACAGATCCCTTCCCTTTGCCGAACTTCCTGATGTCGTCGGTCGCGGTGATGTGGTTCACGTACTTCAAGCTCTTGTAGCCGAGCTGGCGCGGCAGGCGCAGGCGCAGCGGCGCGCCATGCCCCACCGGCAAATCGCCGTCGTTCATGCCCATGGTGAGCAGTGTGTGCTGGTCCCACGCATCGGCCATGTCGATGCTGTCCCAAATTACCTTGTCGATGGAGAAATAAGCCACGTAGCGCGTCTGCGGCAGCACGCCCGCTTCGCGCAGCACCGCGCCCAGCGGCGTCCCGATCCACTCCGCGATATACGACCAACCCTCTTCGCAGGCAACTTCAGTGATCTGGCTGCGCACCGGCAGGCTCTTCAAGTCCGCGAGGGAAAGCACCAGCGGATGCGCCACCGTTCCATCCACCACCAGGCGCCAATCCTTGAATCCACCTGCCCGCAGTTTCTTGAACTCGTCGCCGGGCGGATAAGCTTCGTTGGCAAAAGGTTTCTTTGAGATCATGCTGTGTGGAAACTCGCGCGCCGGAGTGCGCACATTCAGCACCCGCTGGCATGCATAGGTCAACGTCTCGCCTGGTCCGTAAATGCCGCCGCTATCGGGCGGAATCAACCCGTAGCGCCTCGCGAGCCGATCGGCCGCGGCCAGGCCCCCAACCCCGGCGACAGCGGCAACGCTTCCATAGATCAGCTTCCGCCGCGTGGTCAGACTCATCCCGCCTCCTCCGAACCTCGCACATACCCCGTGATCATGCCTCGCACGCGCCGCCAGAATCCCGACATCGCCACCATGGTTAGGTGAACCACGAGGAAAAACAGCAGCAGCCACGAAACGAAGAAGTGGATCGTCCTCGCCGACTGACGCCCGCCCAGCAGCGCCGCCGTCCAGGGAAACGCAGCCGTAAACGCAGGCGACATCGCCAGCCCCGTCCAGATGATCAATGGAAACAGAACAAAGATCACTCCCAGGTACGCGGTGCGCTGCAGCACGTTGTAGGAACTGTCTTCGGCGCGGTCGGGCGGTGCGCGTCGCAGATACTTTGTGATGCGGCCCCAGTAGGCGCGCCAGGTCCAGTCGCGCCGCTCCGGGATCAGATCCTTGCGGAAGTGCCCGCTCCACAACCCATAAATCACGTAAACCAGGCCGGTGAGCACCGCCACCCACGCGGCCTCAAAGTGCAGATACCGGCTCCAGCCGTTCTCGTCGGGCATCACGTAGTTGTAGCCGGTGGGAACCGTGTCGCGGCTGGCTGGAATGGGGATGACGAACAGTGGCTTGGTGTTCACATTCCCCACTTCTCCCCAATAGAAGCGCGGATGCGAGATCACGATCTCAAAGCCGGTCACAATCAGTGCAATAAATGCGACAAACGTAAGCCAGTGCGTCACGCGCACCACGCCCCTGTGACGGACAGTCTTGGTCTGTTCCTGGACCGGGGAAGCCGCGGGCATGCGGGCAGATTATCACGCTTTTCACATAAAAATGGAGGTTTTTCTCAGTCCGCGAACTCGCTTCGTTGCCCCATCCTTCCGGCGTCGTTTGCCGGAAGGGCGGGACGGCGCCTAACCCCGCTAACAGCGCTATCTCCGCTAACTCCGCTGCCTTTCCTACCACCCCATCTGTTGCATGCGCTCCAGGATGATCGCGCTGTAGTGATCCATTCGAGCCGGCCGGCGCCGCCGCGGATCGGGCAGCACCGCGGCCATCCGCGCCGCTTGATCCCGGCCGATACTTCGCGCGGAAACGCCGTAGTCGGCGCGGCTTGCTGCCTCCGCGCCATAAACGCCCGGGCCCCATTCAATCACGTTCAGGTAGAGCTCCAGAATGCGCTGTTTGCCAAGCACCAATTCGGCCACCGGAACCAGCGTGAACTCGGCGCCCTTGCGCAGGAACGAGCGCCCTGTTCCGAAGAACAGGTTTTTCACCAGTTGCTGCGTGATGGTGGACCCGCCGCGCAAGCGCTTGCCGTCCATATCGCTTTCGGCGGCGATCTCCATCGCCTGCCAATCAAAACCGTGGTGCTGGTAAAAGCGCGCATCCTCGGCCGCAATTACCGCGTGCTGCAGATCGGGCGAAATCTGGCGCAAGGGGACGAATACGTAGCGCGCATGATACGGCCGCCCGTGGATCCACGCCTGCACCCGGCGCTCCATGTGCACGGCAGTGGTCGGCGGATCGATCCACTTGGCCACCACCAGCGTGAGCGCCGCCAGCAGCCACAGCGCCGCCACGCCGATCGCAACCCACTGCAGAACAGATCGCAGCGATATCTTTCGGCGCGGGGTTTTGGTCTGAGTTGTCGGCACTGAAGTCACATTCTGAGAATAATCGCCGCGCCCGTTGCCCTATCCTTCCGGCGCGCTTGCCGCAAGGGTGGGGAATCGACCCAACATGTTCGAGAGCCTCGGCTTCCTCGCGATGATATTCTGCGGCCATGCTTCCCCGCGCGGCCCGGATCCTGATCGTTGTTTTTCTTGTTTCCGGCGCTGCCGGCTGCTTTGGCCAAGCCCAGGCCGCGCCGGCACAAGCCGCGCCTCAGGTGCGCTACCAATTCGGTGACGATCCCGACGGCAGTAAGGGCTGGGCCAACCCGAACTTCGACGACAGCTCCTGGCCGCTGGCTATCGACGGCCAATGGCCGGAGCCGGAGTTTTATTCGAGCGGCTTTGTTTGGGTCCGCATCGTTGCATCGGTGCGCAGCGATACCGCCGCGCCCCTCGCCTTGCGCATCGGCAGCCTCAGCCGCATCTGGCTTGCCGACGAGGTCTTTGTCAACGGCATTCGCGTCGGCAGTTTCGGCAGGCTGCCGCCCGACCCTTACGTCCCAGCTCTGCCGATCGACACGGTCTTCGATCTTCCTTCCGGCCTCACTCATCCCGGAGCTGTCGTCCATATCGCGCTGCGCATCTGGTATCCGCCCTACGTGCGGCGGTCCGTCCGGCAAGTCGCCAGTCTGCAGGTCGGACGATCCACCGGGTTCGACGCAGCCTCGTTCACTTTCGACCAAAGCCGCACCCTGCATGCCGAAGAAGACGCTTCTCGTGGGCAGGCGCGCTTGCGCAATGTTTTTCCCTTCACGCTCGACGGCTTCATCTTGCTCATCGGCATCGCCTTACTGCTGCTGGCTCGCTGGTCGCGCAGCCGCGATCTCTATCTCTACGGCGCACTGCTCACAACACTCTTCTGGATCACATTCTTTTTCGAATTGATCGATGCGCGCTTCCTGGCGCTTTCGGAGACGCAGTGCGCCTGGTTCCAGGTCATCAGCCAACTGCCCGCCATGATCATCACCATCGAATTCATCTGGCGGATCAATCGCTTCCGCGATGTCTGGTTCAAGGGGCTCACCTATGCCTCCATGGCGTTCTTCAATCTTGGCGTGCTGATCGCGTTCGCTCCGGCTAATCCTTCCGTACTCGTTGCTGCCGCACTACCCGGCTACTCGATCAGCTTGCAGGCCTTCAATGTTCTTACCCTCGTTGCCAATCTCTTCGTCATTTTCTTCAAACGCCAGCGGCGTTTGATCGCTTTTGCCATGATGCTCGTTCCTTGCGCATCGCTTGCTTCCGGCTTCAGAAATACTACGGAACGCGCTGATCTCTTCGACCTGGCGTTTTTCCTTGCCAGCTTCTTTCTTACGGCGATCCTGGCGCATCAGGCCTGGAAGGAATGGCGCGCCCGCGATGCCCTGCAAGCCGAGTTCGAGGCAGCGCGCGAGTTGCAGCAGTTGCTGGTGTCGCCGGCCGCGGATCTGCCGGGCTTTCAAATCGAAAGCGTGTATGCGCCGGCCAAGCACGTGGGCGGCGACTTTTTCTATCTCCACCCCGAAGAAGACGGCGGCATTCTGGTCGTGGTCGGCGACGTCAGCGGCAAGGGGTTGCGCGCAGCCATGACGGTCAATTCTGTGATGGGCGCCCTGCGCACCATCCCGGCGCTGCCCCCCGCGCGCATTCTGGGCGATCTGAACCGCGGCCTTATCGGACAAATGCAGGGCGGCTTCGTCACCTGCTGTGCGGCGCGGATCACTCCAGACGGAAGCGTCACGCTCGCCAACGCCGGCCATTTGCCGCCTTACCTGGATGGCGTCGAGGCACCCGTCCGTGCGGGGCTGCCGCTGGGCATCGATTCCCGCGTCGCTTACGAAGAGAGCCGTTTCTCTTTGCAGCCGGCCAGTTCGCTCACCTTCGTCTCCGACGGCGTGGTCGAGGCCCGCAACGCGTCAGGTGAGCTGTTCGGCTTCGAGCGCACTGCGGCCATCTCCACCCAATCTGCCCAGGACATTGCCCGTGCGGCTCAGCATTTCGGCCAGGAAGACGACATCACGGTCTTGACCCTCGCTTTCGCGCCCACCGCCGTTCCTGCGTGATTGCAACTCGGCTTGAAAATCTACGGATGCTCCGTCAGTGCGTGCAGTTGATCAACCGGCGTGTTCAACAACGAACGCAGCACCGCGACTTCCGCCTCAATCGCCGCGTGCAGCGATGGATCCACATCGGGCGCGAACAGGGGCGAATGATTCGACGGCAGCGGTATCCCCGCCGCTTTGGCCTCGGCGAACTTCTGCGGATCGGCTCCGCCCAGACCGAAGTAGAAGCTCGGCACTCCCTGCTCGGTGAACACCGAAAAGTCCTCTGAAGCTGCGTTCTGCGGCCCAATCACCACATTGCTCTTTCCCAGCGCCGCCTCCAGCGGCGCGCGCAGCCGCTCGGCCAGCGCCGGATTGTTGTAGACCGAATCCGTGCTCTCATAGCGCTCGATCGTCGGCTCCTTCGGCGCGCCCGCCGCAGCGGCTTCTGCCCTGGTTATGCGAGTAATTGCAGCCAGAACCTGTTCGCGCACGCTTTGCTTGAAGCTGCGCACCGTCAGGCCCAGCTCGGCCTGGTCGGGAATGATGTTGTTCTTCGTACCCGCATGGATGTAGCCCACCGTCACCACCGCCATTTCGCCGGGCGCCACTTCGCGCGACACGATGGTCTGCAGCGACAGAATTGTGCGCGCCGCAATCACGATAGGGTCAATCGTCGTGTCCGGTCTAGCTCCGTGTCCTCCGCGGCCGTAAATCACAATCCGGACCGAATCCGCATTGCTGGTAAATACGCCGGGGGTAATCGACGCCATTCCTGCGGGCAGGGCATTGCTGACGTGCAGCGCCACCGCGACATCGGGTTTGGGAAAGCGCGTAAACAGCCCGTCCTTCACCATGCCCTCGGCGCCGGCAATCGTTTCCTCGGCCGGCTGTCCGATCAACATCAGCGTCCCGTGCCAGGAGTCTTTGCTATGCGCCATGATCTCGGCTGTTGCCACCAGCGCCGCCATATGCAGATCGTGGCCGCAGGCATGCATCACCGGAACGTCGTGACCGTCGGCGTCCTTGGCGTGAACCGTGCTCGCGTAGGGCAGCCCGGTTTTTTCTTCCACTGGCAACGCGTCCAGTTCCGTGCGCAGCATGATGGTCGGCCCGGAGCCATTTCTGAGAATGGCCACCACCCCTGTCCCACCCACGTGCTGGGTCACCTCGAACCCCGCTGCGCGCAGGCGATCGGCAATCCGATCCGCGGTCTTCGTCTCCTGGCCTGAGAGCTCAGGGTTTTCATGGATCTCTATATAGAGCGCATGTGCGCCCGCATAGACTGCGTCCACTTCACTCTGCGTAGGAGCCTGCGCGCATGCGACCGCACCCAGACAAAGCGGCAACAGAAACCCAAATCGATTCATAGCTCCGGATCATAAATCCTCGCCCTCGTCCCAGCGCAATCCTCGCGGCTTGCCGGGCTGATTTGCTTCCTGCCTTCAAGTGCGCGCCGGTTCGCCCGAAAGCGCTAAGGCCGGCGCTGCGGACACAGACGGAGAATCCAGCGCCAGCCTGACCACCGTCACGTCGTCCTGCTGCCCAAACTTTCGGGCCGTCTCAGCGATCATTTCCGCCGATTGCATCGAGATCGCCGCCGTGCTTTCGAATCCGAACAGTTCTCCGCTGGCGCTGCGTGCTTCAGGTACGCCGTCGGTGAGCAAAGTCACCTGCTCGCCCGGTCCGAGACGAAAACGCGTCTCTGCGTATCTCGACTCTGCCGACACACCCAATGGAAGGCCGCTCTCGATCGCAACTTCCCTCCCTCCCAGATACGGCGCCAGGTGGCCTGCGTTGGCCGCCGTCATACTTCCATCGGAGTCGGCGCGCAGCACCAGGCACGTCGTAAATCCTCCGTCAGACCGCGCCAGCATGCGCACATTCATGGCGCGCAGAATCTCGGCTGGGCTTTGCGTGTAATGCGCCAGCGTGCGAAACGTGCCCACCAGCAGCGATACGGTCATGGCCGCGGGCATGCCCTTGCCGCTTACGTCTCCAATCACAATCAAAGCGCCGCCGCTTTTTGTCGCAATGATCTGGAAGAAGTCGCCGCCCACCTGGCTGGCAGGCTTGTAAACGGCCTGCACCTGGAAACCCGGAATCGTTGGCACTTCGTCGGGGATGAGCACCTTCTGCACCGTGCGCGCCGCTTCCAGCTCCGATTCCAGCCGCTCTTCATCGCTCCGGCTGCGCGCAAAACGGCGGATGAGCACGATCAGCACCACCACATTCACCAGGTCGCCCAGAACCGACGTGAGATATAAGGGGAAAGGCCATTGGATTCCTGCCTGCCAGAACTGCTGAAGCGCATGCGCCCACGCCGCGTGATTGAAGGCCGGAAATTGGGCCAACGCCAAAAGGGCAAACTCGACAAAGGTCCATGTCGTCGGAATCATCAGGATCGCGGCATCGCTGTTCCCCGCCCTTCGGGCACGGTTGAGCATGGGTACAATGCACAGCATGAAGCCGAAGACTCCCCAGTCTCCGTAATTACTCCAGACGCTTTGAGGCCAGATGACGCCGGCCACCCAAAATAATGGTCCCAGAAATGAAAAGAGCACAGCAAATGCATAAAGCCAGCCCCGCTTCTGCCCGCAGATGCACCGGATGAACTCGGTGAATGCGAAATATCCGGATCCGATGAGAAAAAACGCGAGTATTTGCGCGGAAAGGTAGGGCGCCGGCCGAAAGGCCGAGTGGAGCAGGTTGATGTGGTAAACCGTCCAATTGAGGAGATAGATGCCGAACCACAGGTACTCGCGTTCCTTGCGGCGCAACGCAAACAGGATGAGGCTCGCCATTCCACCGATCAAGTTTGCGAACAGCTCGATCATCGATGCCGAGTATTGCCAGTACACCATGCGGTTTTCGAGCTTGCTCCATTGAGCAACGATGGCGAGGTCGCCGATGCGCGGCGCCGGATACAGCCCACCCGGAATCACGGTGGCGTAATTCTCCAGCTCCCACACCCTTACCGCGAGCAGCAACCGGCCCGAGGCGGCAATGTCGCCGGGGATTGGCAACAGCATGCGAGATTCCGAAACCCCGTAGGGCTGTGGAGGCAAGCCACCCACCTGCCCGATCAATCGCCCGTTGGCGAAGACCTGGCAGCTCATATCGACATGGGGAATGTACAGCGCCAGCGGCCCGCGCTGCGCTGGAGCCGCAATCGCAATCCGGTACCACGCCACTGTAGCCCGCATACCCCTGTTGCGACCATCCCTGGTCGGCGCGAATGAGCGGCCAGCCGGAATCGTCAAAGCCCGGATTGGCCCACGCCGGATCGTCACCGGTGTGAAAGCGCCACGGTCCGGCAAGCTCGGTCACCAGGACGCGGTCTTTCGAGAGGTCAACCGTCTGCGCGACGGCGCAGCACGCTGTCGCGAACAATCCGGCAGAAAATACCAAGGCGCGCAGGCGCATCTTGCTGACTCGCAACGTGAGAATGGTGATTCGAAACTTGAGACGAGCGGGGAACAAGTTGATGATTGCACGCCGATTTCGACTGCGCAATTCAAAATTGCGATCGGATCAAAAATTGAACTGCTTAAGCTCGCTCATCTTTCTGCTGCTTCGCTCCCTGTCTTCCTGCCACTTTCGTGGCAGCTGCTACAATTTCCCTGCGTTTCTAATTCGATTTTTCTTGACATCGAAGCGACGCGTCCGTAATCTGGCTGCAATTGATCAGAGAGTCGCACTTAATTTAGATCGGAATTAGAGGCAGTAGGAACTTCAAGTCAGGGGTAACCCCTTCCGTCCTCGAGCTTGCGCGATCTTTGGGGATTTGTGTGCACTCCGAAGGACGAATACTCGATGAGAGCCAACTTTTTCTGGGCCCTTGCACTTGTAGTATGCGCAATTCCGGCACTCAGCCAAGACATCGCCGTAAGCAGTCCCGCAAGCGGAGCCACAGTCGGCATTCCGTTTGTTCTCACCGCAACCGGGAGCGCCTGCTCAGGACAGACCCTTTCCGCCATGGGCTACTCCATTGACAACGGCGCCTCCACCTTCGTTTACTCCAGTTCGATCGATACATCGGTGACCACGACGGCCGGCTCGCATACCCTCTACGTCAAATCCTGGGGAACTGGGGGCTCGGCGTGCTACATTGCGGTTCCCATCGTTGTGTCGGCATCGGCCGCCAGCGCGCAGGTTACCAATGTGACTGTGAGTCAACCCACCTCCGGGCAGGAGCTGGTTTCGCCCTTCACCCTTATTGCGTCCGGCACGGAGTGCCAATCACAACCCATCGGGGCGTTCGGCTTCTCCATCGACACCAGCAGCGACACCACAATCGTCACGGGAACTTCGGTCAATGCTGCGGTTACTTCGGCCACTGGCGCTCACACTCTGCACATCAAATCCTGGGGAACACAGGGGTCGGCTTGCGATACCGACGTTGCCATCACCGTGATGCCGTCTCCTCTCTCGTACGTCGGATCCGACGCGACTACCGTTTCCGCCATTCAGACTCTATCCAACTGGATCACCCAGTTTGACGTCGGAACCGGGTCCGGTGCTTCGGCCACTGGCGTTACCGTTCTCACCGCTTCGCCCTCGCTCAGCGGGACCGCCCGCGAGTTCTACACCACGGCGACATATTATGGCGGGCAGCGTTACTACGTGAATTTCGGGGCCGACACCTCCGCCAGCAATTTCCTCTATGATGGCTGGGTTTATCTCACCAGCTCCATCGCCAACGTCGCCAACCTCGAATTTGATACCAATCAGGTGATGGAGAACGGCGACACCGTCATCTTCGGATTCCAGTGCGACGGTTGGAACCTAACCTGGGATTACACATATAACGCCGGGACTCCCACCGCTTATGTGGATCAGTGGGCGCATTCAAGTCAGCCCTGCAACCCGCAGAACTGGGCACAGAATACCTGGCATCACGTGCAAGTCATGTATTCGCGTGACGACAACGGGAATGCCACCTACAAGTCGGTGTGGCTCGATAATGTCGAGCAGGATCTGTACGTCACCGTGCCATCTGCTTTTGCGCTCGGTTGGGGTTCATCACTGGTCACCAACTTCCAGGTCGACAGCTTCACCGCCGGCACTTCAACTTCCACGCTTTATCTGGATGAGTTGACCATTTACCGCTGGTAGGTTCCTGCGATTGGCTATTTACTATTCCCGTTTGGCCATACTTGCGGCGTTTGCTGCCGGAAGGGTGGGAAGCCAGATCGCAAATCTTGGTCGCACTAAGTTGCTCAGTCTGTGACTTTGCACGGGAGTCTTCGCGATTTCCTCACACTCTCATCAAATTTTTTCTTGACATTGTTTCAACTCGCCCGTAAGCTTCCTCCAAATTCAACAAAGAGTCGCACCAAAGCCTGATCGGAATGAGAGGCTTTTGAAGTCTTCACGCCTGGGACTTCCCCCCGTCTGTCCTCGACCAAGCACGATCTGAAGAGGATTCGTGTGCGCTCAGAAGGACGGGCCAGGTTTCATGAAAGCCAATTTGCTTTGGGCTTCAGTGCTCTTCGTGTGCGCAATCCCCGCCATCTGCCAAACCAGCGTTTTAGTCACCAGTCCAATAGCCGGCGCCACCGTCGGGATTCCCTTTCTTCTCACCGCAGCTGCGGCTCCCTGCTCAGGCCAGACGGTCTCTGCCATGGGCTACTCCATTGATTCCGGCGCCACCACCTTCGTGTTCGCCACTTCAACCAATGCATGGGCAACTACGACGGCAGGCTCGCACACCCTCTACGTCAAATCGTGGGGAAGCGAAGGATCAGCCTGCGACACCACGGTTCCCATCGCCGTGTCGGCGTCAGTGCAGTCGAATGTAACCGTGAGTGAACCCAACGACGGGGCCGTGCTGGTATCGCCCTTCACCCTCACGGCGGCAGGCACAGAGTGCGAAGCGCAGCCCATTGTCGCGTTTGGCTTCTCCATCGATAACAGCGCCGCGACCACGATTGTGACGGGAACTTCGGTCGACGCTCCCGTCACATCGGCTCTTGGCGCGCACACTCTGCACGTCAAGTCATGGGGTAACCAGGGAGCGAGCTGCGTGACCAACATCGCCATCAACGTTGTGCCCAATCCCTATTCTCTGCTTCCATCATCGAACATCCCCGTGCCCATGATTCAGACTCTCGCCAACTGGCAAGCCGGAGCAGATCCGGGAACGGGGGCGGGCAGCGCTTTGACCTCGGGACTCACCAGCCTCGCTGCATCACCTTCGTTGCTCCAAACCAGCCGCCAGTTTGTTACCACAACCGCGGATTATGGCGGCGAGCTTTACGACGTTGACTTCGGCGCCGATACCGCGGCTACCAACTTCCTTTACGACGGCTGGATTTATCTCACCAGCTCTGCCGCCAACATCGAAAATCTTGAGCTCGATATGAATCAGGTGATGGCCAACGGCCAAACCGTGATCTTCGGATTTCAGTGCGACGGCTGGAGCGGTACCTGGGATTACACCGAAAATGCCGGAACCCCCGCGGCGTATTTGGACGAGTGGGTCCATTCCACTCAGGCCTGCAATATCCGGAACTGGAGACAGAATGCCTGGCATCACGTGCAAATCGAGTATTCGCGCGACGACAACGGCAACGTCATCTACCAATCCGTGTGGCTCGATAACGTTGAGCAGAACCTGAACGTCACGGTGCCGTCGGCCTTTGCGCTGGGCTGGGGTCCTACCCTGCTCACCAACTTCCAAGTCGATGGAGGCACCTCCGTCGCCGCAACCTCAACTGTTTATCTGGATGATTTGACGATTTATCGCTGGTAGCCTGGGCCTCTATTCGCTATCGGCTACTCCTGGTTCCCGGTTGGCCCATCCTTCCGGCGTTCTTTGCCGGAAGGGTGGGAACCCCGCTGGCGACTCCCTGTCTTCCTACTCCTACCGCCTAACGGCTGCTCCCTGTCTTTAACAGTCCCTCTACCAGCGCCTCTTGCTCCGCCTCGAGCGTGGGCCGATGATAGGTGCGTCCTGCGCGGTCATACCAGTAGTTGGCGTTCCATTCCGCGCCCTCCCTGCGATGCAGATAGGCGTGCACGGCCATGGCTTCGCGTGTCTCGAGGTCGTCGACGCGTCCCACCAGAGTGCCGCCAGCGGAGCCGGCAGCTCGCGCGGCGGCTCAGCCATGGCAAGCGTGGCGCGGAATTCGGCAACCGTCATGGTGCTTTTCTAGCTGACCCGTCCGGAATAAGGCAAGCCCGCCCGTGCTTGCCGGCTAACGGCCATGCTCCGGTTTCACGAGCCTGTGCAGGCGGCTGCAGCGTCCGCTTCGCTGCCGAAGATTTGGAAGAGCTCCAGGACGCCCACCATCTTGAGCATTTTCGAGGCAAAACTGGAGGGATTCACCAGTTTCGCGCTTCCCCCCACCTTGGAAGATGTGCGCAGCGCGTTCACCACTGAGCCGATCCCCGACGAATCCAGAAAGGTGACGGCCTCCAGGTCGAGAATCAGGTGAATGTGCCCGCTGGAGAGCGCATTCAGAAAGGCGCCTTCAAACTGGTTCACCGCCTCGCCGCTCACCAGCCGGCCCTTCACCTTCAAAGTACACAGCGTTCCGTTCTCTTTGATGTCCAAATCCACGCGAAATCCCTCTGGGCAGAATTCCCCTTTACTGTAACGGCTTGGCTTGTTAAGCTCGTGTCAATATTCTCGTCGATGCATACCCTTGTCAAGCGGAACGAGGAGGTCAAGGGACATGCGCAGATCGATGAGCCTTTTCATCGGCTTCCCCCAGCCAAATAGGTTAGGTTCCATTCCGCTGCACGGCCGAACCCCCGGGGCAGCGGGAATCTGCGCTTGCTCCCAAGAGGATCGCAAGCCATATTTGCGGCCAAAGGTGTTTATACGGCCACGGAGCCGTCATCTGCTGAGTCGGGCTTGGAAACAGCGTTTCGGGAGATATGCCGCCCATGGACGAGCTCAAATACGCGATCCCATCGGCCAACGACACCGCCATCGAAGCGGCCGCGCAACTTTTGAGCTCCGCCGATACCGCCTCACGGGCAGCCGTAATTACCTCCGCCGTCATCTCCCTCATTCCCGATAGTGCCTGCCTTTTGCACCGGTACCAGGCTGAAAACGATCCTCCCTCCTGGACCATCCTCGCCGCCGCGGGAGATATTTCGCTCGCCGATGTCGAGCATGCAGGCAGCTGGCTGTTTGAGATGCCTGATTCCCTGCCGGCCGAGGGTCAAATCTGCGATAAGAGCCGCCTGAACCGTGAAGACTACGCGCACTTGAACACCGCCCGTTCGGTAGGCGCCATTGCCTATGTGCCCGTGGATTCCGACGGCCAATTGGTGTCTGTTCTCGAAATCGTCGCATTCTCCGCAACCATCCAGCCGCAGCAATTGAACGACCTTGCTCCACTGCTGCGCCTGATCGCGCCCGCAATCCTCTCCGGCGAGCTGTCTGAGCAGCGCCGCCAGACGCAGCTGGACTCGATTCACCGCATGTCGCAGCTTTACGACCTGGAAAAATCGCTGAACGCGACCCTGGAGATGGATGCGGTGATCGCCCTGGTCCCCACCAAAGCCATTGCCATGCTTCCCTGCCAGGCCATGCACTTGTGGCTCTTCGATGGGCCCGACCTGCGCCTGGTGTCGGCCGCCGGAGACGATGACACCGTGGAACAGGGCATGGTCGAGGCGCCGGGTCGGGGCTATGTGGCCGACATGGCCGAAGAGGGCGAGCCGCTGCTGATTGCCGGCGACGGCGACGAGCGTTTGCAGGCGCGCAACGCGCGGCAGAGCGAAGAAAGCGCTGTCCCTCCGGTGAGCAATGCCCTTCTGGTTCCGCTCATGCAGGATGGCTCGGAGATCGGCGTTCTTGAAGCCGTTAACCGAGAGGACCACCCGTTCGACGACGACGATCAGTTCCTCCTCATGTCGATGGCCGAGACGGTGGCCAATGCACTGAAAAATGCCAACCTGATGATGGCCGAGCGCAAGCTCGAGATTCTGAAGGTTCTGGTGCAGGTAAGCGCAGAGATCACCTCCACGCTGCGGCTTGATCGGCTCTTGCAAATCATCGTCAACAGCCCCCAGAGTGTGCTGCCCTACGAACTCTGCGCTGTCGCACTCGACAATCGCGGGCGCCTGCAGTTGAAGGCTGTATCGGGCATGAGCAGCCTGCCTCTTGGCGACCCGCAGGTGGAGCGGCTGCAGACCCTGACGCGCTGGCTATCTTCGCAGGACGAATCACTGCATCTTCGCCGCACTGATGAGAACGAAGAAGCGGCGTTGCCTCCCGAGATTACGCAGCATTTCGACGAGACCGGATACCGCGCGCTCTATTCTCTGCCGCTGGCCGACGAGCAGGGACGCCTGGGCGCGCTCTTCTACGAGAGCAGCGATCCCGATTTCCTGGGCGTGGCGCAGATCGAAATGATTAAGGTGCTGGCCGGCCAGGCCACCGTTGCGCTGCGCAACGCTCTGCTCTACCGCGAAGTCCCGCTCATGGGCATCCTTGAGCCGCTGGCGCAAAAAAAGGCCGCCCTGCTGCGCACCAGCCGGGGAA
>JASHQH010000285.1 GCA_030037635.1 Acidobacteriaceae bacterium
GCGGCGCGCACCCACGTGATGGAGCTCAAGCCCTTCACCTTTGTGGGAGCCACCACGCGGCCAGGCCTGATCAGCTCGCCGCTGCGCTCGCGCTTCGGCATTCTGTTGCGCCTGGAGTTCTACACCGAAGAGGACCTGCGCATCATCATCGAGCGCTCCGCCGAGGTGCTGCAGATTCCCATCGATCGCGACGGCGCGGCCGAGATTGCTCTACGCTCGCGCGGCACGCCCCGCATCGCCAACCGGCTCCTGCGCCGCGTCCGCGACTACGCGCAGGTGCGAGGCACGGGCGCCATCGACCGCCCGACGGCCAATGCCGCCCTCACCATGCTCGAAGTGGATGCGCACGGATTCGATGAGATCGACCGCCGGCTTCTGCTGACCATCATGCAGAAATACGATGGCGGGCCCGTGGGACTGGGCACGCTGGCGGCTACGCTGGCCGAGGAAGAGGACGCGCTCGAAGAAGTGTACGAGCCGTTCCTCATTCAGATTGGATTTTTGGACCGCACGCCGCGCGGCCGCGTGGCCACTCGCCTGGCTTACGAGCACTTTGGCCTCGCGGTTCCCGGCCGCCAGCCGGGACTATTCTAAGAGACAGCGGAGTTGGCGGAGTCAGCGTAGTTAGCGGCGCCGGTTTGTTCCGTCCCGGCTCCCACAACACCACTAACTCCGGCAACACCGTTTCAGGAGAAAAACCATGGCCCTCACCGAATCCACGATGCTCGATCTCGGCACCATCGCCCCTGACTTCGCGCTCACCGACGTCGTCACCGGCAAGACTGTCCACCGCGACGACTTTCGCGGCAAGAAAGCGCTCCTGGTCATGTTCATCTGCACTCACTGTCCTTATGTGAAACACATTGAGAAATCGCTGGGCAAGCTCGGGGCCGATTACGCCGGCAAGCCGCTGGGCATCGTTGCCATCAGCTCCAACGATGTGACGACGCATCCGGCCGACAGCCCTGCGGGCCTCAAACAGCAAGCGAAGAACAATGGCTTTGCGTTTCCGTATCTCTACGACGAATCGCAGGACGTGGCGCACGCCTACCACGCCGCGTGCACGCCCGATCCGTATTTGTTTGACGCGGATTTCAAGCTGGTTTATCGCGGGCAGTACGACGAGAGCCGTCCCGGCAATGGCGTTCCCGTCACCGGCAAGGATCTGCGCGCGGCCATCGATCTGGCGCTCGCCGGCAAGCCAGTGCCGAAGGAGCAGAAACCATCCATCGGCTGCAACATCAAGTGGAAGGGATAAAGCAGCGGAGTTTGCGTGGTTAGCGGAGTGAGTACCAATCACGCGCCCACCGGCGCGGACGCCAGGGCGGCGAGCAGCTCGCGAATCTCCAGCAGCACTTCGTCGGGGCGTGAGCTCTTGAGCGGGAGCTTCAGCACTCCCTGGGGCGTAAACTGCGCGCCGCGTTTGGCATTGCGCTGCACCAGCTGCATTAGGTGCGCGGGATCCACCGCGGCATTCTCGCTGAAGCGAATCTGCAACTCGCCGCGCTTGCGATCGATCTGCGCCACGCCCATGCGCTCGCACTCCAGGCGCAATGCGGCGGCCTCGAGCAGATAAACGGTGGCGTCGGGCAAGGCGCCGTAGCGGTCTTCCATCTCGGCGCGAATCTCGTCGATCGCGGCTTCGCTGGCCGCTCCGGCAATCTTCTTGTAGAGCCGCAGCCGCTGGTTCTCCTCGGGCACGTAGCTTTCGTCGATGCGCAGCGCAATGCCGAGATTGATCTGCGTCGAGGGCCGCTCCACCGCGCCTTCGCCCTTCAGCTCCTTCACCGCGGCCTCCAGCATTGACGTGTACAGCTCGAAGCCCACCGCTTCGATGTGGCCGCTCTGCTCGCCGCCCAGCATGTTGCCGGCGCCGCGCAGTTCCAGGTCGAGGGCGGCGATCTTGAAACCCGCGCCCAAGTCGCTGAACTCCTTGAGCGCGGCCAGGCGCCGCCGCGCGATCTCGGTGAGCTCGTTCTCGGGCGGAATGAGCAGGTAGGCGTAGGCGCGGCGGTTGGAACGGCCCACGCGCCCGCGCAACTGGTAGAGCTCGCTCAGCCCGTGCCGCTCCGCGCGGTTCACCAGGATGGTGTTGGCCAGCGGGATGTCGAGGCCGTTCTCGATGATGGTTGTGGCCACCAGCACATCGAACTCATGCTGCATGAAGGCGAGCATCACTTTCTCGAGCTCGCCCTCGCTCATCTGCCCATGCGCCACGGCGACGCGCGCCGCGGGCACGAGCTCCTGAATGCGCGCGGCGATCTCGTAGATCGATTCCACGCGATTGTGCACGAAGTACACCTGGCCGCCGCGCTCCAGTTCCACTTCGATGGCCGAGCGCACAATCTTCTCGTCGAACTTGGCCACCACGGTCTGAATTGCCATGCGATCCTTGGGCGGCGTCTCGATAATGCTCATGTCGCGCAGCCCCACGAGCGACATGTGCAGGGTGCGCGGAATGGGTGTGGCGCTCATGGCCAGCACATCGATCTCCTTGCGCAATTGCTTCAGCCGCTCCTTGTGGCGCACGCCGAAGCGCTGCTCCTCGTCGACGACCAGCAAGCCGAGATCCTGAAACCTGATGTCTTTGGAGAGGAGCCGGTGCGTGCCGATCAAGATGTCCACGCGGCCCGTCGCCACGCGTTCGAGGATGTCCTTTTGCTCCTTTGGAGTGCGGAAGCGCGAAATCATCTCGACGTGAATAGGGAACTGCGCGAATCGCTGCTTGAAGGTTTCAAAATGCTGGAAGCTGAGCACCGTGGTGGGCGTCAGCACGGCCACCTGCTTGCCGTCCTGCACGGCTTTGAAGGCGGCGCGCATGGCAACTTCGGTTTTGCCGTAGCCCACGTCGCCGCACAGCAGACGGTCCATCGGCGTGGGCGACTCCATGTCTTCTTTCACGGCGCGGATGGCGGCATTCTGATCGTCGGTCTCGCTGTAATCGAAGGCGTCTTCGAACTCGCGCTGGAACTCGTTGTCCTTTGAAAACGCGGTGCCTTCCACGGTGTGGCGCTCGGCGTACAGTTTCAGCAGCTCGGCGGCCATGTCCTGCATGGCCTTGCGCACCCGCGCCTTGGTCCTGGTCCACTGCTGCGATCCCAGCCTGTTGAGCACCGGCGCGGGGCCGGTGTCAGTCGAACGGTACTTCTGGATGAGGTCGAGCCGCGTCAAGGGAACGTAGAGCTTGGCGCCCTCGGCAAATTCCAGAATCATGAACTCCACCGAGAGCCCGTCTTGCGCAATCTCTTTCAAGCCCTGGTACTGGGCGATTCCGTGCTCCACGTGCACCACGTAATCGCCGATGCCCAGATCGCGGAAGTCCGAAACAAACGCCGCGGTCTTGGAACGCTTGGGCTCAGGCCGCGCTGCCACGTCGGCCTCGTCGGCCAGATCGTTGGCGCCAAAGACGATCAGGTTGGCGTCGGCGAACACCACGCCCGCGGCCAGCGGCGAACGCACAATCACCGGCACACGCAGGTCGCCTGCCAGATAGCTGCCTTCATCGAGCATGGTTTCGCCGGGGCGCGGCGCGCGGCTGCCCAGCCGATAGGGAATCTCGTAATCGCGCAGAACGGTCGCCAGCCGTTCCACATCACCCTGGTGCGGCGCGGCCAGCACAATGCGCGTCTCCGCCGCCATCAGGTTTTTCAACTGCTCGGTAAGCGCGGGGATCGATCCATGAAAGCGCAGCGTGGGCCGTGTGGGCAACTCGATCTCGCCCAGGGTGGCGTCGTCTTCGAGCACATCCACCGCGCCCAACTGATCGAGATCGAGGCCGGTGTGCGCCTCGAGCGAGGCCTGCAGCACTTCAGGCCGCAGGTAAATATCTTCCGGCCGGATCAGCGATCCAATCCCCGAGCGCTCGTGGCGCTGCTCCACCTTGTTCCACCAGCGATCGATCTGGTTGCGCACCATGGCGGGCTCGTCGATAAATAATGCGAAGCGCGGCGCCACTGCCAACAGCGACCTCTGTGCACCCGCCACCGGCGTGAAAAACTCCCAGCCCGGAAAAACGCTCAGCCCGGCCTCTGCCGCGGCTTCGGCTGCCATCTCCGCGTCTTCGGTTTCCACGCGCTGCCCGCTCAGTCTGCCGTTCACTGCGGCCAGCAGCCGCTCCGTCACCGGCGTTTCCGTCAGCGGCAGCAGTTGCGCCTCGTCGAGGGCGCTTTGCGACCGCTGCGTCTCCGGATCGAACTTGCGGATGGTCTCAATCTCGTCGCCGAAAAACTCTACGCGCACCGGCCGATCGGCCTCCGGCGAGTACACGTCCAGGATTCCGCCTCGCCGCGTGAATTGGCCCGGCATCTCAACAAGATCCATCTGCGTGTAGCCCACGCTCGCCAGGTGCGCGGTGAGGACTTCGATATCGAGTTCCTCTCCACGCCGCAGCGTCACCGCCAGCCCCGCGTAGTAATCGAGATCGAAGAGCTTCAGGGCAGCCGATTCCACAGGCGCAATGAGGATGTCGACTCCGCCCGTGGCCAGCTTCCACAGCGCCGCCGCGCGCTGCTCCTGCACGTCGGGATGGGGCGAAAGGTATTCAAAGGGAAGCACATCGTGGGCCGGCAAACGCACCACGCGCGACGGATCCACGGCGCCGGTGAGCTCGCATCCGGCCTTCAGCAGCGGCTCCAGCGCCTCGGCGGCCTTGTTGTCGGCCACGATCACGATCACGGGCTGCTTGGCCGCCCGCGCCATCAGCGGCAGGTAGAGCGCCCTCGCCGTTGCCGTCAGTCCGGACACACGCCGCCGACCCGCACCGAGGCTCAGGTGCCTGCGAATGCGCTCAAATCCCGGGGCCTGCTCCAGCTCCGCGAACATCTCGCGGACAAACGGGAGGATCATCAATCTTCAGTTTAGCAGTGGAGGCCGCTCGCTGACGGGCGATCGAGAAGCTTCATCACTCTTGCGCCGTGCCGCCAAGTTGCCTGGCAAACGCATAGAAGAAATCGAGCGATTTCCAGTAGGAATCTACGGGCAGCCTTTCGTCGCGTCCGTGCGCGCGCACATCGTCGCGCTCCAGGGCGATGGCCGAGTAGCCGTAACTTGGGATGCCTGCCTGGGTGAAGTAGATCGAGTCGCTGGCGCCGGTCTCCATTACCGGCGTCACCGTGATTCCCGGCCAGATGGCCTGCGTCAGGCTCACCAGCGGCGTCCACACTTCCTGGCTGGGTGCGGGCGGGAGCATGGCCTCACGGTCGGGAGCTAAAGCGCTGATGTCGCCCAGGCTGGAAATGTACTCCACGCTCAGCTTGGGGTCGCCAAAGATGGAGATGAGCTGCTTGCGGATCTCCTCAGGCGAGTGGCCGGGAAGAATGCGGCAATTGACGACGGCCTGCGCAGTTTGCGGAAGAGCGTTGTTGGCGTGACCGGCATTCAGCCGCGTGGCCACACAGGTGGTTCGCAGCCTGGCATTGAAGGACGGCTCTGCGCTCAAAAGAGCCGCAGCCGCAGCGTCAGGAGGTGTAGCCAGAATCGCCCGCATGTCGGCCGCGGTCTGGCCGGTCTCGTTGGCGGCCAGATTCTTGAAATAAGTCCGCGTTACTTCGTTCAATTCGAGAGGAAACGCGTACGCGGCCAGACGGTCGAGCGCCGCCGTCAGCTCATAAATGGCGTTATCGGGCCGGGGCAGCGAACTGTGCCCGCCGCGATTGGTCGCCGTCACCTGGAAGTCGGCATAGAGCTTCTCAGTGGCCTCGACCTCGGCCACCACCGGCCGGCCGTTTTCCAGCTCCACTCCGCCGGCGTCGGGATTGATGACAAAAGCGGCATCCACCAGATCGCGATGCTCGCGCACCAGCCAGTCGGCGCCGTTGAATTTGCCACCTTCTTCGTCGGCTGTCAGCGCCAGGATCAGGTCGCGCTGCGGCTTGTACCCCTCGCGATGCAAGCGCAGAAAAGTTTCCACCAGCGCGGCATCGGAGTCCTTCATATCCTGCGTGCCTCGTCCGTAGTAATAACCGTCCTTCTCGATGAACTGAAACGGATCGGTCGACCAGTCGGAGCGCAGGGCTTGCACCACATCCACGTGGCAGAGGAAGAGAACGGGCTTCTTCGCCGGAGTTCCTGCGGCGCGGATGCGCACCACAAGATTCTTCTTGCGCTCGTTCGGTCCCAGCAGGTGCACGTCTTCGGGGCTAAAGCCGGCGTCAAGAAAATGGCGCTGCATGGCCGCAGTCGCGGTGGTTACATTGCCCTGCGGCGTGTCGGTGGTGTTGATTTCGATGAGCTCTTTGAAGATAGCTAACGCCAGGGTGCGGTCCTGAGCCGGCGTTTGAGGAAGTTGTTGCTGCTGGGCCATACCGGCCGCCGCGCACAAGACCAGCAGAGTGATCAGGAAGGTCTTCACTGTCCACTGCTCCCATGAAAAAACCGCTATTTCGGTTTTTCAGTCGATGCGCGGAGTTCCGCGCCGCAAAACCAGTCCCGTGATGCCAAAAATCACACTCAGTACCAGGACAATGACGAAGTAGTAGGCCATGGGATGCTCCCAACCCGGCGAATAGCTGAGATCCTGCCCAACCCACAGCAGCAGTACAGTGGCGATCACCGTGAACTGGCCGGCCATCACCAGAAACATATGTCCCAGGTCACGCCGTTTGTCCAGCGCTGCCACCTGGTCGGGAGTCAGGTTGCGCTCTTCAGGGGGAAGCAGCGAATTGGCCATGGCTTTCTCCTTGTTACCGGCCTCGCGGATGACCTCCGGGCCATAGAACGATTCAATCACACGCGGCCGCATTCTCGCCAGCGACGTTACCCTATTCTTTGGCCGGATCACAGCGGACGAAAAGGCGGGATTCGCTCTACTGCGGTGGATACCCGACCGATTGTGCGTAGAGCGCCGCGTGATCCGCGCCCAGCCCAAGCTTCGCTCCTACATCCTGGGCATGCACGGTGTAGAACCAGGCATTCAGGCCCTCTGACGCAGCAAACAGGTACA
>JASHQH010000286.1 GCA_030037635.1 Acidobacteriaceae bacterium
GCTACAGGTTCTTTTGCGCTTGCTGTTTTCTCTGGCGTGACTTCACGCGCCGTTGCATTGGCTGGCGCGCTTTTTGTCGGCGCCACGTAAACTATTGATAAATAAGCGTAACAGGCGTAACAAGACGCTTAGATGCACCAAGATACTGGTGGAAGTCCCGTCGTTTCTGGCCGAATAGCTGGCGTTGGAGGTGCCCACGTATCCAGTCGAATGTACTGGACAGCGGGTTCCTGAAAATGGGGCTTTAGACCACAAAGTGGGTCGATCTTTCCGCCCCTAAACCCAGCCATCGGGCAGTTGGCCGCATGCACTCTCAATGAGCAACGGTCTGGACGAGTGGGCGGTGTTCGAAGGGTTTGTAGTTTGCCCGCGCCGCAAAGCGAATTTCTTCACGAGGAGGCTTGAAAAGAAATGAACCGGAGGATGATTGGCGACTCTTTCAGGATTTGGAATTCGACTAGGTGCAAAATCGCAGCGGAAGCTGATGGCACCGGTTTGGCTCGCTGTTGGGTAAGGGCTGCCGCGTCGCTGGTCGTCATGTGGACCTTTTCCCTCCCCGTTTTCGCTCAGGTACAAAATGGGACAATCGCAGGTACGGTCACTGACCCACAAGGCGCTGTTGTGCCAGCCGCTAATGTCACGTTAACGCAGGCTGCTACCGGCCTGATGTTGCACGGTCAATCCAACGCTCAGGGGTTGTATAGCTTCCCTCAACTTCCTCCTGGCGAATACAAAGTCGAAGTCAACAAACAAGGTTTTCGCAAGGCAGTGACAATCCTGACCCTTACCGTCGGGCAGGTTGCACAGGTCGATATCGTATTGCCTGTGGGCAGCGAAAACGAAACAGTAACGGTTGAAGGTGAAAACGCATCGGCGTTGGATACTGCGACGTCAAATCTCGACTACACGGTGCAGTCGCAGCAGGTCGATGACTTGCCGCTCAATGGCCGGAACCCGTATGGTCTTGCCGTCTTATCGCCGGGAATCGCCGCAGGCACAGATTTTGGAGTTGGCGTCGCCGTGACGAGAGGGGCTGTGGTCGCCGCTGGGACCAATAACTTTGAGTCCAATGGAGGAATCGGAGGATCGAACGATATCTTGCTGGACGGCGTTTCAATTGTCGTCTGCTGTCAGGGCCAGCCTGCGGTAACTCCTTCAACCGAAATTGTGAGCCAGTTTAAGGTCGTAACCTCCGATCCCCCTGCCGAATATGGCCGAACAAGCGGCGCGGTGTTGAATATTGCAACGAAGTCGGGAACCAACAGCCTTCGCGGAGAAATCTACGATTTTCTCCGCAACGACAAACTTGACGCCGCCAACTTCTTCACCAAGCGCAGCGGCATTTATCCATATCCTGGTATCGATGATTTCCGCCCTCCACACCGGGAGAATCAGTTCGGCGTATTTACTGGAGGTCCCATTGTTTTTCCACACATTTATAACGGAAAAGATAAGACATTCTTCGCTTTCGGCTATGAAGGAATTCGCAACCTCGATCCCACTACCGGAACGGTTACTGTTCCCACCGCATTGATGCGGCAGGGGATCTTCACCGAAGCCCCGGCACCGGTCTATAATCCCACCTCATACAACGCAACCACGGGCCAAAGAACACCGATTTCCGCAGCAACGTGCAACGGTACCCCTTATGCGGCTGGTTATTGTATTCCATCCAGCGAATTTAATCCGGTAGCAACGGCACTCCTCCCGCTTTTTCCATCTCCGAATCTGCCTGGAACAGTTAATAACTACGAGTACGTAGAAAACCTCACGGACGCCGACGATCAATTCAATTTCCGTATCGATCATAACTTTTCCGATGCACAGCGTTCATTTGTTCGTTTCACTCACGATAGCAACGTCCACGCGAACTACGATTTGTTCAACAATCCAACCGGACCAAGCGGATGGAATCAGACCTTAGGAGCCTGGCTGTTCGCCGCTGAACACGTTTGGACGCTTTCCAGCACTACGCTGCTGCAATTCAGCTACGGTTTTGCACGGCAAACAAACTATCAAGTGGGCAATAATTTCTTCAAGTTTGACGCCGCGAACTACGGATTTTCAAATAACTTTACGTCCGAGCAACAAGTACCTGGTCTTCCATACGTCACGATTAGCGGCTTGCAAGGGCTTGGCTTGTCTGTCTACTCACCTGTTCTTTTCAATCATTGGGCGCACTACACGCATTCACTTAACGCCGGCGCTATGCTACAGCGCGGCAAGCACAGCATCTCTACCGGTTACAACGGCCAACTTGTTTTGGAAAACGAGCTCGGGCTTTCCGATCCTCTTGGCACATTCGGATTCAATACACAATACACTGGAGGACCAAGCCCCAACTCTTCTCTTCCTTCAGGCCAGAGCGCCTTTGACTCATGGGCAGCTTTCCTTCTTGGTTATCCGGGGACCGGCACGCTCAGCCGCCAGGATACGGTCGCTTTGAGCCAATGGGTCACCGGGTTATATTTTCAAGACGACTGGCACCTGTTTTCGAGGTTGACGCTCAACCTCGGTCTGAGATGGGATGTCGAGACCGGTTTCATGGAACGGCACGATCACTGGGCCGATTTCAATCCCACTATTACAAGCCCTCTTTCATCTGAAGTCGGATTCAATGTCCTGGGTGGAGCTGAGTTCCTCGGATACGACGGAAACCCATCGCGGACCTGGCCAACTTATTATCACAAAGTTGCTCCGCGCGTCGGATTCTCTTACGCGCTTACCGGAAAAGATGTAATCCGAGGCGGTTACGGCATTCTCTATCTTCCCACGTCAGAAAACATCTATATTGCCGGAAATATAGGTTTCACGCAGACTACGAGTATTCCGACCAGCGCCAATGGTTTTACTCCGGTTGTTACCACCGATAATCCATTTCCAAGCGGCGTGGCTCTGCCTGCAGGACCTGCGGCAGGCGTAGGGGTAAGTGCCGGATCAACGATTTCCGGATTAGCTGTAGGCAATCCAGCGTCCTATCAGCAGCAATGGAATTTTGGCGTCGAGAGAAGCCTCGCCAGAAACATGTCTGCGACCGTGACCTACGTTGGCGGCCACGGCGTAGATCTTCCCCTAAAGATCCGCCCAAATGACCTCTACCCCGCTTATTTTGGTACGCCGGGCGATACGGCACAGGTTTCTTACCTCGAAGCACAAGTTTCCAACCCGTTTGCCGGTGCCAGTGGGATTTCACCGGGATCATCTCTATTGAATTCGACGGTAGAGCGCGCCCAATTGTTAACTCCTTTTCCGCAATACACAGCGGGAAGCATAACAAGCATTCAAAACAGTTCCGTGGCAATTAACTATACGGACCATGGATCAGCCACTTATAACGCATTGCAGGCGACGTGGCTCATTAACCATCAGGGAGGTCTGACGGGATCGGTATCGTATATTTGGTCCAAACTGCTGGGAAATGTATCCGATTTGATTAACGGCTCTCTCAATCCGACGGGCAATCCCGGGATTCAGAACCTTTACTTCATGCATCAATACGAACACTCAAACTTGGCTACCGATATTCCGCAGCACATTGTCGGCACCGCGACGTACCCGATTCCACTGGGCACAGGCAAAGCGTTAGGCAGCGGTATGCCGCGTTGGGCAAATGAGGTTGTGGGAGGATGGACTGTCACCGCTCTCGCCGACGTATATTCAGGCTTCCCGCCTGGGTTAACCGTCGCAGGTAATCCTGCTTTCTCCGGGACGCGTCCGGTTTATATGGCTGGCGTCAACCCGCTCACGTCTGGTCCGACACATCAGAGACTGGGCGGAACGGGCCAAACGCAAGGCTACTTCAATCCGGCAGCATTCACTCTTCCTCAGTCGTTCCAGCTTGGCGATGTGCCGCGCTCGGCGGCCGCTCTTCGCGGACCGCTCTCCTTCGACGATAACGCGTCGATCATCAAAGACGTTTCGATCCACGAAGATTTTGGCTTGGAGTTTCGCGCAGAAGCGTTCAATCTGCTGAACAAGGTTGACTTCGCTCTTCCGGCGACCACCTTTGGAGCTACGGGCTTTGGATACATCACGTCTCAGAACAATTTGCCGCGGAATATTCAACTCAGCATGAAGATACGCTTTTGACCATTTTCTCGACCCCACGCAACTCGACCGTTAATCAGTACCATGCTGACCGTCGATGAGGCCTTCCTGAATTCCACGAAGCGCCAGGGAAGTGTCGTCATTTTGCCCATCGATTGATACTTAGTATGGCGTCACATTGCGCGTCGTTCTGAAGGATCCGGTCAATAAGAGGAAAGGGAATGAATTTAGCAAATGCAAGCATAAACGTCGTTATTGTGTTTTTTGCCAGCTTGACCTTCGCGCCATTGACGCACGCCCAAGGCCACGCACTTGCAGCGGACCTAATAGTCTATGGCGGAACGCCTTCGGGGGTCATGACAGCGTACGCAGCCTCGCGCGAAGGTCTAGCAGTGATCTTGCTGGAGCCGGGTGTACATCTCGGTGGCATGGTGACGGGTGGCCTCTCGGCTACTGACGTTGGACGATTTACCATCATCGGCGGAGATGTGCGCACTTTCTTCATGAAAGCCGCTGCCCATTATGGAGTGCGGAATCTTAACAGTCCTGAGAGTTGGCGCTCAGAACCCCATGTCTCCGAAGAAGTCTTTGGGGCAATGCTTCGAGACGCCGGCGTAACCATCTACTTTCACGAGCGTCTGAAGGAGAGAACTGGCGTCACTTTGAAAGACAAACGAATTGTGTCGATGACAACGCAGGACGGAAAGAAATGGGAAGCACGAGTCTTCGCCGACTGCACCTACGAAGGTGACCTGATGGCCGAATCGCATGTCAGTTACACGTGGGGTCGCGAAAGCACAACGGAATACGGTGAAAGCCTGGCCGGCGTAAGAGACAGTACTCCGCATCATCAATTCTCGTGGTCATTAAGCGCTTATGATGCAAACCATCGCCTTCTGCCAGACGTTGATCCGGGTCCATTGGCCGCTCCCGGGTCAGACGATAAGAAAATTGAAGCCTACACGTTCCGTCTCATCCTTACCAATGATCCCGCTAACCGGCTTCCGTTTCCCCGCCCAGAAGGTTATCAGCGATCTCAATTCATGTTATTGGAACGATATTTGAAAGAGTTCCGGCAGCATGTTGGGCGAGTACCGCAGCTAACTGACTTTTTCCTTCCCGTAATGATTCCCAACCACAAGGCAGATTTCAATAACAATGGGCCAATCTCAACCGACTATATCGGTCATAGTTGGAAATTTCCTGAAGCGTCTTATGCGGAGCGAGCGAAATTACGGAAAGAGCACTTGAACTACGTTCAGTCCCTGGTCTATTTTTTATCGCACGATTCATCTGTACCCGACGAGTTGAGGAATGAGATGAATGATTGGGGATTGCCGAAGGATGAATTCGCCGATACAGACCACTGGCCGAGGCAATTATACATTCGCGAGAGCCGGAGGATGATCGGCGAATATGTCATGCGGCAATCCGACGTGCAGGATCACCGAAAGAAG
>JASHQH010000287.1 GCA_030037635.1 Acidobacteriaceae bacterium
GTCAGCCACTCCGTCGCGGCCACGGTGATGAAGAACTGCGAGCCGTTGGTGTTCGGCCCGGCATTGGCCATCGCCAGCTTGCCCTTCTTGTCGAAGCGGTGCGGCGAGTGGCGCGTTTCGTCCTCGAACTTGTACCCCGGTCCGCCCATGCCAGTGCCGGCCGGATCGCCGCCCTGGATCATGAAGTCGGGAATGACGCGATGAAAGACGGTGCCGTCGTACAGTTTGTTCTTCGACTTGGCGCGCGTGGTCGGATGCGTCCATTCCTTTACGCCTTCGGCCAGCTCGATGAAGTTCTTGACGGTTAGGGGTGCGTCAATTTCGAAGAGGCGAACGGTGATCTTGCCCTCGCTGGTGTTGAACTTTGCGTAGGTACCGGGTGCATGAGCCATGGGAACTCCTGATCTGGGGAATGAGTAAAAAGCCTAATCGGCTAACCAGCCGGAACGCTCGTGCGGCGGACGAGGTTAGCCCAGAGTAAAGATGATGTTGATGGTGGTGCGCACTGCAACGGGCTCGCCATTCAGCAGAAAGGGCCGGTAGCGCCAGCTCTTGACGGCGTCGAGCGCGGCCTGCTGCAAAACATCGGGGCCGCTCACAACTTTCAGATTCTCGACGCTTCCGTCCCTCCCGATGATCGCCTGCAGCACCACCGTGCCGGAGACTCTCTGCACCTTGGCGTCAGGCGGGTAAACCGGATTTGTCTTGGTGATGAGCATGCCCTGGGCAACGCCGGCGGAGACGTTGACGACTCGCTCCTGATCGCCTTGTGTTGCTGCTGCCCCAGGCGCAGGCGGCATGTTTTCGCCGGGGCGCACGATGGTGACTCTTTCCAGCACCACGGGCGTCAGCGGCTTGTCGTTGGCATCGCGCGGTACGCGCGCAATGGTCTTCACCACCTCCACGCTGGCATCGTCGCATTGGCCAAACAGCGTGTAGTGCTGGTCGAGCGATGGATACGCTTGCTCGGTGATAAAGAACTGGCTGCCGTTGGTGTTGGGCCCGCTGTTGGCCATCGCCAGCCGTCCCGGCCGGTCGAAGTTCAGGTTGGGGTCGAACTCGTCGTTGAAGCTGTAGCCGGGATCGCCCATCCCCGTTCCTGTCGGGTCGCCGCCCTGGATCATGAACTCGGGAATGACGCGGTGAAACGTGGTGCCGTCGAAATAGCGCTTGTGGTGTTCGACTTTTTTCGTCGCAGGATCAGTCCAGTCCTTAGTGCCTTCGGCCAGGCCGATGAAGTTGGCGACCGCATCCGGCGCCTGCTGTTGATAAAACTGGCAGGTGATACGGCCCATCGACGTGTCCATCACCACGAACGGCCCGTTGGGAACCGTCGCCTGCGGCGCGTCGGGAATGTCCTGGCTGGCCGGCGTTGTGGACTGTTGGGCGGCAGCAGTGAGGGCCGCGGACGCCGCCAAGGCCGCGAAAAGACCAATCAGATGAAACCTGCGCTCGATTTTCATGCCGCATTCGAGGGTAAATCATGCGGCTTGCAGCCTGCCAGCGCGCAGGTTTCCGCCACCTGCTTTGGTTTTGAAAGGAAATCGCCCTGGGGAGCAATATCTACAGCTCTTTCGAGCTTTTTATGGTTTTCTATTCCCTGCTCCCTAATCCCTGTTGCCTGCCTTTCAATTTTCCGTCGGCGTCTTTTCCACCTGATCGATCACCAGCCGGTTCACTGTGGCCTTGCGCTCCTCCAGCTTCAGCCCCATCTGCTCGACTGACTCAAACACGCTCGTGCCGCCTCCCGGATCCGACGCCTCAGGAACCGGGCTCGCGCCAGCGCTACTGCTGGGCGGTCTTTGCGCCATGGGCATGCCGCTCGCTCTCGCCAGAGCCATCATATCCGCCAGAGAAATCTCCAGGTTCACTTCATAGTTCCCCTTCAGGCCGGTCATGTCGACAACCTGCCGGCTATCGGCGCCGCCGGTCTGCAGAAGCAATCTCGAAAGCATCTCCGCGAGCCCGGCCATGGTCACGCCGTTCGATGCGAACTGCAGCGATTGGTTCTGGCTGTCGAATTTCTGGATGATGGTTCCCCTCGCTCCCATGTTCATGGTGACCGTGCCGTCGGGATCGATCTTCATGCGGATCGGTCCATCCAGCCCATCGATTTGCCGTTCGCCGGGCTTCAACGGCGCGTTCACGTCGATCGGCGCCGGAGCCGTCGCGGATTCCTTCAGCTTTGGCCCGTTCTTGCCGGCGACGAGCGCCAGAACCTTTTGCTCCTCCTCTGCTTTGTGCGCAACCAGCTTGAACCGATCCTCGAGAAGCGTGCGCAGCATGGCGGGAGCGTCGTCCTTGGTTGCGCCATCCGGCATTTTGGCCTCGATGTCGAAGCGCTCCTCTCCAAGCCAGGGCGGTCCGCTGATCTGATAGGAATGCACGCTGTAAGCCAGAGCAATCAGGTCTTTCAGCGTCATGTAAGTGTAGGTCGCGCGCGAGGCGTCAATCTCCGGCCCCAGCTTCGGCATCCGCCCCGCCTGTACGTCTGCCGCCAGGCGCTGCACATCCAGCGGGGCCGCCGGCTTTATCGTCGCCACCTCGAACGCGAATTTGCTTTGCGCGGCCTGCTCCTGGCACGCCAACGAGCTGGCCGTAAGCGCAATGGCAAACAGCGGAATCGAGAACAGATCAAGGAAGAGGGCGGAATTTTTCTGCATGGCACGCACGCGCAGCACAATTTGAGGCAATTATAGACTCCGTGCTTGCACCTCGGGTGAAGCACAGAGCTGGGCCCTCGATCGGTGCGCGCAATTCAAACTAATCCGCGCGCATCAGCGCAGCCTCTGAGAAAATCTGCTGTTCCTTAGGGCCTTTATAGCTTCCAGTTCCCTAATCCCTGTTGCCTGCCTTTACACCAGCCGCAGAAATCCCGCGCGGCTGAGCTGCGCGCCGGGAAACACCATCTCGAGATTTTCCGCACCCAGCGAATGCGTCACCACCTCGCCCAGCACCTGCCGGTAATCGGTGGTCAACGCCAGGTCGCGGCCCTCGTTGAGCTGCTCGTTTTCCAGGCCCGGCCACTTGCCGTACACCTTGCCGCCTTTCACCGGCCCACCCAGCACAAACATGGCGTTGGCGTGGCCGTGGTCGGTGCCGGCAGTGCCGTTTTCGCGCGCAGTGCGGCCAAACTCCGACATCGTCACCAGGGTTACACTGCCGGCGTTGTCTCCCATGTCGCGCCAGAACGCTGCGATGCTGGCCGAAAGATCGCTCAGCCGGTTGGCGAGCTGCCCGTTCACGCCGCCCTGATTCTGATGCGTGTCCCAGCCGGTGACATCGGTGAACGCGGCTTCCACGCCCAGGTTCGCCTTCAGCAGTTGCGCGATCTGCTTCATGTTGTTGCCGAATTCCGAGTTGGGATAATTGGCTCCCGGCGCGGGCGCGTACTGCGCGGGATTGGCGTCGCGCAGCATCTTCACCGCCTCAAAGGTTTCATCGCCCGCGGCATGGAAGATCCGGTCGCCGCTCCCGGCGTACATGGCTTCGAATGCATTTGCTGCGGGCGAGGGCGCCGGCCCGCGGCCCGCTACGCTGAATGTATTCACATTGCTGATGGCGATGGCGGGAACCTTTCCGGCCAGCGTGCGCGGCACGTCGGCGCCCAGGGCCAGCGCGCGAAATGCACTATGCGCTTCGCAAGTGCCGGCGCAGCGATGCACCACATCCTCCGCCTGCAGCGCGCGGTTCAGCCAGCCGTCTTCGGTGCTTTTTACGCCCGGCGTGCCCGATTCCATGTAGTCCTGCGCGTCGAAGTGCGATCGGCTCATGTCGGGCGAACCGCACGCGTGCACAATGGCCAGCTGCCCTTGATCGTAAAGCGGCTTGAATGGCGCCAACGAGGGATGCAGTCCGAAAAATCCGTCCAGATCGAGCACTTGACTTTCGGGAATTGCAATGCTGGGCCGCATCTTGTAGTAGTTCTTTTCGCGGTAGGGAACTACCACGTTCAAGCCGTCGGCTGCGCCCCGCTGGAAGATCACCACCAGTCGCTGGCCCGGCGGTACGGCCGATTGCGCCAGCACGCCGCGGACAAGAAAATTCGGCATCATCGTGGTGCCGGCCACGGCCAGGGCGCCCCTGTGCAGGAAAAATCTACGGTTCATTTTCAGCTCCTAGCTTCCACCTCTTCGCTTTCAGCCAACGGCGTTGCCTGGGTCCGTTGCCCGTGCGCCTGTCAACATCGCTAACGCCGCCAACACGCGCTAAGCGCGGCTAACTCCGCTAACACCGGATGTTGCCCCATCCTTTTCGGCGTCTTCTGCCGAAAGGGTGGGAGCGAGGCTATCTTCGCTGAAACTCCGGCGAGCCCAGCAGCAATCCGGCCAGCAGTTGGTCCTCGCGCTCGTACGCATCTGCGGCGGGCGCGCGATTGGGCCCTAGGTGCCCCATCCTGAACGCCCCATCGCGTCCACTCGGTCTGCCGGGTGGTTGCGCGTCTAGGGTGGGGGATGAATTTGCGACCGTTGTCACCGCTCCGGGAGCCCCGGCGCTCTGCGCCTCAAACTGCTCCAGCGCCGCCGCGCGCGTAGCTCCGCTTACTCCGCCCGCCACCAGCATAGCCTCGAGCCGCGTCTCTTCCGACTCCGGCGTGGGAATCACCTGCTGCGATTTCGTGTCGTTCATAAGTGTGTTTACATCCAGCTCCGGCGCCCACACCACCGTGATACCCGGAAAGCGGTTGGCGGCCAGCGACAGGGCGAAGTTCATCCGGTCCACCAGCGCGCCTGTGCTCACCCAATCGGCCGCGTCCCACTTGTATCCCACTGGCGGAATGCACCCATACAGCGGCATGCCCATCTGCCGCAGCGCATTCACCAGCGGCTGATAATTCTGGATGTCGGCGTTGCTGGCGCGCGCCGCGCTCACCACAAATTCCAGCGGCGTCTTCACCTTCGAGCGGAAGTCGCTCGCGGCCCAGAATTCGGGCGAGTGGTAAAGCGTCCTGAGAACCGCAGGGATGTCGCCGCCGCTCGATAAGTAGGACTTGGCCATGCGGTCTACAAGGGCCTGCGGCGGATCGTCGCCCACAAAACGAATGGCCAGCTTGCGCGAGATGAATTGCGCCGTGGCCGGCCGCGTGGCCAGGAAGTGGAGCAACTCGCGGCCTTCCATCTCGCCGTTCTCCTTGAATTTTTCGCCCATCACGATTTTCTTGCCCGGCTCGTGGCGCGGCGCGGCGAAAATATACCCGCCTCCAAACTGCGGGCGATCGACCGTCCAGCCGGTCAACACGCGCGCCACCTGCGTGACATCGGCCTGCGCGTAGCCGCCGTTCACGCCCACCGTGTGCAGTTCCATCAGCTCGCGCGCGTAGTTCTCGTTCAGTCCTTCCGGCGCCTGCTTCTTCGCGCCAGGGCGGCGCGCGGCATTCATCGCGTTGCGTTCGGCGGCCATTGAATCGGGCCCCATGCTCTGCGCGTTATCCAGATAAATCAGCATCGCTGGGCTGTGCGCCACGGCTTCCAGCAAATCTTCAAACTTGCCCAGTGCCAGCGGGCGAATCACGTCGCGCTCATAGCTCACCAGGTAATACGGCATCTGCTCGTTCTTGCGCAGATAAATGTTGAAGTGGTTGAGCCAGAAGTCGGTCATCACCTCCTGCAATTGCGCATTGGCGTAGATGTCGCGCGCCAGCCGCTCGGCAAACAATTCCTGCACCGCCGTCTGCTCCGGCGCTTCCAGATCGTCCAGCGACTCGCGCAGGTCCGGACTCAATCCCGCTTGCAGCGCAGCGCGCTGCACGGGCTTGAGCGACTTGATGAAGGCTTCGAATTCTTCGGGCTGCATCGCCTGCAGGCGCCGGACACGCTCCTCGGGCACTAGGGCAAGAATGCCCGCGATCATGCCCTGGTCAACCAGCGGCTGGCCGGCAATCGCACCCGGTTCGGCAGGGACCATGGTATTCGCCGGCGTGGTCGCGTTTGCCGGCGCCGCGGCATTCATATCGCCCTGCATGGCAGATGCGGGCTGAGCGCTTGCGTAGGCGTTCGCGGGCTGGGTGGCGTTGGCGTCCATGGCCGAGGCGGAAATATTGGGGTTCCCGCTCATATTCATGCCGCCCCCGTCAGCCGTGCCCGAATTCGCCGCAGGTGCGGGCGCTGCGTTGGCTGCGTTTTTCTTTTCGGCCTGCGCTGCTTTCTTCAGCTGCAGCCGGTAAATCTGGTTTTCATACACTGCGTGCAGCGTGCCGTGAGAGGGTATCTGTACTTTGCCGTCGATGGCCTGGCGGATGATGGCGGGACTGGGCATGCGGAACAGAAGATCCTGCACGCTCCACTGCATGGCGGGATATTGCGCCAGCCGCACGTTCAGGTCCGCTTCGTCGATGCCCGCCGGGTGTAATTGCTGCTCGAACCATTTGTCGAGGCCCATCTGCCGCACAGCCTCGAGGTCGCCGGGCCTGGGACCGAAGGTGAAGCGGTTCAATGCGTGCAGAATGCGCTCGTCGCCGCTCAGCTGGCCGGAATGGTATTCAGGTCTGTGCCTGGTCTGCGTGGGAGCCTGATCTGCGGCCGCTTCCTGGGCCAGGCCGAGCGGGGCCGGGAAGCAAAGGCTCCAACAGAGGGCAATGGCCATCGCGTCGCGCAAAGCTTGCATTGCGAATGCTCCTAGCCGAGGGGGATGGGGAAACTTCAAAAATGTAACGCTGGCATCCTTGCCGGCTGTTGTGCGGGCGTCCACGCCCCGCACCCGCCTGCCATCAACTGCCAAATCAAGCGGTCAGGCGCACCTTACGCGCGGCACGAGCCTGCTGCAGGTTCAAACGCCAGGATGTGGCGAAAGTTGTGGTTCAAGCAAACCAGGTCTTGCTGGCGAGCGGGGGGACCTGGGGTCTTGGCTCCCGGCCGCTGCTTTGTCAGGTACCCCGAGCGTTCTGCGCGGGCCGACGTTTCTCGCTAACCCGCTGATTTCTTGGTGCTTTGCTCCCTCGCTGCCTTACTTCGTGCTCTTGCAGATAATTTCCCCCTTTTCGCGCACAATGGCAATAGCACATCAGGAAAAGGATTGGATCGCTTCTGCCTTGGTGATGACGAGGCGATGGCGAGAGACCGAAAATTCGTGGAAGGGGGCGGATTCGGTGAGCGACGTCCAAGCAACCCAATTGAAATGAGGGATTTGAAGGGCTTTTCCTTTTCGAATGACGACTTCGGGCGGCGACCAGTTCCGTAACTGCATGCAGCTGAGCGATTTGTCGCCCCCAAAAGCCTCGAAGGGGAAGGGGTCTAA
>JASHQH010000288.1 GCA_030037635.1 Acidobacteriaceae bacterium
CATTAAAGCTCGCCGTTTCTATTCGGCCGCGGTCCCGAATGTGGAAAAACAGGAACATAGCAGCAAATCGGCATCGGAGCGAGCCGGCTTCAGATCGAGGGTAGTTCCATTTCGTTCCCGCTGCCATTTTTTGAAACACGCTCGGGCGTCCTGGGCATTACGCCACGGTTACTGCCGCGACCTCGTAATCGTCGAGCGAGGGCACGGTGAAGCGCAGCACGCGATCTTCGAGATGGAATGGCACGCTGCGCTCTGACCTGAGCAGATCGACCGATTGCACGTGAACTCCCGCGGGCAGCTTCATGCTCACGTGCTGCGCTCCCAGAGGCTCAACCGATTGCATCCAGCCGTGGAAGGCATTGGCATTGGAATAGTTGAGCAGATGCACGGCGTAGCCCGGGGCGGTTTCCCAGCAGAACATCTCGATAAAGCCGGGCCCCTCGACGCTGACAATGCGTTCATCGTGCGTGACCCAGCGAATGGTGTTGTGAATGAGCCGCAGCAGGTCGCCTTGGCCGGTGAGCCACCAGGTGCGCTCCACGTCACCTGAAATCCACGCCAGGCGGCTGGCGCCTTGCTCGCGCAGGACCACAGCCGGCTCATCGGTGTTCGGAACAGGCGGATAGGCGAGTTCGGGCGGATAGCGCACAAATCCGGGGACCACAGTGAGCACCGATTCGGCGACCGGCTTGAGCGGCTGGCGATTCTGCGCGCCCGCAATCCAGTTGGTGTGAGTGAAACCTTCGAGGATGGGGTGTGGTTGCGGCGATTGCGGCTGCTGAATGCGCGCGTAATAGGGATTGCCGTTGGTGCCCACCACGCCGCCGGCACGCGAAACGCCAAACAGGCCGGCGAGGCCGAAGTCCGCGCGCGGATTCAGGTCTTCGTCGTAGAGGCTGGTCTCAAAGCTGGCCACGAGCGAGCCGCCGGCGCGCACATAGTCGCTCAGCTGCCGGCATTGGCGGTCACTGAGCATGGCGATGTTGGGCAGCAGCAGCGCGCGATACTTCGCCAACCGCTCGGGTTCAAGGCGATCTTCATGCACGTAGTCGAAGGCAAAGCGGCCGCGCAGGAGCGCGTCGTAGATGCCCTGCGTCGTTTCGTGCATGTAGGTGCGGACGCGCGCCGTGGCCGGGCCGGGATAGAGAAGTTGCGTGCTCTGACCCATGACCACGCCGAGGTTGGCAATGGAGCGGCGCGTGGCCAGATGCGCATCGTGGCGCGCAGTCCACTGGAAGTAATCACGGCCGACCGGCTGCCAGCGGCGGTCTTCGCAAAATCCTTTTTCGGCGCCGACGAAGTGGAAATAGGGCGCCATGCCGCTGGCCAGCGATTCGTTGAGCCACATGCGCGCCTCATCGGGTGTCTTGGAAAGATTGCGCCAGCCGGGATTGCCGGTGGAGTAGGCGGCGGTGACGTTGGCGGCAAACTTGCCATCGAGCACGGCGTTGCAGACGCGGCCCTGCAGGCTGCATCCCCACACCGCAGGATCCTCGTAGGTGCGCCCCTGGTTGTCGGCCTGGAACCACGCCACGATCTTGCCAAGTTGATCGAGGTTCGGGCCGCCGCGCACGTTGCCGCCGGAGTTGGCAAAGTAAAAGCTGTCGGCCTTTTTCTCCCTGGCGATGGCGTCATAGCGCTTCCACAGCGCCAGGACACGCTCAGTAAAGACGCGCCAGTAGGCCGGCGTTCCGCTGGCCGGAAGCCTGCTGCAGACGGCGCAATAGCACTCCGGCAGATTGCCCAGCGGAGGCCAGCCGTTGGTGTAAAAACAATCCACATCGTAAAGCGAGTTCACCTCGCGCATGATGGCGGGCACGTAATCGTCCATGTAGGTGGAGAACATGCATGTCTTGAAGAGGCGCGGATCCTCGGTGGAAAGCTGCGGCGAGCCGTCTTTGTGGCGCATGGCCCACTCGGGATGCGCGGCGAGCGCGTCGGGCCAGTTGAGGTCGGGACTCATGCGCGCCACCACACGCATGCCGCGCTTTTTTGCGGCCGCCGCGCACTCGCCGAAGAAATCACGATCGCCGAGGAATTTGCCGTGCTTGTGGAACGGCACCCTGGACGGATAGAAGGCCAGGATGCCCGTGACGCTTACGAACACGACGTCAACCGCAAGGGAGTGCCAGTAGCCGGCCCACTCTTCCACGTTCATCACCGCCGGATCGTGCTCGGTCATGTTGGTCTGGCCCACGCGGCGCACGCGCTTTTGCCAGGGCTCAGCGGCGACGTCAGGCTGCGGCAGCCGCGCGGGGAGCGTGACGAGCGCGAATGCCGGCGCGGGCGCGGTGGGGATTTCCGGTTGCTGCGCGGCATCGAGAACCGATGCCAGCGGAAGCGCGCCGGTGGCCAGGCTGGACTTGAGGAATTTGCGGCGGCTGAGCATGGGGTCCTCGCGTGGAGCGTCGCGACAAGTGTAATTGGCGCTGCGGGGAGGCTGCCAGGAAGGTTGCCGCCACTGCGGGCGTAGTGCGGCCCGCAAACAAAAAGGCAGTCCGGGCCGCGTGGCCCGGACTGCCAAGAAGGACAGTGCAGTTAAAAGATGAACTTGAGCGCGCCTTGCATCACGCGTGGCGGCTCAGAGCCTGTCCCTGAAATCTGGCCGAAACCGCCGTAGGTCAGGTTTGTTCCGGGCGAGCCAAAGGAGGGATGGTTGAAGACGTTGAAGAACTCCCACCGGAACTGGACGCCGTAGCGCTCGGCGACCTGCCAGTTCTTGTCGACGCCGGCATCGCCCCAAGTCTCGTGCGGAGCGCGCATGATGTTCTTTCCGGTATCGCCAAAGGTTCCGGGAGGGTTGGTTGTGAATGCCCCGGTGTTGAAGTAATCGCTCAGCCAGTGGGAGCGGCTGCCCTGCTTCACATCGAGGGCCTGCCCTGAAACGAAGTTGGCCCGGTCCTCGCCCTGGTCCGACCCGGAGTTGCCGCTGTCGCTCTCAATGGTAAGGCCCGCGCCGGAGATCCAGTTATAGATACCGCTGACTTCCCAGTTGCCGAGCATCTCGCGCATGAGCAGATTGCTTCCGTGCAGCGCCGGACTGGTGTAAACGAAGTTGCTCACCCAGTCAATGGGGAAGTTCTGCGAGGAAATGCCGCGGCTCCAGCCAAGGTTGAACGGATCGCCGATGGCGTTATAGCCGAAGCTGATGTTCGATGACGAGGTATCGTCGATGGCCTTGGACCAGGTGAGGTTCGACTGCCACTGCAGGCTGTGGGATTGCTTCCACTCGCCCGTAACCTGCAGGCTGTTGTAGCTGGCGGTTCCGGGGCTGAGCATGTCGAGGATGTTCCCGGCGAAGGTGGGGCAAAGCGGGCGACCACCGCAGCTGTTGGTGAGTCCGTATACACCAGCGTTTTCGTCGATGATGGTTGACTGGTGATAGGTTTCGGTGCCCACGTAGGCCACGCGAGCCACCATGTTCGACTTGAAGCCCTGTTCAACGGAGAGGTTCCAGGCTTGTGTGACTCCGAGCTTGAAGCTGGGAGCGATGGTTGCCGGAATCTCAAGGCCGGAGCTGAAGGTGACGCTCGATGGCGGTTTGTAGGTGGCCGAGGCGAAGGGCGGGAACGGACTCGTGTCGCCTGTTCCGGAAAACGTCGACCAGGGACTGTTGAAGTCGAGCGGCGTGGTGCTGTTTTGTCCCGGTGTGTAGGTGGGCGCAAACGGGGCGTTATCGACCGTATGGTTATAGGTTGAGTAGATCATCGGCTGGGTGAAGATACCGAAGCCGGCGTGGAAGGCGGTCCTGGGCAATTCCTTAGGTTGCCACGCGATGCCGACCCGTGGCTCCCAATAGCCGTAGGTGGTATCCATCAGGCCGGCGCCGATTCCTTTGTCGCCCGGAAAGACGAGCCCCGTGGGAGCGTTGGGATAGACGGTGCTCTGCTGCCCCGGAACCCACGCCGCCGCCCGGCCCGCGGTAATTTGCGGCGGGATGTTCGGATCCCAGCGCAGGCCGAGAGTGAGGCTGATGTTGGGACGCAGCCGCCACAAGTCCTGGCCGTAGAAGCCGGGTTGCCATCCGGAGACGGGAGCCACTTCTCCGGCGCCCTGCGTGAAATCATACAGATCGCCAACCAGGTAGTCGGCCAAGCCGTTGCCAGTATAGCTTCCATTTGTCGCCCAATCCAGCTCCGCTTCGGTGGGATACTGGGTGATCTCAGCGGCATACTGGTGCTGCAGATTCATTCCCGCCTGGATGGTGTGCTTGCCGAAGCTCTTCGAGAAGTTATCGTAGAGACCGTAGGTGGTGCGAAGCTCCTGCGACGGCTCGTACCAGCCGCTTTCGAAGCCGCCGCTGCCCACATCGAATCCCTCGAGGTAGCAAGTGCTGGGCAGCTCGGTCACATTGATGTACTCCGACCAACAGAAAGGCTTGTTGTTGCTTTGCAGCGCCGCAGAGCCATTGTGCGCCGACATTTGGGTCCAAAAGACCGACGCCACATTGACCATGGTGGGGCTGATCGTCCACGTGTCGTTCATGGTCTCGTTGAAGTACTGCATTTTTTCAGCGAAGGTGTACTGCCAGGTGGACAGGGGCAGCATGGAGAGCACGTCGCCCGGCGTATCGCCCGACGGCTGCACCAGGTTGTTCACATAGCTGATCAACGACACCCGCTGCTTGGAGGAAGCGTCCCAGTCAAGCCGGCCGGTGCCTTCGTCGTAGTTGTTCACGATGGCGGCGCTGGTGTATTCCACGCAGCCCTCGGCAATTTCGCTTGCCGAGCACCCGGTGGTGCTGACTCCGGTCTTTCCCACCTGAGGCAGGGCGGCTGACACGATGGAGACAGCCGTCGAGTTGAAGCTGTACCCGCTCGACGTGTCCAGTTGATTGGGCTTGCCGCCAACGGTGGTGAAGGGGCAGATCGCCGATTCGCTGCCCAGCGTTCCACTGCCGGACGCGCAAAGGGTCTCCGATCCGTTCGAAGACAAGCCACTGAAGTCGCCACTCAGCATGGCGGACGTCGGCACGTAGGTTTGGTTTTCACTCGAGGCGGCTGCGGAACGCGTTCCCTGGTAGTTGCCGAAGATGAAGAGATGATTTTTCAGGACCGGCCCGCCAGCAAAGGCGCCGAACTGATTCTGGTGCAGGGGGTTGATCTGGTGAGTCCACCAATCCTTGGCGTTGAAGTCGTTGTCGCGCAGAAACTCGAAAACTCCGCCGTGGAGCTGGTTGGAGCCGGATTTGACCTGGATGCTGACCACGGCGCCGGGCGCGAAGCCGTACATGGCGTTGAAGTTGTTGGTGATGACTGTGAATTCCTGCGTGGCATCGGCATTGGGGAACGGCGCGGCGCGGCCCAGGTAGGTATCCATATTCGGGGCGCCGTCAAGAATGTAATACGTGCTGCCCTGGCGCCCGCCGCTGGCCGCCGCATCGGTCTCGTTCGGGAACGAGAACCCGCTCTGCGTGTAGCTGTTGCCGAGGTTGGCGTTGATGACGCCCGGGGCCAGCCATACCAATGTCGATGGGTCGCGTCCGTTCAAAGGCAGCTGGGTCACCGAGGACGAGTTCACCGTCATGCCCAGCTCGGGGCTGGTGGTGTTGATGAGTTCGGCGTCGGCAGTGACACTGACGGTTTCGCCGGTCGCGCCCACTTTCAGGTGGACATCCTGCGTAGCGGCCTGATTGGCATTGATCACGATGCCCGTTTGCCGATAGTGGGCGAACCCAGCGGCGACGATGCTCAACGCATAATTGCCGGGCTCCACGGGCTGGATCAGGTACACTCCGCTGCCGTTGGATGTTTCGGTCTGCTGGTAGTTTGTGCCGAGGTTAGTGAGAGTAACGGTGGCGCCGACAACCGCCGCACCCGAAGGATCGGAAACCTGCCCGGTTAAGCTGCCGCTCGTGCCTTGTGCGAAGCCAAGCATGCCAGAGCCGGCGAGGGCAACGGCGATCACGAGCACGAGAACTCTCAGGCTCTTTGCGCTCATCAACTGCATATTCACCTCCTGAAGTGAATGCGAAAGGGGCGGCGGAAATCCGTCTCGTGGCTTGTTGTTCTTGTCAGCGGGCGAGTGGAACCCGATTTCAGATTGCATTCCGCCAATCCCCGTGGTGCCAGCGGCTTTCCGGAAAGCCAGTTCCGGGGCTGCCGTTGTTGAACGGCGAATCACCGCTCAAAAAAACGACAATCCGTTGTCGAACACTGATGCGCATGAAACATGCACGCTTCCGTATGCCGGAAGCATCAGTGCGATTCCGGGCTCATGGCGTCATTTCGCAACCGCCAGAAATGATTCCTTTGAGCCCTGTCGAATCTACGCCCATGGAAATGCCGCATGTATCCGCCAAAAGTACGATCGGCATGAGATTTCGGCCAGGGAGTATGCAAGCGGTATATGGGGTTGGGATGAGGATTCGAAGCCTCGCCGAAGACGGGAGATAACCCCTCTTTTTAATTGAATTTACGCATCAGGGCATCTGAGCCCATCCGGAGCCCATTTCGGATCACCAGGGGTTGACGCCGAGGGGCTGGTAATGAGCCCAATCGAAGTCAACAGCCCCCGGGTCGGAGGCCAGCGTTGTGTAGGCGAACAGAGCGGGGCGCGATCCCTTCCACCAGCTGAAATGGATCTCTGTAATCGTTCCCAATGCAAGGAAGGTCTGGCCGTCATCGAGACTGTAGGAATAGCGGGCTTGATCTCCGTCGACATGCACACGAAGCTGAAGGGTTTCCTGCATAAGGGTTGGGCCGGCGAGGCGATCGGGCAAATGGAAGAAATACAGCCGTCTCACGTTTCCCGTTTGCGCGACCTCAAGGCCGCTAGCGTCCTTTTCAAACATGGCCAGCCCGCTGTGCACACCGGACTTCATCCCGGCCAGGTCGATGCGCACGGTGAACTCGAAGGCGTTGTCCTGCATGCACTGGGTGAGGGTGTTGCGGGCCGAGAGCAGGCCGTCGCCATCGGCCTGCATGGGAGTGAGGCGCAGAAAACCCGGCCGAGCGGTCAACGACCAGTGCGCGTCGTCGGGGTTGTGGTTCCACTCCCATTGCGGGCCGAGCGCCGCTTCGCTGAATTCATCAGAGGTCTGGGGATGCTGCCTGGAGGCGGGCGGATCATGGTCCGGGATCAGCGCGGAGGGCGTTGGCTGGCCGGTCGACGCACCGTCCGGGTCCGCGCCGATGACCGGCCAATCGTCGCGCCACTGCACGGGCTCCAGGTGAACGATACGCCCGTGCGCGCCATCGGACTGAAAGTGAATAAACCAGCCCTGGCCCTCCGGTGTTTCCACGTACGCTCCCTGGTGCGGGCCGTTGATCCTGGTCGAGCCCTGGGCCAGCACGATGCGATGTTCATAGGGGCCGTAGATCTGACGCGAGCGCAGCACCGCCTGCGATCCCGCGCTCACGCCCCCGATAGGAGCGAAGATGTAGTAATACCCGTTGCGCTTGTATAGCTTCGGCCCCTCAAGCACGGGCAGGTGTTCGGGATCCTGAACGATGATCTTTCCGTCGTCGAGCACGCGCTTGCCGTCGGGCGACATGCGATGCAGGATGAGCGGGCCCGCGCCGGTGATCGAGTGAATCAGGTAAGCGTTGCCGTCGTCATCCCAAAAGGGACACGGGTCCTCAAGGCCCGCCTGAGCGATCACAGTAGCCGGCTCGCTCCACGGACCTGTGATCTTTGCCGCCGTGGTCACAAAGATTCCTTCGTTGGGGGTGGGGAAGTACACGTAGAACAAGCCGTCGTGCTTCCGGATGGATGGCGCCCAGACCCCTTTGCCGTACCGATTGCCGCCGATCATGCTGTAGCGCGGGTCCATATCCAGGCGCGCAACCGCGTGTCCCAGGATCGTCCAATGCACAAGATCGCTGGACTGGAGGATGGGAATTCCGGGCACGAAATGAAAGGTGGAAGCGATCAGATAGTAATTTTCGCCGTCGCGGATGACGTCGGGGTCGGAATAGTCGGCGAAGAGAATGGGATTGTGATAGACGTGCTCAACGGCCGGGCGCGGCTTCTGACCATGCGCAAGCGGAGCCGATGCCAGCAGGCAAACGATCAGCGGGATGTGCAGCGGCCCGTACTGTCGAACCCATCCAGCTGTCCCCATCATCGCGTTGCCTTCCCGACCTGCCCACAGAGCATTTGCAGATGAAAGCGGCCTTCTGGGGAGCTGCATCCGGCATTCGACTCGTGACGAACTGCTGCAATGAGCGATTCTTTTCCGCGCTGATTTCGCGCGCCTGGCATGGAGATGAGGAGCGCGGCAGTCACCGCACTCCTCTTTCCGTTTAGAAAATCAACTTTAGCGACAACTGCGCGATGCGCGGAGTGTTCTGCGTGTCGGATGTTCCTCCGGGGCCCGACGTCCAGTTCTGCGGGGTGGTGCCCGTGATCTTGCCGAACGTCCCGGTAGACGCAGTCAACGTCGTTCCTGGGTCGCCAAGGTTGGTGTGGTTGACCAGGTTGAAGTAGTCGGCCTCGAAATTCAAGGAGGTTCTCTCGGTGAAAGCGAACTTACGCGTGATGCTGCCGTCCCAGTCAACGTAATGCGGGCCCAAAAAGGAGCCTTTCACGACGTTGCCGAAGGTCCCCACGGGATTGACCGAAAAGGCGGCTGGATTGAGCCACCCCACGCAGTTCGCCGCTCCCGCCGCGCAAGCGCTGCTGCCGTACGCGCCGCTGCCGCTGTATACGGCGCGATCGCGGTTCTGGCCGGAGCCCGAGTTATTCGATGCGCTGGACCAAATCGTCAGCGGATCGCCGCTGTGGTACTGAAAGATTCCGCTCGTTCCCCAGTCGTTAAGAATGTAGCGCAGCACGCCGGGTGAATCGTTGAGAAACCTGGGAACCATGTAAACGTAGGAGAGCGCGGTCACGTTGCGGTGGTCGAAGTCCGCCGGGCCGTAATCCAGCGCCTTGTAGTTCGGCATGGTAATCGGGTACACGTAGGAATTGCCGCCGCCAATCGATGTCGCGGCCTGATTCCACGGCATGCCGTTGAGCGCCTTCGACCATGTGTAGTTAAACAGCAGGTTCAGGCCGTAACGCACGCGTTGCTCGGCCGAAATCTGCAGCGAGTTGTAGTTGGTGTTGCCACCAGTATTCGCTTCAGTAATGTACTGGGGGAAACAACTGTTGGTGGACGCGCAGCCGGGCTGGTCGAACTTACGCACGCCGCCGATCTCGGGATTGATCTCTGTATCCTCCCACTCGTGGCTCCCGTGCGTGGCAACATAAGCGGTGCGCAACGAGAGACTGCTTGTAAGTTGCTGTTCGACGGCAAGGTTCCACGCGTAGTCACGCGGATCCTGGAAGCCCCTGTAGGGGTCGAATGTGAGCCAGTTGTTGGATGACGAGATGGGAACGGTGTTGGGCGGAGGTTGCGGGGCGGGAAAGGGATTTGTGACCCCGGCTGTCCCGTAGGGATTGGCCCAGTTAATGGGCGTTGTGGCAGTTTCCTGTAAAGTCACAGCGACCAGGAACGGCGGTGAGCCGGTCGAGTAAATATCGAACAACGTGCTGTTGATGCGGCTGTCGTAGAACATGCCGGCTCCGCCCCGTATGGCTGTTTTGCCGTTGCCGAAGACGTCATAAGCGAAGCCCAGCCGGGGCATGAAGTGGTTGTATTCATTGGCCACGCCGTTGGCAATGAACCCCGGATCGCCGGCGAACTGCAGTCCAGCCGGCGCAAGAGGATACACCGTGGAATGCGTGTCCGACGCCCAAAGGGTGGGATTGAATCCGCCCATACGGCCAAAGAGATTGTGCCAGGGAATGAACGGCTCGTAGCGCACGCCGTAATCCAGGGTCAGATTGCGCGTCGCCTTCCAACTGTCCTGAACGTACGCTCCCTGGAACTTGCCGCGGACATTGAAGTACTCGCCCGAGGCCTGAATGAGTTGATAGAGGTTACCGAACAGGAAGCTGGCCGCGGCGTCGCCGGTGAAGTCGGAGTTAAAGATGAACTCACCCGGCTGCTCGAAATCGTTGTTCACGTCGATTTTCGACACCTCGCCGTGATAGCCGGCGTCGATGTTGTGCCTGCCCATCAGAAAATGAATGTCGTCGGTGAGCGTGTAGTTGTTCCGGATAAACGCGGCCTGGGGATTGACGCTGATGGTGAAATAGCTCGGCACCTCGATCTCGTTAATCTGCTTGAACGCCGGCTGCCAGATGTTGGAGCCCAGATCGTCCACATCGAGGCTGCTTGAGCTGGGGCCGCGAATATCGAACTGGTGCTGATAGCTGAGGATGAAGTTGTTGACAATGTGACTGTTGAAGGTATGCGATTCCGAGACCAGCGAGTTGTAGTAGTGGTTCGTGGCCCCATCGGCCAGGCTGAGGATGTTGGTGAGGTTTTCAACGCCTTGCAGGGTGAATGCGTCGGAGAAGTAGCGCACCGTCAACTTATCTTTGGGCGTCAGCTCATCATCGACACGAGCTGTGATCTCGGCGTAGCCGAAGAGATCGGGCTGTGAGTAAAGAACCGAGCCGGTCGAAGTAAGGGGTGGAACATATTTGAAGAAGTTGGCCGTGACCGGACTGAGGGCGGCGCTGCTCCAAACATTGGAAGTGCCCGCCGCGCAACCGGAAATGGTTGCGGTAAGAATCGCTGAGGGCATCAACGGGTCGCTGACGCAATCGGTAAAGACAAGATTGTTCGAGCCCGGCGATCCGCCCGACGAGTTTGCGCCAGCCTGGGCAATGGTAGGCAGAAAGGTGGAGGCGCTGGCCGCGGACTCGTGATCGATGGTTTTCTGATATCCAAAAAACCCGAAGACCTTATTGGTGTGGAAGAGGTGCGGAATCTCCAGCGGCCCGCCCACTGTGCCGCCAAACTGGTTGCGGTGGAGCAGGTCCACCGTGCCCGCGCCGGTTTTGGCGCTGTAGGTCAACGGCGCTGCTGCGTCGAGGTCGGAATTGCGGACGAACTCAAACAAGTCGCCGTGGTATTTACTGGTGCCGCTCTTGGTGACGATATTCACCACGCCGCCGGCGTTCTGGCCATACTGCGCGCTGTAGTTATTGGTGTCGATGCTGAACTCCTGTACGGCATCGGGCATGGGAAAGGGCTCGTTGACGTTGGTGTACTCATCCACGTTGTTGCCGCCATCGAGCATGAAGTTGGTTTGCCCGACAAACGTGCCGTTGGCCGACATAGTGATGTCCATGGGAAAGGTCTTGGTGTCGCCCTGGTCTGCCTGCGCGGGCGGGGCGACGGTGACGCCGGCGACGTCCTCTGTGAGTGCGGCGGCATTGCGCCCGTTCAGCGGCAAGTCGTTCACCTGCGCTGTGCCGATGACCTGCGAGAGTGTGCCCGTAGTCACGTCCACCTGAGCCGTTTCAGCGTTTACCGTCACCGTTGTATTGGCAGCGCCGGCCTTGAGCGTGATGTTGACCGTCACGGCCGCATCGGCACGCACCTGGACGGCCTTCTCGGTGTAAACCTCAAAGCCCGCGTGACTGACGGAAATGTCGTAAACCGAAGGCGCCAGGGTTGGAAAAACGTAATTGCCTACGCCGCCTGTCGTGGTTTTCTGGCTAATGCCGGTGCCCGCCTGAGTTGCCGTGACGTCGGCATTCGCAACCACCGCTCCGCTGGAGTCGGTCACGACGCCGTTGATGCTTCCGTATCCTTGCGCGAACAGCACGCTCGACATCGCGCAAACGCCCGCAAAACTGCCGATCAGCTTGAAAAGAGCTTTCATCGCCAGCCTCCTGAAAAAACCTCTTGTTGCTTTAGAACTCGCCTCGACTGACCCCGTAAGCCCGGAATCGACGCAACCCGGCGAGCTGAATTCCCGGCCGTAGAGTTTGTATTGAAAGGGATTGAAGGGTGAATAGACAGGTACCGTCCCTGACGGTCAGAAGCTGAGCGTATCTATCTAATTTTTCTGCGACTTGTGGCGCAATCAGGCGGGCGGGGAGCGCACCTAACCTGGCCCTTAATCCGCGGCGATGGCCAGGACCCTCGGCGGTCCGGGAGTGCCGTCGGTGACGGTTGTGCCCAGCACAATTTGCAGGTTCTTGCCTCCGCCCCTGGGCCGGGCTGCCTGGCTAATTGCCTGCATCAAATGTGGATCGGTAAGGAACTCCCCCGCGGCTTCAGTGCCGTAGGTGTAAAGTCCTCCGACCACGACGACCACGTGCCCGGTTTCAGAATCGCGAATGCGCGAGATCAATGCGAAATCCTGCAGCTTGGGACTGTTGGCGCCGGTGACCGGAACGGGTGGCTGGTTTGTGGCCCAGCTCCAGGCGCGCGACGAAGGATTCTTTGCGTCACGAATGTAGATGAGGTGCTGGTCCGGATCGAGGGCCAGGGTGTAACGCAACTGCCGCGTCAGCCGCAGGCTCCATTCATTATTGAAGGCCCCGATCAGAACCACGGCTCCTTCTCTGAGATCGGAAAACGTACTGGAGTTTCCTCTGCGAATAAGGACTTGCTTGTTCCGGGCTTCCAATGCGCCCACTACACGGGCAATGGTGACCGTATCGCCAAACGGAACTGTTTGTGAAAGGTCAGAACTCGGGACTGGAGTAATGGGACTTCCGTTTCCCTCTACCGCGGGCAACGTGGGCGGGCCGTTGGGGTGATCGCCCACGGCCAGCAGTACCGGGCCCGGCGTATCCAGCACCGGCTTCCAGAACAGGTCTTCCGCGCTGGTTTGGCGCAGCAAATCAAACGCCAATAGGACTGCCACGGCGGCGGCAGCAAGCATGAGACCCCAATGGCGGCGCACCCAGGAGCGCGAATCTCTTTTCGCCGCTGATTCTCCGGCCGCAACGAGCGGCGCGAAGTGGATGTGAGCGCTTTGGGTCTCGAGCTGAGGTTCCGCCGCTTCGGCGTCAATCCCGTTTTCCGATGCCGTGGTCCGCGCCTGCCCGGGAAGGGTGAACCTGGGAATGTACGACCCGGGAACGAGGCCCATTCGGAGTTCGGAACGATGCCGTTCATCTACATAGTAGGTGGCGAGTTTCTTGCGCAACTCGGTGGCCGCGGTACGCACAATGTGGTCCAGGTTCGTGTCATAGGACGGATCCCTGCCAAAGACCTCAATCCCGATGGTCCGCTCTTTGAGCTGATCTGCCGACCCGTTCAGCGTCTGCTCCACCACATAGCGAAGAAAGGACACCGATCTCTTGCTGGAGCGAAAGACCTCGTCGTGCACTAGAAGCTCAAGTTGGCCTCGAATCATGTCCGCGGTCAGCTCTGGCGTCGCTCCGTACTCCACTTCGACGTCAATCATCGCCACTTCCAGTGGAAGCGATTTTACCATGTGAAATCTGGTATTTGGCCGCTATTTGGCCAAGGTTGCCGCGCCCGGAGGGGCCGCAAATCGGCTCGCACCTCCGCAACTGAAGCACGTCATCGGGGTCGAAATTGAGCAGCGCCTGTAGCAGGACGACGCTTGGCTCCCGCCGGCCTTTGGTTTCGTTTGACTGGCGAGTTCGCGGGGGCTATCTTGAGTCCAAGCAAGCAACTTGGGCAAGCAACCTGGGGGCGTGCGCGTGCCGCACTCGTCCGACTCGGCTTCGGCCACTCGACTACTCGCTCGCTGGAAGAGCGGGGACCAGGAAGCGTTGCCGGCTCTTATTCCGCTGGTCTATAAGGAGTTGCGGAACGCCGCGCACCGCTGCCTGCGGGACGAGCGGTCCGACCATACGCTGCAAAGCACGGAGCTGGTACACGAGGTTTACCTCCGTATGGCCGGCGCCGATCCCCCGGCCATAGAAAATCGTGCACATTTTGTCGCGATTGCAGCTAAACTGATGCGACAGATCCTCGTCGACTATGCCCGTCGCCGTGCGGCTGTTAAGCGCGGCCCACAATATAAAGTTGAACTCGACGAGAGTTTTTACCTCCCCGAAAGACAGAACGTCGATATCGTGGAACTCGACCGGGCTCTCACCAGGCTTTCGTCCTGCGACGCCCAACAGGAAAAGGTTGTCGAGCTGCGCTTTTTTGGCGGGCTGACCGTGGAAGAGACGGCTCAGGTTCTCGAGATTTCGCCGGCAACCGTGAAGCGGGACTGGAGCATGGCGAAGGCCTGGCTGACACGCGAGGTGGGGAGAAGCATCGGTGGAGAAGACCGGCCAGTGGGAGAAAATCAAGGAACTGTTTGAAGCCGCTCTGGAGCGCGAGCCTGCCGATCGTGACGAGTTTCTGAGCAATGCGTGCGGCTCGGATCCGTCGTTGCGCAAGGAAGTTGAATCTCTGCTCTCAGCCTACGCCCGCTCCGACGACCTTTCCCGGCCCGCCGTTGCGCCCGCTTCGATTCATGAAGTTCAGCCGCTGGAGTCGATTGGCCCCTACAAACTGGTGAGGAAAATCGGCGAGGGCGGCATGGGCCAGGTGTGGCTGGCCGAGCAAACCGCTCCCCTGGAACGGCAGGTGGCGCTCAAGCTGATCCGCGCCGGGCTGTATGACCAGTCGTTGCTGCGCCGCTTCCAGGCGGAACGGCAGTCGCTGGCACTGATGGATCATCCCGCCATCGCCAAGGTGTTCGACGCCGGCGCCACGCCGGAGGGTCAACCCTACCTGGTGATGGAATATGTGCCAGGCGAGCCCATCACGAAGTACTGCGACCGCAAGAAGCTGGGCATCGACGAACGGCTGAAACTGTTCATCAAGGTTTGCGAAGGCGTGCAGCACGCGCACCAGAAGGCCATTCTGCATCGCGACCTAAAGCCGGCCAATATTCTTGTGGTGGAGATCGACGGTAAACCTGCACCCCGTCTCATTGATTTCGGCCTGGCCAAGGCAGTTGTTCCGTCGCTTGATGGCGAATCGCAGTTCAGCGGGCTTTGGGGACTGGCGGGCACCCCAGGATACATCAGCCCCGAGCAGGCGGCGGGCGGAGATGTCGACACGCGCGCCGATGTGTACGCGCTGGGGGTGGTGCTGTACGAGTTGCTCACCGGCTCGCTTCCCTTCGACACCGAGAAATGGAAAAAGCAGCCGCTGGACCAGGTGCTGCGCCAACTGCGCGAGCAGGACCCGCCGCGGCTGAGTACGCGCTTGCGAATGGGAAAGGAATCCTCGGCCGCGGCCGCAGAGAAGCGCGGCACCGAACCCAAACATCTTGCCGGCATGCTGCGCGGCGATCTGGATTGCATCACCATGAAGGCGCTGGAGAAGGGCCGCGCGCGGCGCTACGGGTCCCCCTCCGAGCTGGCCAGCGATATTCAGCGCTATCTGGATCACATGCCGGTCACGGCGCGTCCGGCCAGCGCAGCCTATCGAATGCGCAAGTACGTGCGGCGTCACCGTGTCGCGGTCGGCGTGGCGGCAGTGCTGGTCACTCTTCTCGCCGCTTTCGCCGCGCTTGAAGCCGTGCAGCTCCGCCGCATTATCCGCGAACGCGATCGCGCCAACCGCATCACCGATTTCATGACCGGCATGTTCAAGGTCTCCGATCCCAGTGAAGCTCACGGCAACCAGGCGACGGCGCGCGAGATTCTCGATAAAGCTTCGACGCAAATCGATTCCGGGCTGGCCAGCGATCCGGAGCTGCAGACCCAAATGATGATGGTGATGGGGCAGGTTTACGAGAACCTGGGCCTTTACTCTCGCGCCGAGTCGATTTACCGCCAGACTGTTGCCATTCGCGAACGCTATCTGGGGCCCGAAAACACTGACACCTTGAAAGCCCGGACCTCATTGGCGTGGGCCTTGTACCGGCGGGGCCGATATAGCGAATCGGAAAATCTGCTGCGCCAGACGCTGGCCATCCGCCAGGGCCAGTCGGGCGTGAATAATCCTGCGACCATGACGGTGATGGACTATCTTGGCGCTGTGCTCAATGAAGAAGGGCACTCCGTTGAAGCGGAAGCTCTGGAGCGCCAGGTGGTTGCGTATCGCCGCCGGACTCTCGGCGACGACGACCCCGACACGCTGGTGGCCATGAACCATCTCGCCCTCACACTGCAGGGCCAGGGCAAGTGGGCTGAGGCGGAGGGATTGGACCAGCAAGAAATTCCGGCATGGCGGCGCATTGAAGGCCCCGATTCTCCGCGCGGCCTGGCGGCGGCAGAAAATCTCGCGATCGTTCTCTACCGCGAGGGCCGACTTGCCGATGCCGAAGCGCTCATGCGCGAAACTCTGGCTACCAAGCGCCGGGTTCTCGGGCCAGATCACCCGGAAACGCTTCGCTCCATGAACACGCTGATGGCGATATTGACCGACGAGGGAAAACTGGAAGAAGCACAGGCGCTTGAGGAACAGGTTCTGGCCACTCGCACGCGCGTGCTCGGACCAGATCATCCTCTGACGATTTCGGCAATGGGCAATCTGGCCAATATTCTTAGCCGCCGTGGCGATTTGAAGCGAGCGCAACAATTGCAAGAGCAGGCTCGGGCTGCTGATACTCGCGTGCTGGGCGAGAATAATCCTCAGACCGCGCTCAACACGTACAACCTCGGCGGAATCGAGCTCCGCGAAGGTCATCGCGACGAGGCTCTTCGCCTGCTGCGCGATTCCGTCGATCACGGCCTGCCCCGATGGGTGATTGCCGGCATGGCAACCGATCCCGATCTGACTGCGTTGCGCAGCGACCCCCGGTTTGACGCCCTTCTGGCTTACGCCGCTAGCCACGCTTCCACGGCCGCGAAATAAAACACGCGCGTCGGCATCCGTCAACCGAGCCGGGTTGTCTTAAGCAAGCCGATGGCTGCGGCGGCTGCCGCACAGACAGCAGCACCTCTTCTATCTATTCACCTGCAAACTCCTCTTCCGGAGGCGGAAGAATGTCGTTCTTGCGGGCGACCCACACGTAGAGAGTCGGCAGCAGAAAGATGCTCATGGCCAGATTGGTCATTAATCCGCCGACAATCACGATGGCAAACGGCCGTTGCGAATCGGATCCGATGTCGTGCGAGAGAGCGGCGGGCAACAGCCCCAGCGTCGCCACCAGCATGGTCATCATGATGGGGCGCAGGCGCAGCACCGCTCCATGCACTGCAGCATCCTTGATGGTGTAGCCGCTCGCCCTGAGCTGGTTGATGTATTCGAGCATAATGACGCCTGTCTGCACCGAAACGCCGAAGAGAGCCAGGAAACCGACTTCCGATGAGACGCTGAAATTGGTGTGCGTGGCCAGCAGCACCAGCACGCCGCCCAGGCTGGCCATGGCCACCGTGGCGAGAATCAGCAAAGCCCACTTGAGCGACCTGTACATGCTGTACAGGATGATGAAGATCAGAAGCACAGTAAGCGGCACGATGATGGCCATGCGCGCCTCAGCCCGGACCTCGCTCTGGTACTCGCCCTCCCAGCCGAGGTGATAGCCGCGCGGAAGTTTTACCTGGTCGTTCACTTTTTGAATGGCCTCGCGCACGGCATCGCC
>JASHQH010000289.1 GCA_030037635.1 Acidobacteriaceae bacterium
TGAATGGCCTCCTTGATGGCTTCGCCCTGCGATCGCGCCATCTTGCGCCCGTCGCAGTAGTACACGTCGTATCCAAGCGCCGCAATGGCCTCGGCGAGCGTCATATCGTGCCTGGGCCCTTTGATTCCTGAGAGCAGCACAACCACATGGCCTTTGCCATGCGGGGGCGGAAGCTCCTGCTGCGCGCGAGCGGAATAGCCCAGGATGATCATAACGAGCAGCGCAGCCAGCGGCAGCAGGCGATGCCAGAGTTTCATGACGAGCTCCTTGGAGGAGAAGCGGCGATTCCCTGATGCCTGGGCAGCCCTCTCCTACGGCGCAGGAAGTCTAGCGCTGCGCGCGCCGGGCAGTCTGTGACGGGAGGAATACCGCTGCCGCTGCGGCGCGAGCCGATGCGCGTGAGCCCGCTGCGCCCAGCCTCCGCTTCGAATTCGACACGAGAAGGCTGGTTCAAACTAGACTGGTCTGGTATGAAGAAAATCGGCTTCCTCTCCTTCGGCCATTGGTCGCCTTCGCCGCAGTCGCAAACGCAGTCGGCGGCCGACGCGCTCCTGCAGTCCATCGATCTCGCTGTGGAGGCCGAGCGGCTGGGAATGGACGGGGCCTTCTTCCGCGTTCATCACTTCGCGCGGCAACTGGCGTCGCCGTTCCCGCTGCTGGCTGCGGTGGGCGCCAGGACGCGAAAGATCGAGATCGGCACCGCGGTCATCGACATGCGCTATGAGAATCCTCATTACATGGCAGAGGATGCTGGCGCAGCGGACCTGATCGCCGGCGGGCGGCTGCAATTGGGCATCAGCCGCGGTTCGCCGGAGCAGGTGATGGACGGCTGGCGTTATTTTGGCTACGAGCCGGCGCAAGGCGAGAGCGATGCCGACATGGGCCGCCGCCACGCCGAGAAATTTCTCGAGCTGCTGGGCGGCAAGGGCTTCGCCAAGCCCAACCCGCGCCCGATGTTTGCCAATCCGCCGGGGCTGCTGCGTCTTGAGCCCTACTCTGAAGGATTGCGCGACCGCATCTGGTGGGGTGCGGCTTCCAATGCGACCTCGACGTGGGCCGCCAAACTGGGAATGAACCTGCAATCGTCGACGCTCAAGTTCGACGAGACCGGCGAGCCGTTTCACGTCCAGCAGGCCGCGCAGATTCGCGCCTTCCGCGCCGCGTGGAAGAAGGCCGGCCACTCCCGCACGCCGCGCGTATCCGTCAGCCGCAGCATCTTCGCTTTGATCGACGGCCGCGACCGCGCCTACTTCGGGCGAGGAGGAGCCGAAGACGATTCGTTCGGCTTCATCGACGGACCCAAGCGGGCCATCTTCGGCCGTACCTATGCCGCGGAGCCGGACATTCTGATCGAGCAGCTCAGAGAAGACGAGGCCATTGCCGAGGCGGACACGCTCCTGCTCACCGTCCCGAACCAGCTCGGCGTTGCCTACAATGCGCACGTCATGGAAGCCATCCTCACGACGGTGGCTTCACCCCTCGGGTGGCGCTAATCGAAGCGCGTTGGTTTTCATCCGCACAGGCTCCCCATTCCCAGAAAGCTTCTCCAGCGAAACGGCGCGTGCGTGTACAATTGCGGCGTCTAACAAACAGCAATAGAATTCCTGGTTCGGCTTTCACGGAAGGGGCTTATGTTTCGAGGGACTTTGGGTTTGCTTTTAGCGCTTCTCATTTGCGGACCAGCAGGCTTTGCAAGATCAAATCAACTAAGTTCAGCCGCGAAAGGGATTAATACGGCTAACGCCCCGGTGCCGACGCCGCTGGTAAGCGGCAAGAGGGTTTTTGTCTCCTTTGATCTGGGCGATGTGCTCGCCTTCCCTTCGGTCTATAGCGGAGGACCCGAACGTGCTTACAACGAGTTTTACGCCGACATGAAGCAATGGGGCCATTACCAACTCGTCCTCGATCCCCAAGACGCCGATCTGATCTTCTCCATCCGCTTTGTGGAAGGCGGAGGGCTAGCTTGGCCGCAACTCCGCTTACAGATCAGCGATGCAAGAACGCACGTTGTGCTTTGGGGCTTTGTCGAGCAGATCAATGGCGCGGTGTTCAAAAAGCATCGCGATCAGGCCTTCTCTAACGCAGTCATGTGGCTGGTCAACGATGTGCAGGAACTGCTCGTGCCCGGATCGCCGCCGCCGTTTCCTCTGGCGGTCGCAACGAAAACGCGATTCTCGGATCAGTGATCGCTTGGGACCCGTCAAGGGACATTCGAGACCGAACGGCTCGGGAAGCTCCGGCGAAATCGAAGCTCCCGGCCATCCGATTTTGCTTTCATTCCATTCGCCCAAAATGCTAGAAAGAATTAGCTGCGTCCCCCTAAGCGGTGGTTTCGGGTTCTTCACGCCGACAGTGGAATCCGATGAAAGAACGCCAACCGGCGTCTATGGAGGCCATCAGGCAAATGATGAAGAAATTCAGAAGCGCCACGTCGGTGGCGTTGCTTCTGCTTTTGTGTTTCGGCGCCCGCTTGAACCCGGCACAGCAGGCCGTGGAGACCATCGTTGCCATCCGCCATGCAGAAAAGCCCAAGGACGGACTGGGTCAGCTCTCGTGCCAGGGGCTCAATCGCGCCCTGGCGCTGCCGGCTGTTTTGATTCAGAAATTCGGAAAGCCCGACGCCATTTATGCGCCCGATCCGTCTCCCCGGATCCTCGACGGATTGCATCTCTATTTCTACGTGCGCCCTCTCACCACGATCGAGCCGACCGCAATCTCAGTAGGGCTGCCGGTCGATGTAGGAGTGGGATACGACCACGTCAAGACGCTCAAAGCCGAACTGACCGCCAGCTCGAATAAATCCAAGCTGATTTTTGTGGCGTGGGAGCATCACGAGCTGAACGATTTCGCCAAGGATATGCTGCGCAGCTTTGGAATGAAAGACTCCGCGGTTCCCGACTGGAACGATGACGATTACGATCGCATCTACGTCTTCAAGCTCACCACCATTCACCGCAAGACCACTTTGGCGTTTCAGGTGGACCAGGAAGGCCTGAATAATTCGCTCAAAGAGACCTGTCCCTAGCCATAAGAGCTGCGCCGGAATCGTTTGGGTTACGCTGTTTCAGCGAGCTGTTCCTCAGCTCTGGCTTTGCCCCAACGCGGCAAAAGAGATGAGCTCGACGGCAGGGAACTCCTTGATGAAGGGCAGGGCAGCGCGCTCGATATCGCGCGACTCGCGGAGGCGCGTACGCACGCGACCCAGGTCGGCGTCGTTGTAGCCGGGGTGCGTCACCAGCTCCCATGTGCCGGCGGGAAGCTCGCTCAGCAGAGACCGCAGCGTTCGAGCGTAGAGCGAGCCGGTGGCGGCGATGGCGATGGTGCCCCCCGTGGTCACGAAGCCTTGTTCGGCGATGATGCGGCGGCAAACCGGCTCCAGCCAGCGCAGGGCGCTCACCTGTGCCAGGCGCAGCCACCGGGCTCCATGCGTGGCGCGCAGAGCCCATGCAGGCTCAAAAGGAGTGCGGATGGCGTGAATTCCGCAGGCCCGCGCCGCGCGCAGCACAGGGCTGAGCGCCTGGGGAAAAATGTGCACGTGCTTGTGAGTGTCGATGTGCGTCAGGCGCACGCCGCGCTGCTGCAGAAAGGTGATCTGCGCGGTGGCTTCGGCCTCGATTTCGGCGCCGCGAATGCGGCCGGCTAAAAGGCGCGCGTGGAATGCGGCCAGTGAAGCGTGAAAGGCGCGGCCCCGCCGTTCCACCAGTGAGGGAATTTGCGTCGCCGGCAGAACCGGCTCGCCATCCGTGAGAACCAGGTGGCAGCCGACGCCCAGCGAAGGATGGGATTGGGCCAGCGCGATGGCTTCATCCGTAGCAGCCGCGCGCGCCATCACAGACGCGCTGGTGACGACTCCGGCCTTGTGAAGCTCGATGATCGCGCGATTGATGCCCGGCGTCTGGCCGAAATCGTCGGCGTTCACAATAAGACGGCCCACCCGGTGAGTGTATCAAGGCGAAAAGCAGCCAAGTTGGCTGAAGCTGGCGGGGCTAGCGGAGCTGGCGGAGTTGGCGCGCCTGCGCAATGCAAAGTTTGGCGCTGCTATCATGAGTGAAGACCGCATTCCGCGCCACGGAGTGGGCGGTTAGCTCAGTTGGTTAGAGCGCCTGCCTTACAAGCAGGAGGTCGCAGGTTCGAGCCCTGCACTGCCCACCATTGGATTCAATGCATCAATAGAGATTTGCTTCCGGCTATATGGTTGACCGCGTTGGATTTTTGCGGGACCGCTCCCTGGTTCGGATGAATCGCCGGTAACCAGCGCTGGTAATGGCTCCAACCCATGATCGATCGCGATGTTTCTCCGCAGTCCAATTCGAGAATGCTAAAGTTGCTCTAGACTTCAAAGCCGGTTCAGCGTTCGGCTTAACCCGGAGGTCCGAAGATGGCGCGGCGCCCCGAGACTCCATTCGATAACATCGAAAGCTCTCACGAATACGTCACCCTCCTGGCGGAAGCAGTGGAACTCGCGATTAGCGAAGTCGAAGCCGACCTCGCGCTGGCAGGTTCGGAAGGCGCCAATAACCGCCGCGTGCAGGCGCTGCAACTGGTCCTGTTCAATTTGAGCAAGCTGCGCGGTCATATGTCCTCCAGCCGCAGAATTCTTAACGATCTGCGAACCTTGCGCCGCCTCCTGCTCGCGGAACGGTCGCTCGACGACAAATACAGCCCGGCCGCTGACTAGGCGCGTCCCCGCCAGCGTCGAGTCCTGCACAGCCGCCAGCCCGCCTCCATCTTCTTCCCGTCTCCGCTGCTTGCGGTCGTCCA
>JASHQH010000290.1 GCA_030037635.1 Acidobacteriaceae bacterium
CGTTCTCGTTCCCTGCCTTCTTCCCTCGTTCCCTTGTTCCCCACCTTCTACTGAAACTCCCGGCTCAGGCTCTTCAAGTCGAGGCCGCCGACAAATCTCTCCGCCTCGCTGGAAAGCTGACCGTAGTTCACTGTCTTCGGCGCCGTCGCGTGCAGCTTATCAATGCGAATCATGATTGAAACCGGATGCGGTCCCGATCCCCCAAACACGCGCAACTGCGGTTCCATCACAAGAAACCCAAGACGCCTGACTGCAGCGGCGCGCTGGTATTGCGAGCACGATGCCGGAGTGCAGATCGCGTTTACGAGAATGCTGTCGGTGACTCCATCGCTGTAGTACCCCACATTCAGCGGCGCGGATTCTCCGTCCCCGGCAACCAGCTGCTTGCTCGTCAGGGTGTCGGGTTGCAAGCCGCGCGTCAACCAGCATGCATTCGCGTCATGGAAGTTAAACAGCGGCGCAACCCAAACGCCCAGGATGATCTCGTCCGAACCTGGCGCTGCGTAGGCTCCGTTCTCTTCAACCGTGATGCCGTCCTGCTGCTCGTACCAGGTGCGAGTCAACTTGAATTCGCCAACCCGCTGCGGCATCTGGCCCGTCACCGCCGCGGCCTTCGGTGCGTTCGCTCGGGCTTGACGGATTGCTGAGGACGGCAGCGCCAGCGCCAACAGCAATACCATTGCCAGGCCTGCGCATCTCAGTCCCATCGCGCGCGTACCCGGCGCTCGCCCTCTACCAACCAAAACCGGCCTTCCCGCTTCGCGCTCCTCCGTCCTCCTGCGCGCCAGCCAGACGAAGAGCACCGTCGCCCCCAGGAATAGGCTGCAACCGATCGCGTAATCGGCCCACTTCGCCATCCCCTCCAGCTTTGGCGAGCCCATCGCCATCCGGTAATACAGAACTAGGACACAGAGCCGGATGAAATTGAAAAGGTATCCCAGCAGCACAGCGCCCGCAACATAGGCTGCCCACACTAACTTGGGAACGCGCTTCAGGTAGCCCAGAACCAGGGCTACGTAACCCAGGCTCACCGCGCCGCGAATTCCGTCGCACCCCGGCGCAATAAACATGCCGAAGTTCGGCGAGAACATCAGGCGCAGCTCCGGCGTCGTGGGTGCAAAGCCGATCAGCGTCGCGAATGCACGCGCCACCCGTGCCGAAAGATTCTGCAGCGGGACGTCGATCAACCCGTTCGACAAGATCGGCACTGGTTGACAAAGCAACAACAGACCCAGCGGGAACCACGCTCTGCGCCACACCCGCGCCCCCGCGAACAGCAGCACAATTCCGCTACCGTACACGTACACGGGCAACGAAACAGGCACGAACGAAACCATCGCGTCTCCGGCCGCGCCAAACAGCATAACCTTGTGGCGCAGCACGCTCAGCAAAAACGCCAGTCCGACCACCGGCAATCCCCACCAGCTCCCGCAAAGCTCCCAGCCTGTCTGCCGCCAAGCACGCAGAGTGAGCAGAACGCTCACCGGCGGTATCAGCATTCCGATCGACCGCAACGGGTCGGTGGTCCAGAACGTCCACAAAACTTCAATTTCCCGGTAGATGCCCAGACATCCTGCCGCGGTCAGAAGAGCCACGCCACAGCCCAGCAGAAGTTTGGCTCTCCACGGACGCAGCCGCGTCATCTCCTGCGTTATTTCCGCTGGAGCAGTCGGCAGCATCTCTGCATGTTCCGCCATCAGGCCTTCCCTTTGTTCGATATGTTACGGCGTTTGCGGCGGGCCCGCCATGGGCGTCTTTACCGGCGCTGCAATGCCGATGAATTGCGTAAGCGTATCGTTTCCTGCATTCGTCACCCACGCGCTTCCGCTCGCGTCGATGGCCAGTCCATACGGCTCGAGCAGGCCGGCGTCGCTTCCCAAACCACTTGAGGGCGAAGCAAACGTTCCCGGCGCGCTGCTCGACGAACCATTGATCTCCGAGATCGAATTGCCCAGGTAATTGGCCACCCAGACCGTTCCCGAGCCGTCAACCGCAATCCCTTGGGGATGATGCACCCCTCCGCCTGTTACACCGCCCAGCACCATCGTGCCGCATCCATTCACCTCGCTGATGCTGTCACCGTAGTAATTTGCCACCCACACGTTCCCGCTTTGATCGATTGCGATTCCCGATGCTCCATTGCAGTCGCAGTCGTAATTCGTCACTCGTGTTCCGTCCGCAGAAATCTTCGTGATCGGCAACTCACCTGCCTGGTTGGCTACCCACGCATTGTGACTCGCGTCCACAGCCAGTGCCACGGGAAGCTCGAGCGATGTTCCGCCCCACCCTCCAGCCGAAGAAACCGGCGTGCCCGAACCGTTCAGAAGAGTCACCCTGGAATCGCCATAATCGGCAAACCACATGTTGCCGTTGCTGTCGGCGGCGGCGGCAATCGGAAAGTCGATGCCTCCGCCCGTTAAATCACTCGCCAGCGCCTGCCCTGACGAATTCAGCTCCGTCACGTCGCCTGGCCCGCTGTTCGCGCTGGTTTGTTCGTTGGCAATCCACACGTTGCCTTCAACATCCAGCGCCATGCCATACGACTGGTTGATGCCGTTCCCGCTGATTCCCGAAGCAAACGCTGCCGCTCCGCCCGGTATGAACTCCGATACTGTGTTGAAGTAGTTTGAAACCCACACATCTCCGCTTGCCGCCACACTCACTGATGCGGGCAACAACATGCCTCCGCCCGCAACCGTGTTGTGCAGTATCCAGTCGGCAGGCGCTTGCGAAAGAGCCGGCGAAAAGAGCGCCTCGCCCGCTGCCAAAGCATAAATTGCCGCTACGTTGCTGGCCGGCGCGTGCGCAATGTTCATGGCCGCGTCCAGCGTGTTGCTGGGAACGTTGTTGCCCGATTCCGCCGCGTTAAACAGCGCCGCGCAGCCGTTGCCTCCATTTGATGTGGTGCACGACGCCAGCGCATTGGCCAGCGCGTTCAGTTTGTTCGTGGGTACGGTCAGCGTGGACGCCAGCCCCGCTCCCGGTGAGGTCCCGGTGGAAGGATTCGCCAGAGATTCTGCGGTCAGGAACGCGTTCTCGAGGCCCGCGACATTGGTGCAGCTGGCGCCCACGTTGCCGCCGCTCTTGAGAAATGGAGCCAGCGCCCAGACTGCTGCGGCCGTAGTCACCTCATTCAGCACCACACCGGCGCCTGCGCCAATGCTGCCGCAGGGGCCAAGCGCCGTCATCAGCCAAAGTGATGGATTCGCTTCAGGCCCTGCGCCTGCCACCCCGCCTTTCGACACCAGGTACACGGGGCTTTGGGCCGAAGGGCAGGTGTATCCGCTGGAGATTGCGAACCCGCCGCCCGTTCCAGTCGTCACCGCAGAAGTGAGCAGCGCCGTCGCCACCGAACCGTTTCCGGCGTTTCCGGCGGCATAAAGCTGCACTGAGGCGCCACTCACCGGCTGTCCGCCGGCCATTACCGTCCCTGAAAACGCTGCTCCGGCTACCGGCGTTCGTGCCGGGCACGCAGCCTGCGAAGTTGTCGTGCCCTGAACCGCGCCGCAACTTCCTGAGCTTGCAATGCTGCCGCCGCAGCCCGACATCGTGGCCAATGAAACCGGCAAAAGAAGAGAACCCGGGAGGAGAGAGGAAAGGGCACGCGGGACCTTCAGCATCGTAATCCCCAGCGCACAACTACGCAGAATCCCATCACTGCAATTCCGAAGCTCCCGCGCGCGGCACGGCCGCTTCATGAGGCAAAGCTACCGCCTTCGGCTGCGTATTGCCCTTACGCTGGCCGCCAAAGCACTCGCGCCGCCAATCAGGGCGAGCACCAGGGTCGGAGCCTCTGGAGATTCATCGCACCCGGTCTGAGCACGCGCCGGAAGAACAACGGCGGTCAGCATCAGGACCAGCAGAAGACTCATACGGCGCATCATTGGACCTCCCGTGCTTACTCCATCTGCCTTGCGTTCAAACCGGCCCCGTCACACCGGTCCAATTGCTCCTAGCATACACGCGAAAATCGTTGCCCGGAGACGGTTGTTGCCGGGGTCGCCTCGCACGTTACCCTTACGGTCGCGCTCCCAGCTCGTTGTACTCCACTGCGGCCCCCAGCGGCGTCACCACCGGCGCGGCCGCGCCCACGTACTCGGTTAGTGGACCCTGCGCATAGTCACTGGCCACCCAAACGTTGCCCGAAGGGTCAATGGCAATGCCATACGGTTCGAGCAGCCCGTTGCTCACCCAGCCGTTTGGCCCTGAAATCGTTTCACCGCCGGAACTGAATTCACTCACGCTGTCGCTGTTGCCGCCATAGTTCGCCGTCCAGATATTGCCCGCGCCATCCACGGCAATCCCGTAAGGGTCGTCGATTCCGCCGCCGCTGAACGGCGAATCTTTCGCTGGCTGCCCGCTGGAGCTGAATTCGCTGATGCTGCCCGCCCCTCCCTGGTTCGTCACCCAGATGTTGCCGGATCCGTCGACGGCGACGCCATACGGCGAGCTCAGTCCTCCACCCGTGAACGCCGTGAATGTGGGACCTTCCCCGGCCAGGCTGCTCGGAGAGGCCTCGACGATTCCGGCAGTCGATGCGAGATAGTTCACCATCCAGATATTGCCCGACGCATCCGATGCGATCCCCGCCGGCCCGATCAGCAAGTTGCTGGTAAAGCCTGAGTCCGGCGAGCTTGCAACCCCGTTCTCCTGAAATTCGCTCAGGCTGTTGCCGCCCAGGTTCGCAATCCAAATGTGACTTGTGGGGTCCACGGCAACGCCGTAGGGCACGTTTAGCCCGGCGTCCGTGTAATAAGGCGGTGGAAGCTCGCTGAATTGCCCCTGCGAATTGAAATTGGTTACGCTGGCGCTCGAATAGTTCACGACCCAGGCGTTGCCGTAAATGTCAATGGCGATGCTGGTCGGCCCGTCCAGTCCGGTCGCGGTATCGCCGCCGGCGGGCGAAAGCGCCGCTCCCACCGCGCTCAACTGGCTGATGCTGCTATGCGTGTAATTCGTCACCCAGATATTGCCCGCGCCGTCAACGGCAATCCCTTCGGGCGCAAATCCTGAGCCGTCCAGCCCGCCCCCTGTGTAAGTGATCGAAATCGTGAAGTCGTTGGGCGTGTAGTTCAGAGTGGGTTGAAAGGGCGCATTTGGCGTCACCAGGTTTAACAACGCCGGAATGTTGTTTCCGGGGTTATGCGCGATGTTGATTGCCGCTGTCGCCGTGTCGGTCGGCTCGGTCTCCCCGTTCATGGCATTGCTGAACAGTGTCATGCATGGGCCCGACGTCGAACTCGCCGTGTTGATGCACGACGCCAGAATGTCGGCCAGCGTGTCAAGCTCCGCATAGGGGACCGTTCCGTTGCCCGCTGGCGTTGTGGCCAGCGGCAAGCCCGTGTTCAGCGTTTCCAGGTTCGCCACCGTCCCGGTGGCTACTCCGCTGGTGTTTACCGTCGCACCAAACGCATTCGTGGCTCCCACCTCCGCCAGTGAGCTTCCCGAACTCGAAACGTCCGTCGCATCGGTCGCAAAGCCGGCAATCGCATATGCCGTTGCGATCGTCGAAATCTCATTCACCACCACGTACACCGAAGATGACAGCGAATCGCAGGTTCCCAGCGACGCCAGCAACCCCGCGGCCGAATTCGTTCCACTCGTGGCCGGATTCTGCCCCAGCGTGTTTCCGCCCACGGAGTACAGATACACCACCGCGCTCGAGCTCGGACACGTGTAGTCGCCGGTGATCGAAAAGCTGCCGTCTTGCTGGCTGCTCACGTAATAATTGCCGTTACTGTCCTCGGTCGTGCTGCCGCTCACCGATTGCAGCACTGAAAGCGACTGCTGGCCGTATCCGTCTGTGTTGGCGGCCAGCAAATAGACCTGCCCGCCCCAGATCGGATACTGGCCGCCGTGCACGATTCCCTTGATGGCCACACCTGGGACAGCACTCGAGTTCGTGTCGCTCGGCGTAACTCCGGGCATGCCGGAGCATCCCGACAGCATCAGGGCACACCAAGCCAACACAATCGTCCAGGAAATGCGCACGGGGGAGGCTCCCTTCATTCGGTCGTGTTGCGTCAATACCGGATTTTCTCAGTCGTTGTTAACTGATTTTTAGGAGCCTGTCAACCCCACGTACTATGTAGTGCCATTCGGAATCAGCCGCGGCGCCGTCATGTTGTCCGTAATGGCGGTGAAGATAGCCGTTAACTTTGTGATGTTTGCATTGGTTGGGGATGCCGCCTTGCACCCGTCGCCATCATCGGAATAGAAGTTCTCTACGCTCGACGCCATGGCCGCCAGTGCCGCGCAAGGCTGGTCGCCCGGCGCCCACTTGCCGCCGTTCGTCGTCACCGTCGCGCTGTAGGTCGCATCTGACAAGCACCCTCCCGACGTCTCTGAGCCGTAGCCAATGGTGTAGACTGCAGTCCCCGCGTTGGCCGCTGCCTGCGCTGCCAGCACCGCCTGCCCGCACTCGCCCAGCGCCGACGGGTACGTATACGACTCGTATCCCGAGGCATTGGTTTTTGATGTTCCCGTCCCGTTTAGCGTGCCCTCTGACGCCACCAGATCGGCGGCCGAATCGCACGCGCCAGCCGTGGTATTGGCGTTCGATGCGCACGCCGTCGCATTGCCGTCGCTCAACAGGATGATGGCATTCTTCGAGCCCGGATTCGCAGCCTGCTCCGCCACCAGCGCCGCCTGCGCGGCATAGATCGCCTGCGCGTAGTAGGTTCCCTCGCCGCCCGGTGCCTGCAGACCCCCGCAGGATACGGTTTCAGTTTTTTGGTTCCTGCCGCTGCCGGTCGTCTCGGTTGTCGTTCCACCATCTCCGGCCGCGATCACGATATCCGAACTCTGGTTCAGGCTCGTAGCCGAGTCCGACGTCTTGTAATCGTTCGACCACGTCACCACCTGGTACGTGTCGCCCGAGGGCAGGATCGTGCTCGTCGGCGGGTCCGGGAAGGTGTACGCCACGATGGTCGGGTTGCTGGTCGGGCAGGTGTAGTCGTCAGCAGCCGTTGCTGTAGTCACAGCCGGAAATACGAACAGGCTCACGCTGTCCACGTACGCCGTGCTCGAGGTGCAGGTTTGGCCCAGCGCGCATGGATACAGATCCTGGAGAAGCGCCTGGATTCCATTCAGCGCACAGGTGATCTGTTCCCCGTCGCACTGGTCGCCGCTATCTTCATCGGTCATCGAGTGCGTTGTGTCCTCGATGATGGCGATGTTCCACGGCTGGTTGGCCCCGCCGCGCATGGCCGCCGTCGCCGTCGCCGAAAGGTTCATGGTATGTAGGCCGATCAGCCCTCCGAACCACAGGGGTACCTGCGCTGTTTGCGTTACCGCCAGCGCGTTACAGGTCGACCCTGCGGTGCACGATCCCTCACCCGACGGAGGTGCCTGGCACCCGACGTTGAGCGAACTGCTCACCGTCGTCGAGCAATAGTAATTCTGAGAAACTGAAGCATTCTGCAAAAAGTTCGTCGCGTTCAGATCTCCCGTCGCGACGCTGTATTGAGTTACGTAAGTCTCTGCCTGGCTGATGTCGGGCATGGCGTTGGCCCCTGCCAGGGCGGCTGCGTTGGTCGATGCCACCAGCAGGTTGTAGGCGTAATAAATGTGGCCCACCTCCACTCCGATGGCGCCGATTGAGATCACTCCGCCGATGCTGCACGCGATGATCACACCCGTCTGGCCCAATTGATTCTTCAGGAACTTTGGCAACAAGGAGAATCCATACCGCTTCATTGAAATACCCTTCCTTTCAGCCGGCCAATGCCGCTTGGGGCGCCGCCTGGCTGCTCAGCCGGGAATCCATCCGCGCTGAGCGCTGATTCACTTCGTGGAGGGCCCGCATATTGCAGGATCTGCGGATGAAAAAAGCGCGTCGCGAGTTGATCGCGGCGCGCGAACCTCAAGTTTTGCAATTGGGTTTGGTGGTTGGCCGCTCGAAGCCATCCGGCGCGCGGAGCTGCGCCCTGTGCCCGTCTATCTTGAATGCCGGGAGCCGTCGCAGCCGCACCGATGCCTGCAGAACACCAAAGACACGTCAGGACCTGCGCTGGCTGCGTCGAGAGGTTTGCGCTTTGGTCCCAATGCGATAGCAACTTTGCGCCTCGCAGACACTACAGCGACCTCTCGGGGAAGAGTGATTTATTCTTATGATCCTCAATCACCGGCGTGAGGTATATGCCCCTTTCGTGCTAGGCCATATCGTCATACAGCGATCAGCTATGTAGTTGAATCTGCAAACATCGGGTTGTCATGCTGAGCGAAGTTTGGCGCGCATGCTGCATGGCCGGCGAAGATGGCCGCACTCGCCAAGTCCACGTTGTCATGCTGAGCGAAGTTTGGCGCGCATGCTGCGCCCAACCGAAGCCGAAGGATCTGCGGTTGTCTTTGTCAAAGTTCGAAACCGGTTTCAATTGAACATTGGCGCCATGCGCACCTATCGACGCAGCCTGAGAGAGCCCGGTGCAAGTGACACCCGCAACCCGGCCATAGCGACGCTGGACGCTGAGAAATGACGCCTTCGGCTGGGCGCCGGCGCGCCCAAAGAAAAAGGGCACGTGGCACAAATCCACGTACCCTCGGAATCGTTTCCGGTCACCGTCCGCTTTGCATTCGTTCTCTACGTCGTGCCGTTGGGAATCAGTCGCGGCGACGTCATGTTATCCGTAATAGCCTGAAAGATCGCCGTCAGCTTCGTAAGGTTCTGGTTGCTGGGGGCATTTGCTTTGCAGCCATCGCCATCGTCGGAGTAGAAATTCACTTCGGCCGAGGCCATGGCCGCCAGTGCGGCGCAAGGCTGGTCGCCCGGTCCCCAGTTTCCTCCGTTCGTGTTCACTGTCGCGCTATACGTCGCATCTGACAAGCAGCCGCCCGATATCTCGGCGCCGTAGCCAATGGTGTAGACTGCGGTCCCCGCGTTGGCCGCTGCCTGCGCTGCCAGCACCGCCTGCCCGCACTCGCCCAGCGCCGACGGGTACGTATACGACTCGTAGCCCGAGGGGTTGGTTTTTGACGTTCCCGTCCCGTTCAGCGTGCCCTCTGACGCCACCAGATCGGCGGCCGAATCGCACGCGCCAGCCGAGGTATTGGCGTTCGATGCGCATGCCGTCGCGTCTCCGTCGCTCAAGACGATGATGGCATTCTTCGAGCCCGGATTCGCCGCCTGCTCCGCTACCAGCGCCGCCTGCGCGGCATAGATCACCTGCGCGTAGTAGGTTCCCTCGCCGCCCGGTGCCTGCAGACCCCCGCAGGATACGGTTTCAGTTTTTTGGTTCTTGCCGCTGCCCGTCGTCTCGGTTGTCGTTCCACCATCTCCGGCCGCGATCACGATATCCGAACTCTGGTTCAAGCTCGTGGCCGAGTCCGACGTCTTGTAATTGTTCGACCACGTCACCACCTGGTACGTGTCGCCCGAGGGCAGGGTCGTGTTCGAAGGCGGGTCCGGGAAGGTGTACGCCACGATGGTCGGGTTGCTGGTCGGGCAGGTGTAGTCATCGGCCTGAGTTGCCGTAGTCACAGCCGGAAATACGAACAGGCTCACGCTGTCCACGTACGCCGTGCTCGAGGTGCAGGTTTGGCCCAGCGCGCATGGATACAAGTCCTGAAGCAGCGCCTGGATTCCATTCAGCGCACAGGTGATCTGTTCCCCGTCGCACTGGTCGCCGCCATCCTCATCCTTCATTGAGGCCGTTGTGTCTTCGATGATGGCGATGTTCCACGGCTGGTTGGCCCCGCCGCGCATGGCCGCCGTCGCCGTCGCCGAAAGGTTCATGGTATGTAGGCC
>JASHQH010000291.1 GCA_030037635.1 Acidobacteriaceae bacterium
CAAATCTGGGCCAACAGCGCTCAACTGCAAGAAGTGATGGGAGCCTTTTCGCGCCGCGCTCCAATTCAAGTGGTCAATGCTGATGGGGTGCGGCTGCTGACCAAGCGTGAGGAAGACGTCGTCGAGCTTGTGGCAGAGGGCCTGACCAACCGGCAGATTGCAAAGCAATTGCAGCTTAGCGAGCACACGATCAGAAACAACCTGTTTCGGATCTTCGACAAGCTGGGCGTCTCCACCCGGGTCGAACTCGCACTCTACGCGGTCAATCACGGGAAGCTGGCCCCAATTGATGTAACGCTCAGGCGAAAGGGGCCAGCCGCCGCGCGCGCGTCCAAACAGCAGCTAGCAGTTTCGTAGTCTTCATTTCCTGCCTTCAAGTTCGGTCTTTCCACCGCGGACGAGGGTACTTCCCATGACTCGGAGCCGGATCGAGGAAGGTTGAGCGAACAGGAACTCTACTGCCGCTGATCTGCCACCATGATTACAGCGCCGTTGACCCCGTCAGAGCCGTAAGGGGAACCGGTCGTGAAGAAGATGAACCGAGTTCCGTTGCTGACGCCGAAACTGCCCGCACCGATATTCCCCAGACCGGGAAAAGTGAAGGTGGTGCCGTCCGGGTCGGCGTTGTCTATGGTCAGGGTGCCGCTGATGGGATTCTCTTGGAGGCCGCTGCTGCCGCTCGTATAAGAGGTGCCCGTAACGGCGCCTGAGGTAGCAGCGCCCACAACTCCGACCTCCGACCCCTCGGCGACATCGCCAGGATCTTCGCCACCGATGAAATAGTCTCCCGCTACCGAGGAGGTGGTGAGATTGGCGCTGGCGCCGGTTTCAAGGAAACCGAGAGGCGCGGTGGGATCGAGCAAGGAGGAGGTGCATGGCGGCGCGCCGCTACTGCAAGCGCCCGAGCCAATCAAAAAGCCGGCATACGGCTCGGTGGCATCGGTGCCTGTTACGGGGCTCGCCAGATAGACGACGGGAACCTGAGTGTTGCCCGGGGAAGTCGTGAGCACGATACGGCCCCAGGTCGTATCAACCGTACCGGCTTGGTTGGTGATCGTGTTCGTCATCACAGTGTTTCCTGGTTGATATTGCCAGGAAGCGCCGTTGAAATTGAGCGTATCGGCACCGCTGGAGGTGGGTGTTACGACGCCGAGGTTGACGGCCGCGCAGTTGACCGTGTTGCCCGAGCAGGCATTGCCGCCAGCGGTGGTGGAGATTCCGGTCTCGTGGAACAAGTAGTTGCCGGAGATAGAAGAGCTGCTGAAGCTGCCGTGGCCGGTCTGGACGATGGCACGGCCGCTCAAGATGGGTACGCCGACGCCGCTCACAGTGGTGAATGCATCGGTGGTCAGCACGAAAAGCTCGTTCTTGTTGACGATATAAACCACTCGGCCACTGGCTACACCAGTGCACGCTGGCGTGATGGAGCCGGTGAGGCGTCCGGTGTAGCTGGTGTTTTGTGGGGCAGTCGTGGTGGTTGCAGAGAAGCTACCGCTGATGGTGGTGTCGAGGCAGCCGTCGCCGGCATCGTCCGAGTCCGCTACTCCGCTAACCGCGCCGGTGCTGGTGTTCAGATTGAAGGAGGCGGCGGAGGAATAGGGAGTGCCATTGGGATTCAGTCCGGTCAGTGCGCCGGCGTAATAGGACTGCAACGAGCTGATGGTGAACTCGCTGGAATCCTGCGGCAGCATGACGCCTTGGAAGTTGACGGTCGTACCGGTCGTGTCACTCCAGCTTGTCACCTCCCCCTTGGATGCTGTGCTGCCGCTGATGCCACCTAGGGTGAACACAAGGTGGGCCGTGGGTCCCGCTTCATTGAGTTGGTTGTTGTAGGTAGCAAGCGTCATGCAGCCGATATAGCCTGAACTGGTTGGATCGAGACCAATCGAATAGGAGCTGCCAGTGGTTTCGATGGTCAAACTCAGGTAGCTGCTAGCGCCGCCTGAACCGTTCTGTGCGTCAAGCTGGCCCGCGGTCCCGTCGCCGTCGAGGTTTTCAAATCCGCCGGAGCCGTTGGTGGAGAACGCTAAGACATCAGCGAGGGGATAGTTCGTGCCGCTGGTTCCCGTCCAACCCTTAACGAGGGCTGCCCAGTGACCGGTGACGAGAGACTCGCTGCCGGTGGGGAAGCCCGAGCAACTGGTGGACAAGGAGCCCGCGGCTGCGACGCTGAATGCCGAGCTGACTGCGCCGGGTCCGGTCGTGGCGGCCTTCAGGGTGTAGCCGCTACCCGGCTCGCTGATTTCGCAACCGGCAAACGTGGCCACCCCCGCAACAGCGGCGACGGGGTTCGTTGTGCAGGTCAACGTGCCCCCGCCGGGATTGTTGCCGATCGCCAGGGTGACCGGGAGATTGAGATTGAGAACCGTTCTGCCGCCGGAATCTTCCAGGGTCAAAACCGGCTGCGTGGCCCAGGCCGTTCCGGCATCGCCGCCGCCGGGCTGCGTGGTGAAGACCATCTGTGTGGCCGTGCCGTAGATATAGAAGGGAGAGCTGGTGGCGCTGGTGACAGCCGAGTTGGTTTGGTCACTGGCAGTGATTGTGTAACCCGTTCCCGGGTCGTTGATACTTAACCCCCCGAAGTTCGCCACGCCGCCATTCGCGGCTTCCGACGTGGTGCCGCTCAGAGTGCCTCCGGAAGGATTCGTGCCGATCGAGAGGGCGATCATGTCCGACGCGTCCGTCACATTGCCGTCGCTGTCCTCGATGCTCACCTGCATTCCGGTGGTTTGTCCCGCAGCCACGCTACCTGGCTGCATGGTTATGACAAGCTTGGACGGAATGTAAGAGCTGCCGGAGCCGGAGGAGCTCGAGGAGCCGGAGGAGCAACCCGTTGCGGCAAGCACGGCGACGACCGCAGTGACCAGTAGAGCTGGTCCGAGTAAGGAGTGGAAACAGGAAACAGATGAGCCCACCTTGACCAGCAGATTCCGGATACGAGAACACGAACGCATGGTGAGATTCCCCTCGCTCGGCGTTACGCCTTGCGCTTATACGAATTTCCCGGCCGGATCGACCGTTATGAGTCCGTTTGGGAGCCAATGTCTCAAAGTTTCAATGGATCCGCAAGTTCCGATTTCTTTCTTTTTTATGCCCTCCTAAGTTCTAGACAATAAAGAAGAATGCAGATAACATGGTGGCCACACTCCCCCGGAGGTCAGTCTGTGTCTATTCACTCCGTGCGACAAGGAGAGCGTCTAGCCTTATGGTCAGCCTTCGAGTTTGACCTTGGCACGTTTATCTTGCAGAAACACGGAATCCGGCTGCGGCTGGAACGGAAGCCGGCACAGCTTTTAGCCCGCTTGCTTGAGGAGCCGGGCCAGACGGTTGGAAGGGACGAACTGGTAGGCCTGCTCTGGCCTGGTGAGCAACATGGGGACTTCGATCAGCGATTGAACAAGGCGATCTACAAGCTTCGCTGCGTCCTGGGAGATGACCCGGCGAATCCTCGCTTCGTGCTGACGCTGAGCCGCAACGGATACCGATTCGTTGCCGACGTTAGGTTCGTGCGCGAAAACGGCCACTCCTTTGACGAACCATCCTCTGCTGAACAGGAACCGGAAGACTTTCGTTCCCGTCAGCCGCTGGCCGCAGGTTGGGGACAAGCCGAGGGCCCGCGTGAGGAATCCGGAGCGCTTCCCGGCGGGCTGGGCAATACCTCTTCGGGCCAAGCACGGGTTGCTGCCACGGGCCTAAGTTCGAAAGGACGGATGGTCCTCCGCTCAGCGGCAGTCGCATCCGTTATTTTGACATTGCTTTTCATGACGCTTCGATTCTTCGGGTCGCCCCACAGGCCGGTTTCGCCGGCACACTCCCTAGACCCGCGGGTCGGGCCTTTCGAAATAAACAAGGATGGAGCAGTCGATCCGACCGAGGAGGGATTCAGGCTTCGTGTGTTCGGCCAATATGACAGCTACGCCCTGCGCAACCCAGTC
>JASHQH010000292.1 GCA_030037635.1 Acidobacteriaceae bacterium
CGCAACGCCTATCCGGAGCATGATGAGGCGGGCAAGTAGGGGCCTTTGCTTGTCCAGCTTCGTGACTGAGTCAGCTCCCGAAGAGCCACGCTGCTAAAGCAGCGGAAGGGATAGGGACACGTCATGTATGAAAGCGCCGATTGTCAAGCTCCTTCTTGTTGGTGGCTCTCTGGGCTTTTGAATGCGCAGACGGTACACAATCTTGGCGGCGTGGCGGAGCGGGTAGGTCCGTCGAAACAGGTTCTCTTAGATAAGGAAAAGGCGGGCGTCCCGGGCGAGCCTCTCGCTCCCGTTCTGCCACGACTCCGCGCGGGGTGGAGGAACAGGTCCCGGTCCGTGGGGCGGAGGCCCTCGCTTTTGGGGACCGGGGAAGAAGAGTCACGCTGCCGTTAGCGCATCCTTCACGTGCCGTTCTTGATCCGCGCCCTCAGCCGCTTGATCACATTCGGCGGCACAAGCCCGCTCACGTCACCGCCGAAACTGAACACTTCCTTCACCATGCGCGAGCTCACGAACGAGTAGCGGCCGGCCGGCTGCAGAAAGACGGTCTCGATCTCCGGCGCCAGCCGCCGGTTCATCAGCGCCGTCTGGAACTCATGCTCGTAGTCGCTGATGGCGCGAATGCCGCGCAACACGGCCGAGCAGCCTTGGCGCCGCGCAAACTCCACCATCAGGCCGTTGAAGGTGGCCACGGAGACGTTGCCCATGCTCGCCGCGACCTCTTTCAGCATCTCCACGCGCTCTTCGAGCGTGAATAGAGGATTCTTGACCGGATTGACCAGAATGGCGACCGTGAGGTGGTCGAAGATTTTGGCGCCCCGCTGGATCAGGTCGACATGGCCGTTGGTCGGCGGATCGAACGTGCCCGGATAGAGAGCTTTCACAGCCATGGGATTCCGTACGCATTCTACCAGTGCCAGCCGTCGTCTCTTCCTCGCTCCCTTGTCCCCTCCTCCCTGCTTCACTGGTCCACGCGATGCAGTGTCATCGTCGTCGGACCCGGCGGGTGGTACAGCGGGCTCCGCGACGGATCGGAGCCGTCGGGCGCAGGGCCAATGGCAGGGACCCCCGCCGACTCATTTGTGGACGGCTCAGGGCGCGGTGGCAAATTGAACGTCCGCGTGATTTCGATCTCGTCATCGTTCACGCTGCCCGAATAGGACGCTGGGCCGGCCTTGAAGCTGACGTAGACTCCAACGACTTTGCCATCGCTGATCGCACTCGACGCGCCGCCCCCGCCGGGCCCCCCTTCCACGGTTCCCGTCAGGTTGCCTCCCTCTTGCCGCAGCGTGAAGATCTGCCCGTTGCCATCCTGCTCAGGCCGCCACAGTCCCGTGATGCCCGCGCCCCTCGGAACTTCGCGCTGCCAAACGGCCACTTGCGGCCGCAGCGCGACCTCGGTCGTCCAAACACCTGCCTGCCCCGGAGCCAGACCGGGCGATTTGGCCTGCAGCGTGATGCTACCCACCTGCTTTGTCGACTGCACGATGGCCATGCACATGCCGCTGAACGCCTTGCGCGAGGCGCCCTTGTCCGATCCCTGGTCGGTCGGGTCGCCGTTGCCCACACCGATGAGTTTTCCCGCTCCGACCACATTGAACGTCACCACGTTGTCGGTGATAGGTACGATCCGGCCTCGCGCGTCGCGCACCTCCACGGCGAACATGGCCACGTCTTCGCCGTCGGCGGCGATTGACTCACGGTCTGCGTGCACCGCCAGCGATACCGGCGCGCCCGTGGTTTCGCGCCACTCCTTCAGCACCAGCGTGTCGCCCCTGAACCCGCGCGCTTCGATCACGCCGGGTGCGTAGGCCACGTTCCACGCCAGGTGCGAGTCCTTGTTCATTGTTTTGGCGCCGAGGCTCCGCCCATTCAGGAAAAGCTCAACCTTGTCGAGATTCGAGTGCACCCAGACTGCGATCTCCTTGCCTTCCATCCCCGGCCAGTTCCAGTGCGGAAACAGATGCAGAACAGGGTCTTCGGTCCACCACGACTGGTAGTAATAGAACGTGTCCTTGGGAAAACCGCACGTGTCGATGATGCCGTACTGCGAGCTGATATTCGGCCAGCCGTCGGGCGAGGGCTCGCCGCGGTAGTCGAAGCCGGTCCACACGAATCCGCCCGCCAGCCACGGGCGCGCATTGCAAAAGCGCCACCAGCCCTCGGCCGAAGCGCGACCGGTCGTCGTGTAGGGATCGTAAGACGAAACGTACCCCTTCGAGTAATCGGTCACGTAAATCCCGCGCGTGCTCACGGCGCTCACGGTTTCAGTGCCGATGACGGGCCGGTCAGGGTGCGCCTTGTGATAAGCGTCGGCGCCAGGGTCAGCGTAGTTGTAGCCGATCACATCGCAAACGGCCAGGCCGCCGGTTCCAATAGCGCCGGTGGGCGCGATAGAGACGGGCCGCGTTCCATCGTGGCGCGTCGCCACTTCTTTCATGGCCGTCAGGATCAGCACCCCCCTCTCCGTGTTGGCCACGCCCTCTTCGTTGCCCATCGACCACATGAAGACGCTGGGATGATTGCGGTCGCGGCGGACGAGATTTTCAAATTGGCTCAGGCCCTCGGGGTTCGACGACATCATGCGCGTCTCGTCGAACACCAGCATGCCCAGCTCGTCGCAGGCGTTCAGCAGCTCGGGCGTAGGCGGATTGTGCGAGGTGCGCAGGCCATTCGAGCCCATCTCCTGCAGCTTGCGCACGCGATAGTACTGCACCGCGTCAGGCAGAGCGGCACCCAGGCCGGCGTGATCCTGATGGTTGCAGGTGCCTTTCACCTTCACCGGCTTGCCGTTCAGAAACAGTCCCTTTTGCGCGTCGAAATGGATGGAGCGAATGCCGAAGCGCGTTTCGTAGCGATCCACCACGTCGCCGCCCGTGCGCACCTCCGTCACCAATTTGTAAAGATTCTGCTCTTCCAGCGACCACAGCTCCGGGTGGCTCACGATCATCTTCTGCTCGTAGGCCTGCTCCGCTTGGGCAGCGATGGCAGCCGATGCGGTCACCGCCTTGCCCACCGATTTGCCGTCAGCATCAAGAACCGTCGACACCACGCGCGCGTTGGCTGCAGCCTGGCCTTGATTCGCCACTTCAGTGCGAATGGAAAGCGTGGCCGAACCCGGCTTGAGCTCAGACGAAACAAAAGTTCCCCATTGCCGCACGTGCACGGGATTGGTTTTTACCAGCCACACGTGGCGATAAATTCCTGCGCCTTCGTAAAACCATCCGTCGCTCTCCGTGGCGTCGACACGCACCAGCAGCACGTTGTGTCCGCCGGGATTGGCAAAATCGGTCACGTCGAAGCGGAAAGGATCGTAGCCGCCAGTATGTTGGCCGACGTAAAAGCCATTGAAGGCAACCATGGTCTCGCGGTAGGCGCCGTCGAATTCGAGCGAGATCCGCTTGCCTTTGTCCTCGGCCGGCAGCTCGAACACGCGCCGGTACCAACCCACGCTGGTGGCTGGATAGTTGCGGCCGAGCGGGTAAAAGCCTTTGCTCAGCAGCGCAGGATCGTTCTGAAAAGGAAGTTCGATGGCCCAGTCGTGCGGCAGGTCGATGGCTTTCCAGTCGCCGTCGTCGAAGGCCGGCGAACTGGCCGTGAGAAATCCGCCGGTCTTCTGAAAATTGCCGCTGCGGCCGCTCCCCAACCCGAAATCTTTCGCGGCCTCGCACGCGTCGCCCAGATGAAACCGCCAGCCGAAGTCAAGCAGCAGGCGCTCGCGTCCCGCACCTGCTTCCGTCGCACCCAACTTGGCCGGCTCACCCGCTGGCAGAGCTCCGGCGCTCTCGCCGGCGGCCTGCAGGGCGGCTTCCACTGGATTCGAACTGGCTGCCGCAACAACGGCCGGCGCCAGCAGGCTGGATTTGAGCACGTCACGGCGTGAAAGCGATTTCATTTCCAGCTCCTTCTCGCTTCTGAGGCGGTGAGACCGGCCAGTATACACTCGGTGGGTTTCTCGCCGGACGCAACTTGAGAAAAGGAGGTGAATCCGTAGTCACCCCTTGTCGGGGGGTCAGATCACTTTCCCGTCAAGGTCGGCAAACAGCTTAATTCCGGGAATCGAGAGCTTGCGGAGATCGCTGTCGCCTGTGAAAAAGACATCGACTCCCGTTTCTGCTGCCGTCGCAAGATGAATTCCGTCTGCCTGGCTCACCTTGTTGGCCGCACGAATGAGGCTATACCGGTCGGCTGTTGCCTCGGTGAATGGCAGGATCTCAATCGCCCCGCTCAGGAAATATTTCTTGACTGCGTTAGCGCTGGATACTGAGCCCCGTCGCCGCGGTCCGGTCAGAATCTCGCCAATTGCAAATACGCTTGTGCTAAGCGTATGTCCACGGTTGACAATCTCGTTGAGAATTCTGCGGGCCTTGGTGCCGAAAATCGGATTTGCCTCGAAAATGTAAATGAACAGCATCGAATCCCAATAGATTCGCGTCACCTGCGATTCTCCTTACGCGTTCCTTGCTGCTGTTCATATTTTTGCCAGGCGTCGGGACCCCAATTTCTCTCGGCTTTGAGGTAGGCCTCTCCACCGCCAAGCTCCGCAAAGGCGCCTTTGAGGATTCCGAAAAGTTTTTCCAAGCCGGCACCATTCGGAATCGGCTTTGCGACAGACTGGCGTTGCTTCGGTTGGCTCTCCTCATTGAGTAGCCGGTAGACAAATTGCACCGTCGTGCTTGGCCCGCCTGAGGGAGGGCCTCCTTTCTTATCAATCAACTCAACGCCCGCTTCCTCTTGGAATTCTCTTGACGACAACGTGGAAAAGACTGAGGGCGCTCGATTCGTCCAGCCGAGCTCCTTCTGCACCGTCCCAACGCGAACCTGAACAAAGGACTCACCCTTCAATCGAGCGGGCTGCACGTACGTGGCGATCACATGTTCCTTAGTTTGCTCGGTAGGTTTCATCAGTTAATCCTCCTACATACAACATACATACATTACTTCAACATGTCAAGAATGACCGCTCGCGTTCGAATGCAGTTTTGTTTTGATCGCTTATCCCTTGCGCCCGCGCACCGCTTCCTTGGCCTGAGCCTCGCCGCCGGCAGGGACTTCGGGCACATCGGCCTTGGCGGCGCCAATGTTCAGGCGCTTGCGCAGTTCGGCGTCGATCTTGCCGTAGACGTCCTTGTTCTCCTTGAGGAACCCGCGCGTGTTTTCGCGGCCTTGGCCGATGCGTTCGCCGCCGTAGCTGTACCACGCGCCCGATTTTTCTACGATGTTGTGCGTTGCGGCCAGGTCCAGCACGTCGCCCTCGCGGCTGATGCCTTCTCCGTAGAGAATGTCGAACTCGGCTTCGCGGAACGGCGCGGCCACTTTGTTCTTCACGATCTTTACCTTGGTGCGCGAGCCCACCACGGTGTCGCCTTCTTTCACGGCGGCGATGCGGCGGATATCGACGCGCACCGAGGAGTAGAACTTGAGCGCGCGGCCGCCGGTGGTGGTTTCAGGATTGCCGAACATCACCCCGATCTTTTCGCGGATCTGATTGATGAAGATCAGTGCGGTGCGCGACTTGGAAACCGTGCCGGTGAGCTTGCGCAGCGCCTGCGACATGAGCCGCGCCTGCAGGCCTACGTGGCTGTCGCCCATTTCGCCGTCGAGCTCAGCCTTGGGCACCAGCGCGGCCACCGAGTCGACTACAAGAACGTCGATGGCCCCCGAGCGCACCAGCGCTTCGGTGATTTCCAGGGCCTGCTCGCCGCTGTCGGGCTGCGAGACGAGCAGGTTGTCTACATCCACGCCCAGCTTTTTGGCATAGCCGGGATCGAGTGCGTGCTCGGCGTCCACAAAGGCCGCCATGCCGCCCTGGCGCTGCGCTTCGGCAATCACCTGAAGGCAGATGGTGGTTTTGCCCGAAGCTTCAGGACCGAAAACCTCGGTGACGCGGCCGCGCGGAATTCCCCCCACGCCCAGAGCCGCGTCGAAGCTGATGGACCCGGTGGAGATGACGGCGATGGGCAGCAGGGCCTCGCGCGACCCGAGCCGGACAATCGACCCTTTCCCAAACTGTTTTTCGATCTGTGCGAGGGCAAGTTCTACGGCTTTGGCGCGATCGTCGACGATGGGCATCTGGCAGGGCTCCTCATAAAAATGCTCGCCCTGCAGCGCATCCTGTCCATACCTCAAAGGAAACGGCGAGGGGCTTCGCTTGGATTTCGTTGGGATTGTAGCAGGATGAGACAGCGGAACAAAGGGGAAAATGGCGAAGAAACAGGGAAAATCGCCCTGTGGACAATGAGGTGTGCTGGCGCTCACAAACCTACCGATGCATCAAAATGTCGTCCTAGCATCATTCGTTCGCTATGAGCATCTAATTAGCATTATTGCATCAACGCGAGATTTGATGCATAATTCCCCTATGAGAACTACGATCACCCTCGATGACGACGTCCATGAGTTCGCAACATATTATGCGAACGCAAGAGGGATTAGTCTTAGCGCCGCGATGAACGAACTCGTTCGGAAGGCTGAATCCGCGCCCGCCCCCGCACCAGGGCCTATCGAGTTCGAGCGGTCTCCAAACGGGCTTCCGCTGCTCCCGAGAACCGGACGGATCATAACCTCTGAGATGGTGAAGAAGCTTGAGGAGGAGGAGTTTGAGCCGGGGAAATTTGCTGGATTTAAACGTATTACTCGCACTCGTTGACAACGAACACGAGGACTACTCGGCGGCCACACGATGGTTTGATTCCGGGGGCCACGTCAACTGGGCCCTCTGTCCCCTGACTGAGGCCGGCTTTGTTCGTCTCACAACAAATCCTGCGCTGGGACCAGTGTTTCCATCCATCGTGCGCGCGGTTCAGGCACTCGAAGACTTGGCTGCGTGTCCCGGCTATCGCTTCTGGAGCATGAGCAGCAGTTGGAGCCAACTCACGGCCCCGTTTGCCGCGCGCATCACCGGCCACCAACAGGTGACTGACGCGTACTTGTTAGGCATGGCAATTAAAGAAGACGGCGTCCTGGTGACGTTCGACCGCGGCCTCAAATACCTGGCCGGGCCGCAATTCAGCAAGAATCTGCTGCTCCTGAAATAGGAGCGCTACACCGTATATGCGCCCACCCGGGTTTCGCGGCCGGTCAACGCGTCGCACTGGCGATCGAGGGCTTCGTACTCGCTGTCGTGGTCTTTGCGGAAAGCGCGGAATGCCTCTTCGCTCGACCATCGATCGATGGTCAGGTAACTTCCGGGCACATAAGAGTCGCGCAGCAACTCGGTGCCCAGATAGTCGGGTGATTTGCGAAACAGCTTCGCCCAGGCGCCGTCGGTGCCATAAGCGGCCTCAAATCCCGCAATCTTGTCGTCGGCAATTTCGAATTTCCAAACCACCACGAACATGCGAACCCCAATCCTATGTTCATGGTAGCGCAGAGGACAGACCTCCTGGCGCGTGCGCGCCATCGCGGTCCGGTCACGCCGGTCGCTGTTACCGCATTATGAGACTGCGTCTCTCGACTGAGCGCATACTTATGTTGGGCCGTGTCGGCGAGGAGTAACCTTCCCCTAGCGGCGGTTCCAGAGTTGTTGCCCCCGAGGTCGCCCTTCCGCAATTTGCGCTAACCAAGTGGCTTCGCTTTGAGGAACTTCACTCTGGAATAGCGGACTGGCTCCGGTTGCAGCTCCAGCCGATCGAACTGCGAGACTTTTTTGACAAGGGCATCGAAATAAGGCTGCCAGAGACACGCGCAGATGCCTGCGCGTTGCGTGTCATGCGGCGAGCAGAAGGCAAAAATGCGTGGGACTTGCGTCACGCGCATTCCAGCGCCCCAACCGTCATCGAACCACAGCGCTATCGATTCAAAGTGAGGGATCTATGAAAGCTCGCTACCCCGGAATCCGTGTAACCGCCAATGGCAACCAGCTTGTCAGCTACCATACCGAGACGCGCGTAGCCGACGCCGGCGTATTTTATCCCATCACTCCATCCACGGAAGGCGGCGAGCTCTTTCAGCAGGCATTCGCCGAAGGCAAGCTGAACGTATTCGGCGGCAATACGCTGGCCATCGAGGCTGAAGGCGAGCACGCGGCGCAGGGCGGCGCGATTGCACATTCGGTTTGCGGCAAGCGCGTGGTCAACTTCACATCCGGGCAAGGCGTTGTCTACGGTGTGGAGCAGTACTACCACGCACCCGGCAAGGGATCGACCATGGTGCTGGAGGTAGGTGCGCGTGCGCTCACCAAGCACGCCCTCAACGTCCACTGCGGCCACGACGATATTTATGGCGCGCTCGATACCGGCTGGATCATGCTCTTCGGCAAGGATGCGCAGCAGGCCGCCGACCAGGCGCTCATCCTGCGCCGCGTCACCGAGCTCTCGCTCACGCCGGGCATGAACATCATGGACGGTTTCCTCACTACGCACCTGGAGCGCACATTTTACAAGCACGAGTCGGAGCTGATCCGCGAATACCTGGGCGCACCCGACGACGTCATCGATTGCCCCACCGAGGCCCAGCGCACCTTGTTCGGGCCTACGCGGCGCCGTGTGCCCAAAATGATGGATCTCACCAACCCCATCCTCCTGGGCCCGGTGCAGAACCAGGAACACTACATGCAGGGCGTAATTGCGCGGCGCAACAACTTTGCCGAGCCCATCCTGCACTTCCTCGAGCAAGCGTATGAGGAGTTTGCCCAGCTCACGGGCCGGCGCTACGGACTGATCAGCGAATACAAGACTGCAGACGCTGAGACGGTTTTCGTGTCGCTGGGTTCGGCTGCGGAAAACATCGAGGCCGCCGTGGATTATCTGCGCCACACGCGCGGCTCGAGCGTGGGATCGGTTCACGTGAACGTGATTCGGCCCTTCCCCGAGGCCGCGGTGGTGAATGCGCTCAGAGGCAAGAAGAACGTCATCATTGTCGAGCGCACCGACGAAGCGCTGGCCGGCGACAATCCCCTGGGTCGCGACATCCGCACTGCGTTTTCCAAAGCCGTGCAGGGAACCGACGGCCTGCCCAAGGTTGAGCTCGCTGCCGTGCCGCGATTCTTTGGCGGAAGCTACGGATTAGGCTCGCGCGACTTCCGTCCCGAGCATGTGATCGGAGCGTTCGAGTATGCCACTGCGGGCCGCGCGCGCCAGGACGGCAAGACCGCGGCAAACGGCGTCAACTTCTTCGTGCTCGGCGTCGACCATCCCTATAGCGTCATAGCCGACGAAACACCGTCCCTGCTGCCCCAGGGCGCGGTCGCTGTGCGCTTCCACTCCGTCGGCGGATGGGGCGCGATCACCACCGGCAAGAACCTGGGCGCCATTCTCGGCGACCTGAACGATCTGCTCTACGAGCGCGACCACATGGTCGATGAGCTGGGCAATCCCAAGGAACTGATTCACGTCAGCGCCAATCCGAAATACGGATCTGAGAAAAAGGGCGCACCCACCAGCTACTTCCTGGTCGCCGCCAAGGAGCGCATTCGCGTCAACTGCGATCTGCGCCACGTCAACGTCGTTCTCTGCTGCGATCCCAAGGCCTTCACCCACACCAATCCGCTCGACGGCATGCAGGAGGGCGGTGCCTTTATTTGGGAATCGGATGCTGAAGGGGCAAAAGCCTGGGAACGTCTGCCTATCTGGGCGCGCAAGCAGATTATCGAGAAAAAGATTCGCGTCTTCACCCTGCCCGGCTTCGACATCGCGCGCAAGGCCACCGATCGCGCCGACCTGCAATTGCGCATGCAGGGCAACGCGTTCTTGGGCGCCTTTTTCGCGGTCAGCCCCATGCTGCACGAGTTTGGCATCACGCAGGAGCAGTACCGCGAGGTCGTCTACAAGCAATATGTCAAGAAATTCGGCCGCATGGGCGAAGCCGTTGTGCAGTCGAACATGGAAGTCATGACGCAGGGCTTTGAGCGCGTGAAAGAAATCGCCATCGGCGAGCTTGCCGCGGCCGACCGCTCCACCCTGCGCGGCCAGGCGCTGCTGCCCATCTTCGAAGAGGTGGCCATTCCCGAATTTGCCTCGAGCGCCTGCACCACCGGCGGCTGCCGTTCGCACCCCGCGCCCGAAGGCCAGGGACCGCGCACTCCCATCTCGACCATCGAAGCCTTCGATGCCGAGTTCCGCTCTAACTACGGCTACAACCAGCCCGCCACGCCGCTCGCCGCCATGGGCGTGATTGCCGCAGCCACAGGCGACACCGCCTCCAAATATGTCGCGCGCCGCGAAACGCCGCTCTACATTCCTGAGAACTGCACCCAGTGCATGGAGTGCATCTCCGTTTGCCCCGACACGGCGCTGCCCAACTGCTCGCAGGACCTGGGCACCATCCTCTCCACGGCAGTCGCGCGCTACGTCTCCGATCCCGCTGAGCGCCGCAAGATGATCGACAAGCTGCCCGAGATCGAAAAGCTCGCACGGCAGCGCATGCTGGCCGAGATCAAGCAGGGAACGCCCATGCCGGCCATCATCCGCGAGGTCACAGAGTCGGTCGATGGATTCTCGCCGCAGGCCAAGGAGCAGTTCTTCCGCATTATCGACAAGGTGCCCATGGCCTACCAGAAAACCAACGCCATCTTCTCCTCGCCGGAGCGCAAGACTCCCGGCTCGGGCGGCATCTTCTCCATCTTTGTCAGCGACCTGTGCAAGGGCTGCGCGGCCTGCGTCACGGCATGCGGCGACCACCGCGCGCTGAAAATGGTGCAGGAAACCGAAGACGTGAATGCCGAGCACGAAACCGGCACCGCCTTCCTCAACCTGCTTCCCGACACCACGCAAAAGTACCTGGGCCTGTATAACAACGCCAACCCGGCCGACTCAAAGACCGCCACCCTGCGCAACATGCTCATGGTGCGCACCAACTACGACGCCCTGGTGGCCGGCGACGGCGCCTGCGCGGGCTGCGGCGAAAAGAGCGTGCTGCGCTCCATCGCCGCGGTCACCGAAGCCTACATGCGGCCCCTCTTCCACGCCAAGAGCGACCGCTTCGTGGCCAAAGCGGGCCAGCTCGAGAAGCAGGGCGAAGCGAGACTTGCCGCCATCAGGCAGAGCAACCCCGAAGACTATGCGCGCCTGCGCCAGGCCATTGCCCACCTGGTGATGAGCCTGGGCGGCGAAGACCAGAAAGACACCAAGGCGCGCATTGCGGCCTACGAGGCGGAGCACGGCGAAATCACCGACGCGCAGCTGATTGAAGCCATCGCCGCCGTGCTGCTCACTGAGGCGTTCAATCACAAAAACCTGCAGCCCATCGACGGCCGCCTGGCCAACGGCATGAGCGTGATGGCCATGGCCGCGCACACCGGCTGCAACACCGTGTACGGTTCCACTTCGCCCAACAACCCGCATCCCTACCCATGGATGAATTCGCTCTTCCAGGACGGCATCACCGTGGGCTGGCTCATGGGCGAAAGCTTCATCGTCGATCACGGCCGCCGCTCCGTCATTCCCGAGCGCCTGGCCGATTTTCTCCTGCATCCGGACAAGCCATTCACCGAGGAGACCTACTACCACTTCACGCACTTCACTGATGCGCTGATGACCGACGACGAGATCAAGGAGCTGCCCAAGGTCTGGGTCGTCGGCGGCGACGGCGGCATGGGCGACATCGGCTACCAGAACATGTCGAAGGTCGTCCTGCAGAACCGGCCTAACGTCAAGGCCGTCATGCTCGACACCCAGGTCTACTCCAACACCGGCGGCCAGAACTCCGACTCCACGCCCATGCTCGGCGGCAACGACATGAACGTCTTCGGCGCCGCCACGCAGGGCAAGAACACTGAGAAGAAGACGGTGGCCGAAACCTTCCTCGCCGGCCACGGTTCGCCCTTCGTGGCGCAGGTTTCCATGGCCAACGCACCCAAGCTCTACCGCGCCATTCTCGACGGCCTTGAGTATCGCGGCACCATGTTCCTGCAGGCCTACACCACCTGCCAGCCCGAGCACGGCGTGGCCGACGACATGGCGCTCTCCCAGGCGCAGCGCGTGCGCGACTCGCGCGGCGTGCCGGAGTTCGTCTTCAACCCGCGCCTGGGCGAAAGCTACCAGGAAGCGCTCGACGTCAAGGGCAATCCCTCCATCGATCTCGACTGGTACGAAACCAAGTCCAAGGCCACCAGCGAGCCCTATCGCTACACCGTGGCGCACTGGTGCACCACTGAGGCGCGCTTCCG
>JASHQH010000293.1 GCA_030037635.1 Acidobacteriaceae bacterium
CCCTCCCGACGACTCGCCGCCCAGCAGCGCGTTTTGCTGTTGCATGGTTTGCACAATGTGCTTGAATCCAACCGGCACCTCGTAGCACTCCTCGCCCAGTGAGCGCGCCAGGCGGTCGAGCAGGTGCGTGGTCGACAAATTGCGCACTACGCCGCCCCGCTCGCCGCGCACTTCGTGCAAATACCAATAAAGAAGAAGCAGCAGATCGTTGACGGAAATATAGCGGCCCTTTTCGTCAAGAATCGCAATGCGGTCAGCATCGCCGTCCATGGCCAGGCCCACGTCGTAACCGTCCTCTTCCAGTTGCGAGCTCAAAATGCGCAGCGCTTCCAGGCTGGGCGCGGGCGAGCGTCCTCCGAACAGCGGATTGTGCCGTTCGTGAATGAAGGTGACGCGGCAGCGGGCCTCGGTGAGCACGGTGCCCAGTGTCAGCTGGCCAACGCCGTACATCGGATCCACAATCACCCTCAGGCCTGCTTTGCGAATGGCCTCCAGATCGATCAGCGCTTCCACGGCGTCAACGTATTGGTTGGTGTAGTCTTTGCGCCGCACGATTCCCGCGTCCAATGCCAGATCGAGCTCCAGCTTGATCACATCGTGCGCCGTCAGCGCGTTGGTCTCAGCCTCAATCCGGCGGGTTTCATCGTCGAGCAGCAGCGAGCCGTCGGCGTGAAATACCTTCAGCCCGTTCCACTCCGGAGGATTGTGGCTGGCGGTAAACACCAATCCGAACGCCGAACCCTCAATCGCCGTCGCATAGGTGACCAGCGGCGTGGGTGCGTCTTCATCGAGAAGGATGGTAGGAATATTGTTGCCGGCAAACACTTCGGCCGAGGCTTCGGCCGCCTGCTTCGACAAGAAGCGCCGGTCGTAGCCGATGAGCACGCCACGGCGTTCTTCTTCGCGCCGCGTGATCCCGTTGCTCAGCGCCTGGCTGAGCCGCCGCACATTGTGCAACGTGAAACCTTCGCCGATAATGGCGCGCCAACCGCCGGTCCCGAAGGCGATTAGATTCTGCTCCTCGGCGCTGCGGGGCCGGAAGAGGCGCTTTTGCAGGATGTATTTCGCTTGCTCCAAATCCTGGACTGTGTTGATCCCCTGAACCTCGTCCTGGTCGAAGAGCTGATAATTCGCAATCCGGCATCCGCGGTGAATCAACTGGTGCACGCATCCCGTGAGCTGATTCTTGCCGTTTCCGGCTGCTTTCTTGAGTTGGCCCAGCACGGTGGCCAGCATGCCGGCGTTCACAACGTACGCGCCCGCATTCAGCTCGCGAATCGCGCGCACCTGCGCAGATGCGTCCTCGTCTTCAACGATGTCGACGATCTGTCCCGATGCGTCGCGGATGATGCGCCCGTAGGGAAGCGCACGATCGACGTTGGCAGTGAGAAGCGTGAGGTGCGCCTTGCGCAGGCGGTGACGATTCAAGAGCCCACGAATCGTACCCGGCCGAATCAGGGGTGTGTCGCCGTAGAGGATGAGCAGATCGCCGCTGAAATCCTTAAGTAGTTGCGAAACCTTGAGCACCGCATCGCCCGTGCCGAGCGGCGCCTCCTGGAGCACATAGCTAAACTCATCGCCCACCAGCGCCCGCACCGCTGGCTGAGGCTCGCCCACCACAATATAGATATCCTTGGGGACCACGGCGTCCAGCGCGATCCGCACCACGCACTCCAGGACGCTGCGTTCGCCCAGCATCTCCAGGATCAGCGGCTGCCCGTCGGGAGTGGCAGTTTCACCCGCCGCCAGAATTACCGCCTTCAACGCGCCCGTGGCATCTTGTGCCGGCCGGTCTTCGAGTTCCAACTCTTCGAGCTTCAGCACGTCCAATCCTCCTTTGAAAAGGTCCCTTGTGTTGCCGCGACCTGTGGCGCAGGCCGCACGCCCCCGGCAATGGGAACAAAACGCGCGAGCGCGAGCGCGGGCAGAGCCGACAACATCACCCAGACGAAGAAATGCGCGTAACCGAGCCTGGTCTCAATCCATCCACTCGCGGCACCGGGCAGAATCACGCCCAGATTCATGAGCGAATTGGCAAATGCATAATGCGCGGTTTGGTACTTGCCCGGCGCAATCTCCTGCATCATGAGCAAAATCACGCCCACAAATCCAAAACCGTAGCCAAACATCTCGGTGCTCATGGCTGCCGTAATAATGAACGGGTTGGAAGGCAGCGTTACGCTCAAATACCAGTACGCGCACATGGGCAGATTCAGAATCAGAATGAGCCACGGCAGGGCGCGCTTCAGCGTGAGGCGCGAGGTGAAGTAACCGCCGAGCACGCTGCCGCACACGAAGGCCACACTGCCAAAGATGCCGTAGATTGCTCCCACGGCTTTTGGATCCAGCCCCAGCCCGCCGCCGGCCCTCGCCGCCTGCAAAAAAAGCGGCCCTACCTTGATGACCTGGCCCTCTCCGACGCGATAGAGAAAGATGAAGGCCAGCAGCAGAATCACATGCGGTTTTTTAAAGAAGCTCGCCACCACGTCCCAGAAGGTCTCAGCTATCTGCCGCGCACTTTCCTGCCGTCGCGCTTCGCCCCCTGACGGCAACATGCGCAGATGGTAGGTTCCGAGCGCCACGAGGATCAGGCCGGCCGCTGCGAAGGTCGTCATCCACGCATTTACGGCCGCCGACGCGGCATGAGCGCGCGCCATCCGGTCCGTCAGCATACCCACCAGCCATAACAAGGCGCCCATGGAGAAAACTCGCGCCAGGTTGTAAAAACTCCCCTGCCATCCCACGTAGGCCGCCTGCTCACTGGGTGTGAGAGCGGCGATATAGATTCCGTCAGTAGCAATATCGTGCGTCGCTGAACAGAATCCCAGCACAGCAAGCAATGCCACCGCGTAGCGGAAGAACCCAGGCAGGTTCAGACTCAATGCCAGCAACACCAGGGTCAATCCGCCTGCCATTTCCATCAGCACGACGAAGAACTTCTTGGTCCGGTACATCTCCAGCACCGGGCTCCAGATGGGTTTCAGCGTCCAGGGCAGCGCGAGCAGGCTGATGGCCAGCGTGTTTACCGCGTTGGCCACGCCCATCTTCTGAAAGAAGAAGAGCGCCATGTAATTCACGATGTAAAAGGGAAGGCCTTCAGCAAAATAAACTGTAGGTACCCAGCAAGCCGGATGCTTGCGAACGGACTGCGGCTTGCTTAGGAGCGCGCTGCCGATCATGGGAATCCTCTTTGCGGGCAGATCGCTGCTCACCCGGGAGCATGGTTGGGCTCAAAAAGGACAACCACGGGGCTGTTGCAGGCGCAAAATCAGCGCAGCACTGAAGCTCGAAGGCGCCCGCTTCGAGCTTCAAGGTTTTGCTTCGTTCCGCTTCTTCCAGGCGCCGGAACGCTGCCACTTCGAGAACGTCAGAAGTTCAGCTTCATCGCGAACTCCATCTGGCGCCCGGGGTTCGAGCCATCCATCAACCCGTACACGCCCACCGTGTCGTATCCGCCGCCGTTGGGACCGGTGGTACGCACGCCCGAGCAATACTCGCACGAGCTGTAGTTGTCGTCCCAGGTGTTCGGAATGCTGAAGATGGGGGTGTTGGTCAGGTTCATAAATTGAGCGATGAATGTCAGATTTACTTTTTCGCTGATGGTGAAGGCCTTCTCCACATTCAGATCGGCCGTCTTGAGATGCGGGCCGCGCAGCGAACCCGCCTGGCAGTTGCCGAACTGGCCATCCGCTTGTGGGATGACCGCCTTAGGGTTGAGGTTGAGCACGCCGATGCTGGATCCGATCTGGGTTGCGCCGGACATGTTCGTGTTGAAGGCCTGGCCGCCGACGCAGCTGGCGCGATCGACGTAAGAGGGCGCGGTCAGGTTTGAAGCTGCGGCCGGGTTGAAGGAACCGAAATACTCACCGTCGTACGGAGTAACTGCGAAGCCTGAGCGCAAGGTGGTGTCGAAAGCAAGGCTCCAGCCGCCGACCAGTGTCCCTGCGGGAAGGCCACTCCCGATGGCCTTGCCCGGGCCAAAGGGCAGATCGTAGAGGGCGTACATATTGAAGGCCGACGCAGCATCGATGGTGCACTTGCCGTAGTCGCCCATGGGGTCATACTCGTTCTGGAAGAAGTTGCCGCCGCCTTCGTTCTGCTGTTCGCCAACGCCTTCCTCATCGCCATAGGAGCCGAAGTAGCCCAGCGAGTTGCTGAGGCATTTCGACCAAGTGTAGTTAGCCTGCAGATCGAGGTCGTGGAAGCGCTTCTGCGCCAGGGTCGCTTCCAGCGCTTCGTAACGCGAAACGGCGTTGGAACCGTTAAAGCGAGCCTGCGACACGCCCGCGGCAACCAGTTCCTGCATGTATGGGCCCGCCGCAACCGCGGGAACGGTCACATAGTCGGGGGCAGACGAGGTTCCAACATTCACCTGTTGTGTACCCGAGGTCAGGACCTTCTGGTTGTACCAGAAGATATCGGTCATGTGATCGTCCTTGTCGCCTACGTAGCCTATGGACGCGGTGAAGTTGTTCTTGAACTGGTGCTGGACGGTGAAGTTCCACTGCTGGTTCATGGCCGGCCGCAGGTTCGGATCGGTAGCGTGCGTCACTTCTCCGCTGAGGCAGGAGGGCGACAGAGCCTGCAACAGGGCGACGGTGCACGCATTCTGGTAAGGCGCGTATCCGTTGGTGAGCGTGTACTGCGGGTAGAGCAGGTTGGCGCCGGAAGTGTTGAACTGGTTGATCAGGATGGAATTGGGAGGATTAATGACGGCCATATTACTGATGCCGTTCCCCTCCATGAAGCTGGAGATGTCGTAGGCTCCGCGGACCACGGTCTGCCGGGCGAAGGAGGGCTGCCAGGCGAAGCCGAAGCGCGGCTCAACGTCGCCGATACCTTTGTAGGTGTTGTAATTGGTTCCCACCTCCGGCGCGCCGGTGACCAGATTGAAGTTGATGTTGTTGTTCTTATTGCGGTCGCCGCGCGCGGTCACCACTTCATAGCGCAGGCCCAGGTTCAGCGCGAGGTTGGGACGCACCTGGTAGTTGTCCTGCACAAATCCGGCGCCCAGGCTGTTGACGAGATGGAAGTGAACGGGCTCGCCCACGCCCACCTGCTCCGGCAGGCCCAGCAGAAAGTCCGCGTAGGCCATCCCGTTGGAGGTTCCGTTGCCTGTGTATTGGCCGGTGAAGTCCCACACGCCGGCTTCGCCGTTGTTGCCCGCGTAGGTGTCGTTCATGGCGTAGTGCAGCCACTGGAAGCCGGTGTGGATCGAGTGCCGCCCATGCGTCCAGGTGAGTGAATCTTCGATTTGGCTGGTGGTGTCATGGAAGACCTCGGGACCGTCGCTGCCGCCCACGCTTCCGTATCCCATGTTGATCTGGGGCAGCACGTTGACGGGAACGTCGGGAAGGCCGATGGTGGTATTGATGTTGCCGCTCACGGCCGAGGTATAGAGCTGGTCGTTGGCAGGGAAGATTTGGGTTCCGAGACGAAAGTCATTGAGCAACGTGGGCGTGAAAGTGTGCACGTAGTCGCCCACGATGTTCTTCAGTGGATACTCCCGCTGCAGATTCGG
>JASHQH010000294.1 GCA_030037635.1 Acidobacteriaceae bacterium
GGCTCGAGCACTTCACCATCGACTTTTGCGATGTGCGCGGCCAGCAGACCGCCAAGCGCGCTCTCGAGGTGGCGGCGGCCGGCAGCCACAACATCCTCATGATCGGGCCGCCGGGCTCCGGCAAGACCATGCTGGCCAAGCGCTTGCCCTCGATCCTTGCGCCCTTGACCTTCGAAGAAGCCCTCGAAACCACCAAGATTCATTCCGTGGCCGGCGTCCTGAATGGCGAAGGCCTGGTGACCCAGCGGCCGTTCCGCTCGCCGCACCATACCATCTCCGATGCCGGCCTGATCGGCGGCGGCATGGTGCCGCGCCCGGGCGAAGTCTCACTCGCTCACAACGGCCTGCTCTTTCTCGACGAGCTGCCTGAGTTTCCCCGCAACGTTCTCGAAGTAATGCGCCAGCCGCTCGAGGATCACACCGTCACTATTGCGCGCGCCTCCATGTCGCTCAGTTTTCCTGCGCGCTTCATGCTGGCCGCGGCCATGAATCCCTGTCCCTGCGGCTACTTCAACGACAAGTCGCGCGAGTGCATGTGCACGCCGCCCATGATCCAGCGCTATGTGGCCAAAATCTCCGGACCGCTCCTCGATCGCATCGACATCCATATCGAAGTGCCCGCCGTTCAATACAAGGAGCTGCGCGGCGGCGCTGCAGCCGAAGGCTCCGCGCACATCCGCGCCCGCGTGATGACCGCGCGCGAGCGCCAGCGCTTCAAAAAGCGCGGCGAAAAAATCTACGCCAACGCACAGATGACCACTCGCCAGATTCGTACTTACTGCGAGCTGGGCGCCGACGCCGAGCGCCTGCTGGAGCGCGCCATGCAGCAGCAAGGGCTCACCGCCCGCGCCCACGATCGCATCCTTAAAGTGGCACGCACCATCGCGGACTTGGAAGGCACGGAATCCCTGACCGTCGCCCATCTCGCCGAAGCAATTCAATATCGGACGCTCGATCGCAGCTATTGGAGCTGAAGCTCTACCCCGCGCCGCGCCCAAGGGAGCCCAAGCCAGCCGCATTCCGCCTTGACGGAACGCGGGCGCTTGCTCATGAGGGTGCGGTCGTCTGGCACTGGGGCGCACTTGGACGGAGAAATCGGCCCAGGTAACGGCGGAGGTTCCTTCACGGTCAGCAAAGCCTGTGACGCATCCAATTCGGGATCAAATGCCTCAAGAATCTGCTCAATCTAAGTCAATCAATTTAAACGAATTACATGGAAAGATACGGGAGCTCGGGTCTTCCTCGCGGGCCACCGCCCGAAAACCAGCCTGGCCCCCCTTCTTGCCCCGAAATAACTATTGACCCCGGGCTGGGTTGGTTATAATCTCAAGCTAGCCATCCGTAGAGGGCAGGTTGTGGAACTGCAGCTAAGTGTGCCCATCTGCCATTTCCAGCATCATATTTGAGCGTAGGCTCTGTTGATGCCCTGCCGTCTCGACGGCACCGGCAATGGTTATGCAAGCACTTGGTTTTTCCAAGTTGCAAACTGCATCTCCGGCTGCGGTGTGGCGTCCATTTCATTCCACGCAACGTCCCTTGAAGATTTGCGAGTCACTGGGCTTTAAGCGTGCGTCTAAGAAGTGAAGCGGTAATTTGGGGCGGACCCTCCGATTGTATTGGTCCCCCTTGAACTGCGAGGGCAGGGCTTACCAGCTCTTCCAGCGCAGGTAACTAAAAAAGAAGGAGATAAGCAATGCGTTCCGATCTTGTTTTTAAGGCACTTTCGCATGTGTCTAATCGCTACCAGCTCTGTCAACTGGCAAGTAAAGCAACTCGCAAGCTTCACAAGCCAAATACACGGTTGCAAGATACGACCAATGATGTTTTGTGTCGGTTTGAGTCAGCCAGACCCGAAGCCGAGTCGCCCGAGGAGGCGGCTGCGGCCCAACCGGTAGAAAGGCGCCGTGCCGCGTAGCGGCGTCTCTCTCCCTCCATTCGATCGTCCAAATAGCGGTTTCAGGGTAGCTCTCCCATTGAGGTCAGTTCTTTCCCGGCGCTTCGCGACTCCAAACGAGTTGGAGCTTGTTGTTAAGCTTCCTTTGCGCTGGCTGCATTTCTGAAAACCCCTCGAACGATCTCTTCTGGAGCACAGTGCTCCGCATCCCCTCACAACACATCCCGCCTTCGTGCAGGTGAACATGACCATTGCAGAACTCAAGGAAAAAAACATTACCGAGTTGAGCCGCATTGCGCGCACTCTCGAAATTCAGGGCACCAGCGGCCTGCGCAAGCAGGATCTCATTTTCAAAATCCTCCAGGCGCAGAGCGAAAAGGAAGGGCACATCTTCGCCGAAGGCGTGCTCGAAATCCTGCCTGACGGCTACGGCTTCCTCCGCTCGCCCGATTACAACTACTTGCCCGGGCCTGACGACATCTACGTTTCGCCGTCGCAGATTCGCAAGTTCGACCTCAAAACCGGCGATTCCATCAGCGGCAACGTACGCCCCCCGCATGAGGGCGAGAAATATTTCGCGCTCGTCAAGATCGAAGCCATCAACTTTGAGTCGCCTGAGGAAACGCGCAACAAGATCCTCTTCGACAATCTCACGCCGCTCTATCCCCAGGAGCGCGTCAAGATGGAAACTGTGCGCGAAGGCATCAGTGGGCGCGTCATGGATCTGCTCACCCCCGTCGGCAAGGGCCAGCGCGGCCTCATCGTCGCTCCACCCCGCACCGGCAAAACCATGCTTCTGCAGTCCATCGCCAACTCCATCACTTCCAACCACCCCGAAGTCGTTCTCATCGTCCTGCTCATCGACGAGCGTCCCGAAGAAGTTACCGACATGCAGCGCTCCGTCAAAGGCGAAGTCATCAGCTCCACCTTCGACGAGCCTGCCGCCCGCCACGTCCAGGTGGCCGAAATGGTTATCGAGAAGGCCAAGCGCCTGGTCGAGCACAAGCGCGACGTCGTCATCCTCCTCGATTCCATCACGCGTCTTGCACGCGCTTACAACACCATCGTTCCGCCCTCCGGCAAAGTCCTCTCCGGTGGCGTCGACTCCAACGCCCTGCAGCGGCCCAAGCGCTTCTTCGGCGCTGCCCGCAACATTGAGGAAGGCGGCTCGCTCACCATCATCGCTACGGCCCTCGTCGACACCGGCTCGCGCATGGACGAAGTCATCTTCGAGGAGTTCAAGGGCACCGGCAACATGGAAATCATCCTCGACCGCAAGCTGGTCGACAAGCGCGTTTTCCCGGCCATCGACATCCAGCGCTCCGGCACCCGCAAAGAAGAGCTGCTCATCCCCAAGGAGGATCTGCAGCGTGTCTTCATCCTGCGCCGCGTGCTCAACCCGCTCTCGCCCGTCGAAGCCATGGAACTGCTCATCAGCCGCCTCGAAAAGGTCCGCAACAACGCCGAATTCCTGCAAAACATGAACCAGCTGTAGCAGTTTTCGAGTTCTCTGGGGTCTAGGTGGTCTAGTTCTGTCAGAGAAAAGGGCCGGGGCATCGTCCCCGGCCTTTGCTTTGCCGCGCCTCGGCCAACACGCAAGAACAACAATCCTCTCTTTCCCGGGCCTGCCGGAGTAGAATTCTCCCATGCCTGTGAGTGCATCGATCGGCCATCATGACGACGGTTGCGCCGTGGTCACCCTGACGGGACCGATCACGCTCGGTTCCTCGCTCAGCCTGGCTGAATCACAGGTGCGGACTCTCATCAACAGCGGCGTCCATAAAATCGTGCTCGATCTCACCCACGTCGACCATATCGACAGCGCCGGACTCGGCATGCTCGTTTATGTCTATGGCTCCCTCTGTTCCAGGGGCGGCGCATTGCGACTTTGCGGCGTCGCTCCGCGCGTCAAGTCGGTGCTGGCGTACACCAAGACCGATTCGATTCTCGCCGTCGATGCCACCCTCGAAGACAGCTTGGCGGCGCTCAAGACTTAATCACCGATCATCGCATTCGAAAAAGCGTTCTGGCGGCCTCGGCGCTACTCCGCGCGCAGCGCCACCACGGGATCTACCGCTGCCGCGCGCCGCGCCGGCAAGTAACTTGCCAGCAGGGCAGCTACAGCCAACGCTAGCGGAACCGCCAGGTACGTGACCGGATCAAGCGGAGTGACGCCGAAAAGCAGCGATCGCAGAAACTGTGTAACCCCCGCGGCCGCGCCGGCGCCGATGAGGACTCCAGCCGCCGTGAGCAGAAGCGCGGAGCGCACAAACATCCAGCTCAGCTGGCTGCGCGGTACGCCTAGCGCCAGCCGGATGCCGATCTCGCGCGTGCGCTGCGAAACCGCGTAAGAGAGTACGCCGTAGACGCCCAGGATGCTTAGCGCCATGGCCATCGTCCCCGCAATGGCCAGCATCACCAGCGTGAACGATGTGCGTGCCAGCGACAGCACGTAAAGCTGCTGCATCGTGCCAACCGAGGCGAGCGGCAGGTTCGAGTTGGCCGAGGCCAATGGCAAGTCCGAATTGACTGACCAGACCGCCTGCTGCATCTGGTTGAGAAAACCGTCAGTGCCAGCGCGGCTTGTATGTACCACAAAGCTGACGAAGCGCAGGCCGTCCATCTGCGGCGTGGGATCGAAGCGGTCGTAGAACATGGCGGGCCAGTAGACGGTAGCGGGGGCATTTTGGTCTACGCCGTGAACATGAACGTCTTTGACCACACCGATGACCTGCTGCCAGGGCGAGTTGGCATACTTCTTCACGCGTTTGCCGATGGCGGCCGGGGCCGAGCCCCAGTTCTCGCGCGCAAAACTTTCAGAGACGATAACCATCGGGCTCAGGTTGTTCAGATCGTCCCAGGTAAAGTCGCGGCCGGCTACAATGTGCGTGCCCATGGTGCGAAAGTATTGCGGCGAAACGTAGTTGTAGAGCCGCAGTGGCCCCTCGCCGCCCTGATAAGCCCTGCCTTCTACGGCAACGGTGTCCCAGTTGGCATCGTTGCCGTCCATGGGGACATCCGCAGCGAACGCAGCCGACGAAACACCGGGAATGGCCGCGAGGTTGGCCGCAATCTGCTGCTGCATCCGCGCCACCTCGCGCGGATCTGCGGCGAGCAAATCGGGAATCCACACGCTTATCAGCTCAATGTGGCGGGCATCGGCGAAGCCCGGCTCGACACTGCGCAGCACGGCGAAAGTACGGATCATGAGCAGAGCGCAGATCATGAGCACCAGGGCCAGGGCCACCTGTACAACCACCAGCACGTTGCGCGAGCGGCGATGCGCGCCGCCTTCGCTCGCGGTGCGGCTGGCCGCTTTCAGCGTGAGTGGAGCCGTGGAGTGTGCGTATTTCCACGCGGGGACGGAGCCGAACAGCAGGCCGCAAAAGATCGACAGCAGCAGCGTAAACAGCACCGAGCGGCCATCGAGAGCGACTTCGCTGAGGCGAGGCAACTCGGCCGGACCGATAGCGACCAGAAGCCGCAGGCCGCTCCAGGCAACGGCCATGGCCGCTGCGCCGCCAATGACGCCCAGGACGAGGCTCTCCACCAGCAGCTCGCGGGCGATTCGCGCGCGACCCGCGCCCAGCGCAGCGCGAATCGAAAGTTCCTGCTGGCGAGACTCCGCGCGCACCAGTAATAGATTGGCAATGTTGGCGCAGGCGATAAGCATCACCAGCCCAACCGTCGCCATGACCACCCAGAGCACGCTGCCCACGTCGCCGATGACGAGCTGTTTGAGCGGGCGAAAGTTGGGCACGATCTTCCATCGCTCGTAAAAATGCGGATTCGTGCCCGGGCCGTTGGACCAGGAGTCCATCCAGACTGGAAGCAGCCGCGCGATGTCGGCGTCAGCCTGTTCCAGCGAGACGCCCGGCTTGAGGCGACCGATGCCGTTGTACCCAAAGCCGGCGAGCTTTTGGTTGCTGGGGTCGAACGCGAGCGGAACCAGAATATCGAAATCCTGATCGACCATCCGGAAACCGCGCGGCATCACGCCGACAATCGTTCTGGTAACCGAATCCACCTGAATGGCGCGGCCGATGACCCTCCGGTCGCCGCCGAAACGCCGCTGCCAGTAGCCGTAACTGAGCATGACGGTCTTCGCGCCATCCGGTTCCTGGTCGGACGGCGAAAACCAGCGGCCCACAGCGGGTGGGACCGCAAGGGTCTCGAGCACTCCATCGCTGACGCCTTCCATCTGCGCCTGCTCCGGCCGAGCGATGCCGGTAACGTTCGCTGTCCGCGGCACCCAGACGCCGAGCGACGCAAAGGTCCGGTTCTGCTGCGCGAAAGTCAAATACATTGAAGCGGAAAGATTGAGGCCGCTGGAGGAGCTGGCCAGGCCGCCGGAGCCGGGAGCGTCGAGCCAGAGCGCAACGATTCTTTCGGAGTCTGCATACGGCAGCGGCTTCAGCAGCACGCTGTCGACGACGGTGAAAACAGCGGTGTTTGCGCCGATGCCGATTGCAAGCGTGAGCAGAACGGTGGCCGCGAAGCCGGGAGCCTTGCGGAGCCGCCGGAAAGTGAGCCGCACGTCCGACAGAAGCGATTCCAGCGCGGGCCACTGCCACACTTCCCGGCTGCGCTCGCTGAGCAGCGCCACGTTGCCGAACTCCCGGCGCGCAGTTTGTTCGGCCTCGGCCCGCGGCATGCCGTCGGTTTCCAGTTCGTCGGCACGCTCGGCAATGTGCTCCTCAATCGATACCGAAATGTCGTCGTAGCGGCGGCGACGCGTAAAGAGTTGAGCCAGCCAATGCATCAGGGGATCTCCATCGCGCGCTCGAGCGCGGCTATCCGCGGGCCGCAGCCAGCACCCGGGTAATACCCGCGAACATCTTCTCGAAGCTGATCACTTCCTGCTCAAGATGGCGCAGCCCGGCTTCAGTCAACCGGTAAATCCGTGTCGGACGGCCCTTGGCCGACACACCGGCCTCCGACTCAAGTAGCCCCGCCCTCAGCATGCGCTGCAAGGCCGGATAGAGCGAGCCCTCTTCCACCTGGAGCAATTCGCCGGAGACTTGCTTGATGTGCTTGACCAGCGCATAGCCATGCATGGGTCTCAGCCGCAACGACTGCAAAATCATCACTTCGAGAGCGCCAGGGAAAAGATCGCGGAATTCGGAGTTCTTTGCCATAGTCTGTAAGGATACTGTAAAATACCTATTTTTTAAATAGGTATTTCAGATTTATTTAGCTGGCTTGTCGAGGCGAGCGCGGTCTCTCAATCGCGCCTCTCGCGCGGCCTATCTCTATGAATAGGCTCGATTTACTCCCACATCCCGTCGTTTCCGGCCGGCAGCATCTGGTAACTCACAAAGGCGAAGTGCGCTCCATCCGGAGCCCAGTTGGGCACATTGTCGGTGCCGGCCCCGCCCTCGATCTCCACCAGATCGCGCACATTTCCGGTCGGCACATCCAGAATGCGTAGCGTCACATCCTTGTTCGCCGGGTGCCCGGTTTCGTCCTTTGCGTACGAAAGAATCAGCACCGACTTGCCATCGGGCGAAGGATGAGCCGTCCAGTTGCGCCTCTCGTCAAACGTGATCTGCTCCACGTGCGATCCATCCGGCCGCATGCGAAAGATCTGCATTCCGCCCGCACGATCGGAATTGAAATAGATGAATTGCCCGTCCGGCGAGTAGTCGGGATCGTCGCTTGTTCCTGCTCCCGTCGTCAGCGCCGTTTCGTCGCCGCCTTCCGCCGGAATCGAAAAGATGTTCAGGCTCCCATTCGCGGGCCGGGTGAACACAATCGTCTTGCCATCGGGCGACCAGCTATGGAAATACGAGTTGGCATTCGTCGTTACCATGCGGGGCGTCCCTCCGCACGAAGGCGCAATGTACACGCGCCTCCCGGGATGGTCCGTCGTCGCGCAGGTCATCGCCAGCCATTTGCCGTCGGGCGAAAGCCCATGACTGCCCGTGCAATCCGTCGCATTGCCAATATCGATCGCACGCGCCTCGCCGCCTGCTACCGGCACCGTCCACAAGCGCCCGTCGCGATTGAAAACCAGCGTCTTCCCGTCTCTTGACCAGTTCGGCGCTTCCATCTTTCCCTCGCCCGTCAGGATCACATACGCCATGCGCGCATTGTTGTCGATCGCAATCGTTTCCAGCGTGCTGTAAAGAACCATTGCGGCCGGATTCTGCGGCGCCTCGAGCGGTTTCAGCTCAACATGAGAGAAGGTTGCCTTCTCCACTGCGCCATCCTGATGCGCGCACACTCCCAGCCCGGCGTAGAAAGGCTCGGCAAAATGCAGCTTGATCGCCGCTCCCGATTGGTGCAGCGGCTCGCCCTTCATGCTTACAAACAGGGTGATGGTGTCGCCGCGTTTCTCCAGCCGCACCCTCTTCGGTGCGCCTAAATCGAAGGCGATGTCCTGCGTCGTATCGCCCTTCGTGCGCCGGTACTGCAGCGCCGTTTCGCCCGAGCCGTGCACTGCCACATCCGCATATGCCGAGTCCGCATCCAGCGTCTGCCGGAACATTACCAGCGCCTTGCGATGCGGGTTCGATCCGGCCGACGGCGCCCCCAGTTCGATATCCGCGGTCAGCGACAGGTCGCCCGACACGTTCTTCCAAAGCAGGTGAAACCCATCGGTCGTTGCCCACAGGTTCGCCCCGGAAGACGCGATCGTGTACACGCCGCTCATCGCGTCGAAAGAGGCGGTGCCGTCAGGATGCACTTGGCCCACGTCGGTTTGGCTCTCAAAAATCCCCAATGCGCCCGCTTTGTCCTGGTTCTGTTCGCCCTTTCCCGCCTGCGCTAATCCGACCGCCGCGCACGCCAGCGCCGCGCCTACTGCAACTACCGAGCATTTCATCTCAATCCTCAATTCCAAACCCTCCGCAATTGACCCCACAACTCTACGCGAATCCCGGTTTCATGCACCAGCCGAAGCAATCCAAACCCACAATGGCACCCTGCGCACGCCGCTTCCCACCCTTCTCCCAGACTGGCATCGCTGATAAGATGGGAGAGTCACACGTGGGGCTGTAGCTCAGCTGGGAGAGCGCCTCGTTCGCAACGAGGAGGCCAGCGGTTCGATCCCGCTCAGCTCCACCAATCCCGTCTGCCACGGTGAACGAGTGGCCGAGGTCCTTACTCAACCGGTATCAGGCCTGGCAGTTCTCCGGCCCCTCTGCGTCGACCTCGACGGCACTCTTGTCAAATCCGACACCCTCATTGATTCCCTGCTTGTGCTGGTACGCACGCACCCCGCCCTTTTGCTCGCGCTTCCCGGGCGCCTGCTGCACGGCAAAGCCGCGTTGAAGGCCTTTGTCACCAGTCACGTCTCTCTCGATGTCGCTCATTTGCCTTACAACCACAAGCTCTTGCAATTCCTGCGCGATCAGCGCGCCCAGGGCCGTCCAATCTACCTGCTTACGGGCGCCGATGTACACCTTGCCCGGCGCATTGCCGATTATCTCGGCGTCTTCAGCGGTGTCCTGGCCAGTGACGGCGCCATCAATCTGACCGGAAACCGCAAGCTCGATCGCCTCCATGCCGAGCTGGGCCACGGGGCCTTTGACTACATCGGCAACGACGTGCCCGACCTGCCTCTGCTGGCCCACGCCACTGAAACCATGGTGGCCAATCCCAGCTTCCGCCTGCGCCTCAGGCTTCGCCACCGTCACATCCGTCCCACGCGTGTCTTTGCCGAGCGCGCCCGGCCCTTCGGGTCTGTTTTTCGCGCCATCCGGCCTCATCAATGGTCGAAGAATCTGCTCATTTTTCTGCCCCTTCTGCTGGCCCACATCTTTGCGGCGCACCGGCTTCTTACCGCTCTTCTCGCCTTTGCGTGTTTCAGTCTCGCTGCCTCGTCGGCTTACATTGTCAACGATCTGCTCGACATTGAGGCCGACCGCCGCCACCCGCAAAAGTGCCTGCGCCCCTTTGCCGCCGGCGACCTCTCGGCCGTAGCCGGTCTCTCGATTGCCGCCCTTTTCCTGCTTGCGGCGCTTTCCGGTGCTCGCCTGCTTCCCGTGGCATTCGACGCCTGGTTGCTGCTGTATCTGGGATCCGCCGTTGCCTACTCCTGGATCCTCAAACGCTTCGCGCTGGTCGATGTGCTGGTGCTCTCGGGCCTGTACACGCTGCGTCTGCTGGCGGGCAGCGCGGCGACACAAACGCACATCTCGCATTGGCTGGCCGGGTTCTCAGTTTTCCTCTTTTTCTCTCTGGCCATTGTCAAGCGATGCGCAGAGCTCGAGAATCTGCGCAGCAGTGCATCGCCGCCCCGCAACGACCGCGGTTATCTCATCACCGACATCGATCCGTTGCGCAGCTTCGGCGTTGCCAGTGCCTTTGCGGCGGTGGTCATCTTCGCCATCTATATCAGCAGCAGCGACATTGTGGTGCTCTACCATCACCCGCAGCGGCTTTGGCTCATTATGCCGCTCATGATTCTCTGGCTCTGCCGCGTTTGGCTGCTGGCTTCGCGTGGTCGGCTCGAAGAAGATCCGATGGTCTTTGCCCTCACCGATCGCATGAGCCTCTTTATCGGCGCTGCCATCGCCGCGATCACCCTGCTGGCGATGTAATCGGCGCCGCTTGCTTCCAGGCGACACACAACAGCGAAGCGCACTCTTTACCGGAGAAGAAAAGCGCAACCCGGCACCGAAAACCGAATGGCTAAGAGCTAATTGCTGTTTTCTAGCTGAAGAGATCCTTCATCTTTTCAATCAATCCGGGCGCGGTGGGATGATTTTCCACCGTCATGGTTTCCGCCAGCTTGGTCACCAGCTCCCGCTGCGCGCGGTTCAATTTGCGCGGAATCTGCACCACAACCTTCACCACCAGATCGCCGTGTCCCTTTTCGTTCAGGTAGGGAACGCCGCGCCCGCGGATGCGCAACTCCCG
>JASHQH010000295.1 GCA_030037635.1 Acidobacteriaceae bacterium
GGGGGTATATTTTCACATATAACTCCTTTGGAATCAAAGAATCGACTTCAAAATCGCGGCAGAAAACGGCGCCGAATCATGGCCCCGGAGCTCCAAACAAGGCCATTTCCCCGGTTTTTCTCCCACCTGGTGTTCAATTTCGGTTGCCCCGATCTCCGCGCGCGGGTGCCCCATCCAAGCTCTGCTTGGGTGGGGGAACATCCTCGGGAGCGGCATCGAGCCCCGGCTACAGCCGGCAGCAGCGCCGGCCTTGCTTTGCCGGTTTCTCGCCGGCGCGCTTTGCTAACGGCGCTTGCGCACCCTGTGCTACGATCCCTGCAAGCGTTCACGCCATACAGTTCTCACGCTTCCAAAATCAATCATCGCTGGGAGCACTTTTGCCATGGAAAACCAGCTACGGCCTTTGACTCTGGGTGAGCTCCTCGACCGCACCGCCGAGCTCTACCGCACCAACTTCCTGCTGTTCATCAGTGTTGCCGCCATCTTTGCCGGCGTCATGCTGCTGGTTCAGATGCTGCACCTCGGTTCCCTGGCGCTGCTCGGCTATCCGAATATTCCCCCGCATCTCGAGTGGCTTTACGCTGTGTCGCTGGGCATCCAGATACTGGCCATGTCTCTGGTTGCGGGTCTGGCGATCGTCGCGTTCAACCGCGTCGTGGCATGGATCTATCTGGGGCAGACGGCCACGGTGCGCGCGGCGGCAGGCAGCATCCTTTCGCGATTGGGCCGCTATCTCTGGCTGATGACGGTGACCATGTCGCGCGCCTGGGCGCCGCTGTTTCTGGCCTACGTCGCGCTGTTCGCCATTCTCTTCGCGTACATGCCCAGCGGCTTCCTCCTCAATCCCCAGGTGGCGCAGCACCCGCCGGCTTTCAACCCCGCGGCTGCGGTCAGATTTCTGGCCAGAATGGTGGTTCTGATGCCGATATTCACGGCCGCCGCGGTCTACGGCATCATCATGTGGCTGCGCTACTCGCTGGCCATGCCGGCTTGCGTGGTTGAAGAGTTGCCGACCGGAGCGGCCATCCGGCGCAGCATTGAGCTCAGCAAGGGATCGCGCGGCCGCATCCTTGTTCTCTGGCTCCTGGTGTACGCCATCCGGCTGGCCATGGGCCTTCTGCTGGCTGTTCCTTTCCTGTTCTTCGGCTTCAAGCATCCGGGTCATGCGGTGCCGCTCATCGGGCTGGCGGTTTCGCAGCTGGCTGCATTCGTGGTCAATACCTTTATCGGCCCCATTTACTCCACCGGCCTCACCCTCTTCTATTACGACCAGCGCATCCGCAAGGAAGGCTTCGACATCGAGTGGATGATGCACGCAGCCGGACTCATGCCCCAGCGGCAGGAACCTGCCGCCGCGAACCCCGGCGACGATTCACAATCGGGATTGACCACACCGGAACAGGTGTGAGCGAGAGCGGCCATGAACGAACCGTTACGGCCTTCCACGCTGGGCGAAATCCTGGACCGCACCGCGCAACTTTACCGCGGCAATTTCCTGTTGTTTGCCGGAACCGCTGCACTGCCATTGCTGTGCACCTTCGCGCTGGCCATTCCCGCAGGAGTGCTCTTCGCCGTTCCGGGCATTGCGGCCGGCGGCGCAGGCTCCGTGGTGATGATTCGTGGACTCGCGTTCATTCTCGCATTCCTCATCGTGACGCCGCTTTACCTGGCAATTTACGTGTTCTCCATCGGAGGCATCACGCAGGCAGCGGTCAGCGTGCACGGCGGCCAAAAGCTCACCATCCGCGCCGCGCTCGCCGGCGTTCGGCCCCGCTTCCGGACCTATCTGTGGTTGCTCGTATTGCAGACCATCCTGGTTGCGGGCGTTCCCGCGGCCATTGCATCCATCATCCTCGCGCCCTTCATCTATCTCGCTTTCCGGTCGGGCGCGGGAGCCGCTGCGAGTTTCGCGTTTGGTTTTCTGGCATTCCTGCTGATTGCCGCGGCGCTTGTCGCCATCGTCTGGCTTGCATTGCGCTACGCGATGGGGATGGCCGTGTGCGTAGCCGAGAAGAAGACGGCGTGGGAGTCGCTGCAACGCGCAGACAAGCTTAGCAAGGGAACGCGCGGACGCATCCTCGTTCTCTACCTGCTGATCGGAGCCCTGTCAATCGCGGTGTCGATGCTCAGTTATTTCATTCTTTTGGTGGTGACTGCCGCAGCTTCGGTGGCGGGGAAGGGTTCAGTAGCCGCGATCGTCGGCATGGCTCTGGGCGCGATCCTCTACTTCGTCGTCAACATCGCTTCGCAGATTGTGCTGGCGCCGGTTCCCTGGATCGCCCTGGTCCTCTTCTACTATGACCAGCGCATCCGCAAGGAAGGCTTCGACATCGAGTGGATGATGGAGCAGGCCGGGCTGGTCGCGCAAGCGCCGGCTGCGCCAACGCCGGGCGCCGAGTCCAATCTTCCTTTGCCGGTTGCGCCTCCTGATACCGTGGAAGAACCATGAATTTTTCGCCGCCAGGCTCGGGTGCGTGGCGCGTTGCGGCTCTGCTGGCGCTGGCAATGGCACTCGCCTCTGCGCGCGCCCAGGAACCCACCGACGCGGGTTGGCGCGATGTAAGCCTGGCGCAGTACCGGCAGCATCTTCTCGATCTCGACGCGCTGGCTGCCGCCTGCCAGAAGCAGCGGGCCGCGGAAAAGGCAGCCCAGAGCGGAAGCAAACCGGGCGGCGAAACCGGTCATGACGCCTGCGATGCCAAAAGCGTCGGTCCCAACGATCTGGTGCAACAATCGGGCGGCGCGCCTGCACGACAGGTTCGTTACGATTGGCTGCGCAGCGTATTGAATCTGGCCGGCCGTCACAGCGAGGCTGTGCTGCCTTCAGTGCTGGCAGCGGCTCCAAGAACCACGAACCAACCTCAAGCCGCAGACGCCTTGCTCGCCGATGCGCGGCAGCGCCTTGAGGACGATGCCCGGCAGGCGGCGAGCCCTGCGCCCGCAAATCCGAGTTATGCCGCCGAGCGCCGGGCCCTGAACATCATTCTTGCGCAGCGCGCTTACCAGGGCGTGAACGAAATCTCAACCAGCGACCGTCTGCGCGAGTGGCTGGAGAATCGTATCGACGACCTGCTTGCCGGCCTGGAGCGTTTAGGGGCGCGCGCGCCATGGATTGCGTGGCTGGCGCGGCTGCTGGTGTTGGGCGGCATCTGCACGGCGCTCATCTGGTTTCTTCTGCGCATCGAGTGGCGCTCGCGCGCGCAGCTGGTCCTGGAAGAGGCGCCTGCGCCGGGCGCGCCTTCAGCGCGCGAGTGGCAACTGTGGCTCAAGGATGCGCGCGCCATGGCCGACAAGGCGGAATGGCGCCAGGCCATTCACTTCCTCTATTGGGCCTCGATTGCGCGATTGGAGTCGATGCGGCTGTGGCCGGCCGACCGCGCCCGCACTCCGCGCGAGTATCTCCGCCTTCTTGCCGGCGCCGATCCGCGCAACCCCGCGCTGACAGCTTTGACGCGTAGTTTTGAACGCACCTGGTATGGCGGGCGCGCGGCCGTGGCCGCTGACTTTGATTCCGCGCTCAAGCAGGCCGCAGCGCTGGGGGTGAACAAGGAATGAAGCTCCTGGCCGCACTCGACGCCAAGGACCGCAAGCTGCTGCTGGGCTGCCTGGTCGCGGTGCTCGTGCTCGCCGTGGTCACTGCGATCTTTGGGCGCAACGAAAACAGCGACGAGAACACCGTGCCCAGCTCCTACCTGACCGGCAAGCACGGCGCGCGCGCCGCCTACGATCTGCTGGTGGCCAGCGGATACAAAGTGGAGCGGTGGGAGCAGCCTCTGGCCGATCTCGCCAATCTTGCCGACGGCCAAACGGTGGTCATCGTTGCCGACCCGCTGGTGATGGCCGAGGACGACCTGCAGGCGGTGCGCACCATCGTTGCCCACGGCGGGCTGGTGCTGGTGACGGGATGGTCGGGAGGCCTGATTGCGCCCAAAGGAAATGTTCGCCCGCCCACGCGATTCCAGACCGCCTGCCAGCTTGCGCCGCAGGGCCTGGATCCGCTGGCCGGCTCCGGCGAGGCGTTCATGGTGCCTGAAGCTACGTGGGGCGTGAACCGGCCGGGTGATCGCGTCCAGTACAACTGCGATGGCGCGCCGGCCGTAGTGGAATATGCCGACGGGCAGGGCCGCGTAGTGTGGTGGGCCGGCTCCACGCCGCTTGAGAACGCTTCCATCGCCCGCGCCCAGAACCTGAACCTGTTTTTGAACTCGCTGGGCCCACGCCAGGGCCACCACTTCTATTGGGACGAGTCGCTGCACGGCGAAGCGCGCACCCAATGGTATTACGCACGCGGGCCGGCTATGTATCTGCTGGTAGGCGGACTGATTGCGATCGCGCTTCTCATCGTTTTCAGCTTCAGCCGCCGCCGCGGCCCGGTGCGCGACCTGCCCGCGCCGGTACGCGCCACGCCGGTGGAGTTTCTTGAGGCTTTGGGCTCGCTCTACGCCGAGGCCGGCGCTTCAACCACCGCCGTCGAGCTGGCCTACGATCGCTTCCGGCGCAAAATGGGCGGCTTGTGCGGGCTGAAAGCAGCCAGGATGAATGCCCAGGAGCTGGCCGCTGCTTTGCGCCGCCGCTTTCCCGGCGCCGCTCCCGAATTGGAAAAAGACCTGGCCGATTGCGAAGAAGCCATGGCGAGCCAGGAACTGAAGCCAAAGCAGGCGCTGGCGCTCATCCAAACGCTGAGCCGGCACGGTGAGACACTGGACGCGGCGGTCCGCGCCGGCGTGCCACGATAAAGATGGACCGAAGATACGCCAAACAGCAGGCCTCAGATCGGGGAGACGGCATGAACGAGGAAATTGGTTTGGGATCGGACGCGCAGGCGCAGAGCACGCTTAAGGCAACGCAGCAACTGCTCACCCAAGCGCGGGCGGAGCTGGGGCGAGTGATCGCCGGGCAGGACGAAGTAATCGGCGAAGTTCTTGTGGCCGTGCTCACGCAGGGTCACGCCTTGCTTGAAGGCGTGCCCGGCATCGCCAAGACGCTCATCGTCAAGTCGGTGGGCCGGTTGCTCGGCCTGGGCTTCCAGCGCGTGCAGGGCACACCCGATTTGATGCCCGCCGACATTCTCGGCACCACGATTTTTCGGCCCGGTTCTGACGCCTTTACTTTTCACACCGGCCCCGTGTTTACTGACCTTTTGCTGGTTGACGAGATCAATCGCATGCCGCCCAGGACGCAATCGGCGCTGCTGGAATGCATGGAAGAGCGCCAGGTGACCAGCGATGGCGTGCGGCGGCCGTTGCCCGCGTGGTTCACCGTCTTCGCTACCGAGAATCCCATCGACTTCGAGGGCACCTATCCCCTGCCCGAGGCGCAGCTCGACCGCTTTCTGCTCAAAATCAAGGTGAGTTATCCCAGCCCGGACGAAGAACGGATGATGCTTGAACGGCATCAGGCCAGCGCCGGAACCAATCTGCTCGAGCAGGCCGACATCCAGCCGCTGGCTGCGGGGTTGCTCGAGGGCGCGCGCGCTGAGATTCGCGCCATCCGCGTCGAAGCCGACCTCTACGGTTACATCCTGGACCTGGTGCGCCGCACCCGCGAGTGGCCCATGCTGGCGCTGGGCGCAAGCCCGCGCGCGGCCATCTGCCTGCTGCGCGTGGCGCAGGCCTTTGCGGCCTTCGAAGACCGCGACTACATCATTCCCGACGACGTGAAGCGCGCCGTTTTGCCCGCGCTGCGCCATCGCATCCTGCTCAAGCCCGAAGCGGAGCTGGAGGGCTTCGACGCCGATCGCGTGCTGACCGACGTGCTGGCCGCCGTCGCGGTGCCGCGGGGATGAATCAGAAACGGCGATCTAATGACAAACGAGGAAAGAGAAAAAATCCGCCAAAGCGATCTTGAAAAGATCAATGCCGCGACCGACTATCTCAATGCCGAGGCTGAGGACCTCCTTGCTTACCAGGCCGACATTTTTGAGGACGTCGAGCTCGACGAAGAGCTGCTTGAGGTGCTAACCCGAGTGCCGATATCTGACGCTGACATCGAAAAATGATCTCGCCATCGCTCCATCCCGAGCCGGTGCAAGCCGAGTGCCGCCTGCGACGCCGATGGTTTGCGTTTGGACTCACGCCACGCGCTATCTGGCTGCTGGCTTTCGGCCTGGTGCTGGCGCTGCCTGGATTTTTTTCGGCGCGGCTGGCCTACGGCATGCTGGCGTGGGATGTGCTGATGATCCTTGCACTCCTGCTGGATGGCCTGCGCCTGCCTCCGGCCCAACTGATTTCCATTGAACGTTCGTGGAGCAACGCGCCCGCGCTCGACAGCGAGACCGAGATCGAGTTGGCGGTGACGCAAAGCGGCGCGACCATCCTCGACTGCACGCTTATCGATGACCTGCCCGAGGCGCTGGTGGCTGTACCGG
>JASHQH010000296.1 GCA_030037635.1 Acidobacteriaceae bacterium
CCGGTTCAGGTTGAACCTTGACGTGGATCCCCGGTCCCCGAATGCGAGGAAGAGCTAGTCGGGTGGGGTAACCCGTCGGCTGATCGGATACCGGGATGGGCAGCACTTCGAAGTGAGGCTAAGGTGCGGCGGCGATATCTACGCTCACGCGGGTGACACGATGTTGCGTAACCGTACCGCAACGCGCGAGCCTTGGGTCGAAAAGGGCCAAGTTCATTCCGTCGCTGACTGAGCTTCGATAGACGACACCCTGGTACCCGCAGTTCTTGATGAACTCGCAAAGGTACTGGCTTGGAGTATAGTCAATAGCGGCGGATTGTGGAAGAACCGGTCGAGTCAGCTCATCGCCCAGGCGTTCGAGAAATGGCAGGTCGTTCCTAAGCCTTCCGATACCGCCAGTGTCCAGAATAAATGGGGAAACGGTCTTTCTTGGGCTTCGCAGGTCGATGACTCTTAGTCCGCGCCGCGTCCTGAAATCTGCGACGCATGCTCGTTCGCCGGTGTATGGTCGGACCTCGGAAATAGCCGTCACTGAATTCGATCCGAGATAAAGGTAGGGAATGCCCGCTGGGTTAGCTCGTCCGTGCGATGCAATCCGTTTTGGTGGAGCACCCATCTCGCGCGCGGGGAAGGGTATATCGCCCGGCTGAATTCGTGCTCGATACCACTCGGTTGGAACCTCGTCAGCATCCAATGCGAGGTGTGGCAGGAGTTCCTCTAGACGATCAAGGTCAATCGTCTCTTTTGGGAAATAGCGGTTGTTGTACATCAATTCGTCGCGGAGCTTTTCCCAATCGCTAAGGCTTACAGCTGAGGGGAAGCTAACGGGTGAAAACCGCCGTCGAACGATCGTTCCATCGTTGAGAATCTCGGCGAGGAGGTCTCTGGCGCGGGAATCATCCATTCTCGGGTGGCGGAAGAGGTTCCAATCATGCCGGAACCATTGGACCAGTGGTTTGCCTTTGGGGTCCGGACGATAAGCGTCTATCAGGCTCCCGAAATAGATGCCTAGCTCCCTCGGCGCTACGATGGCGACACGGCTAGTCCGACAGTAAGAACACCGCCCAGTTGCGCGCGAGTGAAGAGGGATTATGTTCCGCCGCAGGCCACGGTCCCCAAAACACTCCGCGCAGCATCTCATCTGATCTACGCCGTCTTTTGAAAATAATCCGCAAGGGTCTCTACGTGGTGATTCATCGAGAGTTTCTTAATGTAGCCTAGCCCGGGGAAGTGCCCTTGCCTGTGGAGGTCCCGGAACTCCTTCACCGCGCTGGTTTCGAGAACCTTGGAGGTTCGCTTGTCAATGACGCGGATCATCTTCTCTAGCGCCTCGGCAAATTTCCCTGCGGGGTCTGTTGGCGTGTCACGCCTTTCGGACACGAAGTGATAGATCCACATCGAATCGTCGTCGTCGGGATCTATGAAGGTCAAATGGATCGCGACCGCATAAGCTGGCCCGCCGGTTTCGCTGTAATCGTCTCCCACAATCAGGAAGTCTCCGAATCCGCTCATGCCTTCGTCTTCGAAGGTGGCGTGGAGGTCCGAAAAACGCTCAAGCAATTCATAATCTCGGTTGCGTTTGCGCTCGAATCCGTCCCTTATCAGGATCCTGCGGGTGCCGCTGAAATGCTTTTGATATAGCTTCCCACAATAATTCTCAAGAAAGACGTTGCACTGTTCATCGGTCTGCTTTCCCAGCGCCTCGGCGAGTTTCCTTGCCTCTCCAAATCCAGCGTGGATCAAAACGGGCGAATGCGACTTGTGGTCGCGGTAGCACCGCAGAGCTTCGGAGGTGCTCATGCTCTGCTTTAGCAGTATTCCGGCGGAAACGCCAGGTAGATTCAAGTACCTTTCCTTAAGCAGATTGCTCAGCGGGGTTCCCGAATCGGACAGCTCACCGTGGTGGGGGTTAACAATGACGATCGCCCGACCGCCCGCTTCCGCTACGGCGTCAAGTGCTCGATTTAGGCCGCCAAGCACGTTTTTCACGGGCTCGATGATCGGGCAGAAATCTGCTTCCTGGAAAGTCGGAGCCATTTCTCGGATGCAAAGCAGTTCGAATTGCTTGCCGCGAAAATAGGGATGATACATGCGATCAAGCCCACCCCAGGGCATCCCTCAGCGATGTGTTCACGCTGGCGACCAGGCGCCTGTGATCCGCTTTACGCAATGGGACTGACAAAGCCGCGGTTTGGAGCGATGGGGGCAGTTGGTCAACCAAGGCTGAGAGCGGTAGCAGGTTGCGCGTGCGTTTCAAAACGCGAACCATTCCCTCTTGTGCCTGGATGGGGTCGAGTTTCACAAATGCGTCGCGTAGGGCTTTAAATAGCTCGGTGTTTGGTACGGGAGGGACCGAGACGCCGAACGAAGAGAGGATTATGCGCGCCTCCTCTCTCCGAATGGAATCGAAGATCGCGCCAGGAGAGGTTCGTTCGGGTTGATCGATGGCCTCCCTCACTGTCGAGATATTGTGGCGGTTGTTAAGGCAGAGAATTCCGACGGAATCCGGGACAGTATCAAGCACAGCGCTGATATGGCTCTCGGCCGCGATGACATAAACCTTCGCGAACACGGTCGCGTACGCCGCGACCTGGCGCTCTAGTCTGGCGAGGGAGTCGCGTTCTGACTTCACCTCATAGACAGTCGCGGTTCCATTCAGAATGGCAATGTCAGCTTTGCAATCTCCCACCCGAAATTCGTTGATCATCGATGCAGTCTGGAGCGAATGTTTTCCGAAAAGGATTTTGTGGGTGAGGGCTGCCTTGTAGATGTATTCGTGCCTGTAACCCTCGCGCTTCAATAGTGAAAATGCAGTCTCAAAGACGGCGCGAACTCGCTCGGATAACGACATCGAGCTCAGCATCTGCGATTGGGCAACGAGTCTTGCGAACAGGGGAGATCTGCCATTTCGGGCCAGCTCGTGAACGACGCTGGACGAGAACAGTCTTGAGATTGCGACTAATTGATCTGTCGCAAGATTGACCATCTTCCCCGGATGGACGGTGTCTCTCATCGCGACGGCCCTCGCTTTAATTCTAGCCCCTTTGCCGCCGGTTTCCCGCCGAAATGTTTCGGGCAGTTCCTTTAGTTTCAACCAGATATTCCACACCCCGCCCGATGCTACTCGGCAAGTCGGCTTCTGTTGGGCGGGAGGGGATGGTGAGGGAGGTCAGCGGCCGAGGGCGACTTGGACGAGGAGCCAGGTGTTGAGGCCGGCGATGAGTGCGGCGGTGAACCAGGCGAGGGCTTGCAGTGCGCGGCCGTTGACGAACTGGCCCATGCGTTTGCGGTCGCCGGTGAACAGAACGAGAGGAACGACGGCGAAGCTGAGCTGGAAGGAGAGAATGACCTGGCTGAGGATGAGGAGC
>JASHQH010000297.1 GCA_030037635.1 Acidobacteriaceae bacterium
GTACTCTTCCAGCGTCAGCCCGGTCTGGTGGGGAGCCACCTTTACGTGCAGCCGGTACCACCACACTCCCCCACTCCCATTGGGAAAGTACTCCTTCAGCGAGTGGTTCGTATCCACCTGCGTCCACTGGGAGTCGTCGTAATCGGCGCGCGCATAGGCTGGATCGTCGCCCGGTTTCACGAGCCATGTCACGCCCAGGTCGGTGGGCTCGCGAAGACCGGTGGCGTCAAACGTCTGCGCGCGGCCCGGATGCGGACTCAGCCACAAACCCAGCAGCGCGAAGCAGATAAGTTGAAGCAGGCGCTGGCGCAAACGACGGCAGCAAAGCATACGGTGGACTCGGCCTCCAGCCTCTTCGAGTCCACCCTATCATTGCGCTCCCCTCGCCTGCGAAGGAAATCGCACGCGGCCACCGCCGAATTACCGTGGGCTGGAGGTCCGGAGTTCCCACGGACAGGTTCAGGCAGGTGGGGTGGAGGGCTCGATTTTGAGACCCGGGAATCGACCAATCCACGCGGACACGGCCCTACTGCGTGGGTGGCGCGGCCGGCGCGCTGTCAGAAGCCCTCTTGGCGACGAAATCCTGCGGAGGACGATTGCCCATGCCACCCCCGCCACCGCCTCCGCCAAACGTGCGCGTGAACTTGATGGTGCCGTCGGGCTGGGCCATTCCCTTGTAGCTCATGGTCATCGAATTGCCGTTGAAGTTCATCACCTGGTCAAAGGAGATGTTGTCGCCATCCACCTTGCCGTTGCTGATGTCCATGTCGCCGCGCATGGTGGTGATCTTGCCGGTCAGCGTGCCGCCATCCACGTGAAAGTCGAAGCTAATGGTTTGCGGTCCATTTCGTCCCTGCACTTCGGCGGTCCATTTGCCGTTAAAGTCGGCCGCCCGCGCGGTGAGCGAAGCGAACGCGAAAAGCAGAACTGCGAGCCCTAGTTTCTTCATCATGTGAGCTTCTCCATCGATCGAATTCTTTGGGCGCCGGAATTGCTCATCCGCGCCTGTTTACGAGGGACGTGCGGAGCCTGAGGGAAGTCTCATCCCGGGCAGGACAATTCCAGGCGGCCCGTCCAAGCGCGGCTGGCCGAGGCAAAAGACGCGTTTCTCCCCTTTAAAGTGCTCAGTTCTTGACCTGAAATCGCGCCGGGATCGGGGCATTTGGCGAACCCGCCGACTCGCCTGCTGCTACTTCACCAGTCCGGCCCGTGAAATCCGCTCGACCTTCTTGTCGTACCGTCCGCAGAGCGCATTCCAGCGCACCTTGGCGATGTCCTGGAGCATCCTCATCCCATCCTTCAAGTAACTGATGCGCGTGCGTTCATCGTGCGCCCAGCTCACGGGGACCTCGACAATGCGGTAACCGCGCTTGAGAGCGATGAAGAGGATCTCCGGGTCGAAGCCCCAGCGCTCGATGGTCTGCAATTGGAAGACGGTTTGCGCGGCCGTCCGCGTAAAGGCCTTGAAGCCGCATTGTGTGTCGGCGAAGGGAAGTCCCATCACGGCGCGGGTAACGGCGTTGAAGCAGCGGCCGAAGAACTGGCGGTAAAGAGGCTGGCGAATGGTCTGGCGCGTGCGCTCGAGCCAGCGCGAGCCGATGGCGATGTCGGCCCCGGCGGCAATGGCCGCGAACAGGTCCTGGGCCTCTTCAATGGGCGCGGAAAGATCGGCGTCGGTGAACATCACAATTTCGCCCAGAGAGTGCAGAATCCCGTTGCGCACGCTGTAGCCCTTGCCGTGATTTCCGGGGTTCTGGAGCAGCCTCACCTCCGGCGCCTGGACCGCAAAGTCCCGCACCAGCTGAGCGGTCTTGTCGCGCGAGCCGTCGTCCACCACGACAACTTCGGCCGACCAGCCGCGCTGGCGCACGCAGCTCACCACCGACTCCAAAGCGCCGGGGATGCGCGCAGCCTCGTTGTAGGCAGGAATGACGATGCTATAGGTGGGGTAGGCCATTTTCCTTGAGCCAAGCCAGGTTTCCGATGGGCAGCCTCACGACATCATACCCCACCCGAGGCCCCCGGCCGGCTTCTCTGCCGTCCTCCGGCCCCGCCCCAACTTGCTGATGTGCAAAGGATAATTTCCTCAAAGGGCTTGCATTTTCGTGCGCGCCCCGGCACAATCCGTTTATGCTGATTGCGGAGGTTTCAGGCAGATGACAAAAGCGGATCTGGTGGAAAAGGTGACGGCCTTGGGCGATTTGACCCGCCGCGACGGAGAAGTGATTGTCGAAACCATCTTCAGTTCTGTCATCGGCGCCCTGCAGAGCGGCGACAAAATTGAAATTCGCGGCTTCGGCTCGTTTCGTATCCGTCAACGCAATCCGCGCATCGGCCGGAACCCCAAGACCGGCGCGCGCGTGGAAGTTCCCGCCAAAAAGGTCCCCTACTTCAAGCCTTCCAAGGAACTGCGCGATCTGGTCAATCCCGGCGAAGCGGCCAAAGCGTCCTAATCCCGAATCCTCCCCTGCGAAGTGACGCGGTGCATGTTGCTCGGCGTTCCCCGAATTCCGATCACGGCCATCATGCGTCCCGTGTGTCCCCTTGAAGCGCGGTGCGAAAAGAAAAGCTCCCTGTGGCATTGCGTGCAGCCGCTTACCACTTCAATGGCCCGGCGTTTGAGCCCCGCCGCCAATAACTGCCGCCGGTTGGCTTCAATCAGATCCAGGTGCAATTGCGGCCCCATCGGTCCGTGCCCCGGCGGGCGCTGCGTCAAAAAGAGCATGGGATATTTGCGCCGCACTTCATCGGCGCTCTCGACCTTGCGAAATAACTCCTGCGCGTAAGCAAACTGCGATTCAAATTCCGAAAGCACTTCTTCGCCGACTGCGTAGCAGCACACCAGGCAGCCAGGTCCTATTGCGGCCACCAGATCTTCCGGCCGTGAGCCGAACTCCAGCCGCATGCGGCCTACGCCCGATTCCACAATGCGCTTGACCGTTCCTCGCCAACCTGCGTGGAATGCGGCGACCGCGCGTTGCCTGCGATCGGCCACCAGCACTGGAATGCAGTCCGCCGTTTGCACAGCCAGCAACAGGCCGTGCTCATTCGTCATCTGCCCATCGGCCCTGCGCCCAGAGTTGCGCGCTGCATCGCAGGCTGAGGCCATCACAACCACGTTGGAGTGGAACTGGCGCATGGAGATCAGTGGCGTGGCCGGCGCGCCGGTGACAGCTTCGGCAAGCAGTTGCCGGTTGGCCAGCACGGTGTCCCGGTCATCCTCCGCGGTGAATCCCAGGTTCAACTCGCCCGGCGCACCCTGGGCGCAATAGGCCCGGCTGCGTCCGCCCAACTTCGTGCTGAATCCTGCCGCCAGCCATGGAAAGTCCCATTTTGGAACAGGCAACCAGTCCACGCCATTCGACGCTCGCCGTGTGACGGGCGCCGGCAACCTGAGCTCTTCCGGCACGGCCTCATCCAACCGCCCGGCGCCCCTGCGCGCGACTTTCTGCCGAAGCCCTCCCCAACTGGGCGGTTTCTGTACCGGCAAGTGGCCGCGTTTTGAGTGGGATGAAGACCGCATCGCAGCCTCGATTGTAGCGGGATCGCCTTTAGAAAGGGGATGCGGGATGTAAGAGCGGATGGGCCTACCTTCCGGTAGGCCCGCTCGAGAGGCAGTTAAGGGAGGGTTACCAGGGGGGAAAAAGGGAAGAGGTTCCGAAGAACCCTCAAGAGAGAGTTGCTGTTTCTTGGTAGGACATCATGGGGAAGCCTCTGCTAATTACTTAATAAGATGCACGTCCTCCCAAAAGGTTGCAACCCCGGATTCCGCAGAATATAGAGGTTTGCCCCACGTAGATGCCCAAATTGGGGCCAAGGCGTGCCGGATTGTGGAAAATCAGCCGGAACAGGGAGCGAGAACAGGATGCTTAGTGAGCGCGCTCCCAGCTGTCGAGGGGCTGAATCTTACGCATCGCGGCGGCGAATCACGCGGATGCCGCGGGGCGTTACGTTCGGACCGGACGGGGAACTTTATTCGGCAGCGCCGACAATGTGGTTCGATATCACCTTGCGGACCCGCGCTTCGATCGCATCGTTCTTGAGAGCCCCGAAATCCTCATCCAGCCCATCATCTTCATTCCGAAAGTCAATGGCCGGGACGCATGAAGCCGGGTGCAGCCTGGTGCCCGACGCTGCCTCTATGCCCGCACCACAACACCAAGCTCACTGCGGGAACGTGGTATAGCGGCGCAGAGGCGACGAGGCGCGCCGACGCGCTCACATGGGATTGACAAACACGGCGGTAGGGCTGCCCCCGGCTGCCTTGCCAATGACGCGAACGTGGCCGCCTTTTTCGGCGTGGAACTTGAGGCCGTCCACGACGCCGACGTCCGATTCGGCGATGGTGGCCGCCGTCAGTTTGTAGTCATGGATCGAGCCAGTACTGTCTTTGATTGAGAGGGAGCGATCTTTCTCGTTGAAGCTCGCAACCGTACCCGCGGTGGCTGTGAAGGGTCCCGTCCCGAGGGTTTCGACGGCAGCAGCCGACGGATTGTCTTCTAGGCCGTAGTAGAAGACGATCACATACTCGTTTGTCTTTCCGGAGACGCGCCCTTCGGCCGGGGCGGGCAGGATGCCCTTGTCAACGGCCATGGGGACCCTGGAACCGGTCATGTCTTTAAAGGTGAGGAGCGAGCCGCCGTCGCGAAACAAGACGAAGGACTGGTTAGCGGTATCGATCGACCGGATCGTACCGGTCATGGCATGGATGACTTCCTGAGCGCCAGCAGGAGCGGCGGCCAAACCAAGGCATCCGACTACACACGCAACTCTGAGAATCTGCTGCATGGTTCTCTCCTTTCATTGCCTGTTGCTGACATACGGTGGTTGGGCTTGCCGCAGGGACAGAGATGGAGCCCCGGGGAATAAGGTGCGGCCTGTGCGGATGCCCGCCCCAATGAAAGAAGTATGGGGTTTGATGACACGGCCGTCTGTTCCAAATTGATCACCCCTCATGGCTCCTTGGGCCGGATGGCATTCTCGAGAAAGCTGGTGATGAAGCTTGTGGGCACGAAGCGGACGAGGAACGCCGTGAACGCTCCCTTGAAGTTGGGAACGATGATACGCTTACCGCGAGCCAATGCAACTACGGCTTTCCGCGCGACCTCTTCGGCCGATTGCACGCCGTAGCGCCGGAAGGTGCCGCTGTTGTTGCCGGAGACGGAGAAGAACTCGGTCTCGGTAATGCCGGGACAAAGCGCAGTGACCTTGACGCCGAAGCGTTCGACCTCAGCGGCGAGAGCCAGCGAGAAGAAGCGGTCGAAGACCTTGGTGGATGCGTAGACGGCGTGGTAAGGCATGGGCTGAAAGCCGGCAACGGAGGAGACAACGAGCATCCAGCCGCGGCGGCGTGCGACCATGCGCGGAGTGAAGAGGCGCGCCAGACGGACGACAGCCTCGCAGTTGACGCGGACCATGCTGTATTCCTGGTCCGGACCGAGCTTGTAGAACTCGCCGTAGTGGCCGAGGCCGGCGTTGTTGACGAGGATGTCGACGTCGATTCCGGCGCCTTCGGTGGCGTCGAAGATCTGCTGCGGCGCGGCCGGATCGTTGAGGTCGGCGACCGCGATGCGCGTCGCGGTTCCCTTGGCGCCGAGCTCGGCAGCCAGCGCGTCGAGGCGTTCACGCCGCCGCGCGGTGAGGATGAGATTGGCGCCGTGGCGAGCGAGTTCACGCGCCAGCGCGGCGCCGATGCCTGCGCTGGAGCCGGTGACCAGAGCCCATTTGCCGTGAAATTCAGCGGGAGCGGACATGACGGAATCAGGATAGCGGAAGAGGCAGGGAGGTTAGCGGAGTTGGCGGTGCGATCCCACCCTTTCCGCCAAAGGCGCGGAAAGGATGGGGCAACGTGCGCGGTCAAAGAGCGGACGCAGTTATTGCGCTGGAGGCGGCGGGGCCGCAGCGGGCGCCTTGGAGAACGCGCGGATATAGATAATCAAGTTCCAGACTTCGGTGTCGTTGGCGCGTCCGGGGTCTTCGGGCGGCATCTTGCCTTTGCCGTTGCGAATGATGCTGAACAATTCCCAATCCTGTTTGTTGGCCAGGGTCTTGGGATCGGTCCAGTCGTCCATGGTGAGTTCCATGCTGGCCGCCAGATCGGTTTTGCCGTTGCCATTGTCGCCATGGCACAAAGCGCAATCGATTTGGTAGATGGACTTGGCCTTGGCCTGCGATTCGGCCGTCGGCTTGACCGGATTCTTGGTTTGCACGGGAGGGGGTGGGGGCGCGACCGCTGGCGGGGGAGTGAGCGCGGGTGCAGGTGTAGGCTTGCCGGTCTGCTGCGGGCTGCCTCCTTGCAAGGGCGCGGAAGCGATGGCAAGGAAAACCAGTGCCGAAAGCAGCCAAAACGACTTCAACATCACAGCCTCCTCGAGCAGATGTCAACAAACAGGCATCTTGACGTTGGGTGGAATTCTCGGGAGGAATTATAAGCCGATTTCAGGCGGATGGGCTATGACGTCCGATACACCCGGCAAAATGGGCTTTTGCCGCGGTTTTGGCCCGCGTTGAGCACGTGATTGTGAGTCGATTTTCTGTATTGGCGGCGCAGCGGCGAGATCAGTGGACAGCTCCTGCACCCGCTCCCTCGCCGGGCCGGTTCTTGCTGAGCATGAATGCCAGCAGGATGAGAGCGATGGTCGCGTACGAGAGCTCCATGTAGACGTCCTGGTAACCCTGCGTCTGCGCCTGCTGGTTGAGCTGGTGGTAAATCTGCGCCAGAGCCATGGCGCCGCCATTGGGGGCGCCGAAGGAACGGCCGAGCATGCCCGTGAGCGCCTGGGTCTGCTGATCGTAGGCAATGCCGCCGGGCAACATGGCCTGCTGCAGATGCTGCTCGTGCCACATGGAGCGGCTGGTGACCTGGGCATTGGTGATGGAGATGAGAATGGAACCGCCGATGTTGCGCACGAAGTTAATGAGCCCGGCCACTTGGTTGCTCTGCTCCCTGGGCATGCCCACGTATGCCGCATTGGTGATCGAGATAAAACAAAACGGCAGAGGGAGCATTTGGACAATGCGCAGCCAGGAGTTCTGGGCGAACGACATCTGCAGGCTGGTGATATTGGCCGCATAACGAAAAGTGAAAACGAGCATGGTAAAGCCGATCACGGCCAGCCAGCGTGCGGCGATTTTTCCGGTAGCGATGCCGGCCAAAGGCATCATGAAGACGAGCGTGACACCGCCGGCGGTGAGGGCAAGGCCCGCTGTGGTGGCGGTGTAGCCCAGCAACTGCTGCGTGAACTGCGGCTGCAGCACCGTATTCGCATTCAGCACGCCGCCCACCAGCATCATGAGAAAGCAGCAGATGGCGAAGTTCTTGAAGCGGAACAAGTGCAGGTTGATGAGCGGATCTTTCTTGTGCCACTCCCAAACCACCAGGCCGACCATGCCGAAGATGAAGAGGAAGCAGAAGAAGCGGATAAAGTCCGAGGCAAACCAGTCGTTCTCTTCGCCCTTGTCGAGCATGATCTGCATGCCGCCCATGGCGATGGCGAGGAAGGCCAGTCCCAAGTAATCCATGTTGCGCAGGCGTGAGGGATCGGCCTTGATCCACGGCGGGTCTTCGACGAGGCGCATGACGAGGATAAAAGCCACGATGCCGACGGGAATATTGATGAAGAAAATCCAGCGCCAGGAAAAGTTGTCGGTGATGTATCCGCCCAGTGTGGGGCCAATGGAAGGAGCGAGCACGGCAACCAGGCCGTAGAGCGCAAAGGCCTGGCCGCGCTTGTGAGGCTCGAAGGAGTCGGCCATGATGGCCTGCGCCATAGGCTGCATGCCGCCGCCGAACGTGCCTTGCAGCACCCGGCAGAGCAGCAGGATGGGAAGCGAAGGAGCGGCGCCGCAAAGGAAACTGGCGACGGTAAACCCGCTGATGCAAAGGACGAAGAAGTTGCGGCGGCCCATGAGCGAGCTGATCCAGCCGCCGAGGGGAAGAATGATGGCGTTGGAGACGAGGTAACTGGTGAGGACCCACGTGGCTTCGTCGGCGCTGGCGCCAAGGCTGCCGGCGATGTGCTGCAGGGCCACGTTGGCGATGGAAGTGTCGAGTACCTCCATGAACGCCGCCAGAGCGACAGTCATGGCAATTAACCAGGGGTTGACGCGCGGCTTCCATTGCGTGGGCAGCGCAAGATCGGGATTCTCCATTTGCGCAGGCCGGTGTTCGCCTGCCCCTGAAGCCGCAGCCGGAGAGGAAGATAGAGTTGTGCCGGCAGTTGACAACTGGGCTCTCCTGGAGCGTTGGCAGTTTGCTTTTGGCGTTGGCCGGGGAACCTCGGCGTACGATTAACCGGATGTCTCGAATACCAAGCATCCGGTGAAACATTCCGTCTGTGCGAACCTACTCTCAACTAGATTCGCAGCCCTGGGCTTCGGGTGCAAGGATTTTCCCTGGTTCCCGCCCGATGGAGGACGTGCGCCCATTTACATTGGGTTTGAGGTCATCGTCATGCGCAGGCGCACCTTTATCCAAACGCTTCCCCTGGCTGCCGCAGCGTCAGCCGCCAGCATGCAGAATGAAGCCACAGCATTGGGTCAAAGCAGTTCAGGTTCAACAGCGGCTCTCGCTCTGCCCAAGTTTCAGCCTGCCGGAGCAGAACGTTTCGTGCGCCCTGACGTGCATGCGGGCGATCGTCCCTCCGGCGCAAGCTTCTCTACGCGCTCGCCGGCGCTGGGCCTGAATGGCGCGGCGGGCACGGCGCATCCGTTGGCCACGCAGACGGCCATTGAAATGCTGAAGCGCGGCGGCTCGGCAGTCGACGCCGCTGTGGCCGCCAATGCGGTGCTGGGATTTGTCGAGCCGGTCAGCTCCGGCCTGGGCGGCGACTGCTTCGCTTTCGTCTGGGATCCGAAGCTGGGCAAGCTGGCTGGGATGGCCAGCTCCGGGCGATCTCCCAAGGCGCTCACGCTGGCCACGGCGCGGGCGCACGCTGTAAATGGCCATCTGCCTTCAGACGGCGCGGTGACGGTTTCAACGCCCGGAGCGCTGGACGGATGGTGGACGCTGCACCAGCGCTATGGAAAGCTCAAGTGGGCTGAACTGTTCGGGCCCGCGATCTACGCCTGCGAGAACGGCGACCCCACGCCGCAGATCATCGGCTACTACATCAAGCGCAATATGGCCGCGTTTCTTCGCGCCGGCTCGGGTGTGGAGGAGACGGCGAATGCGGTGAAGACTTATATGCCCGGCGGCGTGGCTCCCAGCGAGTACGATGTGCGCCGCAATCCCGACCTCGCGCATACCTATCGCATGATCGCCGAAGGCGGCCGCGACGTTTTTTACGACGGCCCGATTGCGAAAACCATCGACGCCTATTTCAAACGCATTGGTGGATGGCTCTCGGCCGAGGATCTGCGCGAGCATCATGCGGAGTGGGTCGAGCCGCTGGTGACGAATTATCGCGGCGTGGATGTGTACGGCATGCCCGCCAATACGCAGGGCTTGGCCACGCTGCAGATGCTGAACATTATTGAGAACTTCGATGTGCGCAGTTTCGGATTCCAATCGGCGCAAGCGCTGCAGGTGCAGATCGAGGCCAAGCGCCTGGCTTACGAAGACCGCGCCCGTTATTATGCCGACCCGCACTTCGCCAAAATTCCCATCGAGTGGCTCAACTCGAAGGATTACGCGAAGGAGCGCGCGAAACTGATCCGGCTGGATCGCATTCTGGAACCGGTGTATCCCGGCCAGGCGCCCAGCCACGGCGACACAACTTACTTCACCACGGCCGACAAGGACGGCATGATGGTTTCGATCATTCAATCAAATTTTCGCGGGATGGGATCGGGATTGGTGGCCGACGGGCTCGGTTTCATGTTCCAGGATCGCGGGCAGCTCTTTTCGCTGCAAGAGGGGCACCCGAACATCTACGCTCCCGGCAAGCGGCCGTTTCAGACCATCATCCCCGGTTTCGCGGCAAGAGGTGGCAAACCGTGGCTGGCCTTCGGCGTGATGGGCGGCGACATGCAGCCGCAAGGACAGACGCAGATCATTCTCAATCGCGTGGATTACGGGCTTGACGTGCAGGCCGCGGCCGACAGCCCGCGCTGGCACCACGAAGGCTCGTCGCAGTCGATGGGTGAAGACCGGCCGGGCATGGGGCCGCGCGGGGAGCTTCACCTGGAAGCAGGCGTTCCTGCGGAAACCCGGAAGTTCCTGGTTGATTTGGGCTGGCCGATGGGGCCGAGCGATGGCGGGTTCGGCCGCTACGAATGTATCGAACACCGCGTGCAGGGCGCCGACCGCGTGTATGCAGCGGGCAGCGAGATGCGCGCCGATGCCGTAGCGCTGGCGTACTGAGCGGTGCGAGGGTTGGTGCGATCCTCGGTCTCAAAATCGGAACCCCACCCCACGGAGGAAAGCCTCTCCCGCCACCCCAGCGAGCAAAGCGCGCTCGCCGGGGACCCCGGGTCGGTGGGGCCCCCGGAGACCGGGGCACCCACGGTGTGAGTGAGTAGACCTGGTGATCGATCTAAGGTTTACTCACCGCCGACGAAGACGTTCTGCGGGGCGTCGACTTTTGCAGGCGCGTTCACTTTCAGCTTGAGCGAAGCCATTTGCGGCTTGCTGCCCACGGGAGCCGTGAAGTCCAGCTCGTACTGGTTATCGAGACGGCGATTGATATCGGCAAAGTAAGGTCCGATGTCGACCGGGTTGCCGTACCCCTCCCAGTAGCTGGCGCCACCCGTCGCCTCAGTCACCTCGAGCAACAGGTTCTGGCCGGCGTTATTCGCATACATGCTGCGATCGAAGCGGCCCTCGCTGGTCCAGTAGATCGAGTAAACGATCAGGTGCGAGCGGACCGCGTCCTGGATGGCCGCCTGCACATAGGGATCTTCAGGATCGTAACGCATGTCGTAATAATCCACGCCGTCGGTGATCATCACCACTTCGCGCCGGGCGTTGGCGTCGTGCGAGGGCCAGTGCTTGGCCAGATCCGACAGGCAAAAGTACGGGCTGGCGCTCACGCCGGGCGTGCCGAGCATGGGCAGGTGCAACTGTTTCGCGACCGCTCCGTGATCGGTGGTCAGCGGGCCGGCAAATGAAGCCGTGCCGTTCATCATGTACGCGACCGCGATCTTCACATCCGGCCTCTGGTTCTGGACAAACTTCGCGATGTCGTTCATCTGCGTCCCCAGGCTGGAGCGGGCGCCATCGTCAATCAGGACGACCATTTCGACTTGACTCTGCGGCCCGCGCAGCGGCGTCAAGCCGGTCACGCTGGCGTTTTTGCCGTTCACCTTCAGTTGCACAGATTGCTGAGGAATGCCGCCAGGAATTTCCTGACCCTGGACAACGGTAATCACCGCTTTCCCCTGCTCTTCCTGCGGGGTGTTGTCTGCCGCAAAAGTCATGGGAGCCGCGAGCAGCGATGCGGCGGCGAACCAGGCAGCAACTTGAAGTTTGTTGATTTTCATAAGTCTCTCCTTGGGGATATCCAATCCTTCCACATTGATTAAACCCGCCCCGCCAGGTTTTGATGCGCAACGGAGGAAAGCGATTCGGCAGTGTAACTATCATGGATTCAACGGCTTATGCTGCGGACGCAAAGCCAGAAAATCGCACGCAAAAAATGAAGCGAAAACCAGTTGGCTGCGTCTAATGGCGCCGATTCTGCACTCCGTACGGTGGCGTCAGCCTTCTACAAACGCTTTCAGCCGCGCCAGCGCCTGGTCCCACCGCCGGGAGACGTGATCGAGGTACAGTTGCATCTCGGCGAGTGGCCGCGGGTCGAGCGCAAAGTGGCTCTCGCGCCCGTCGCGAGTACTGTGCACCAGGCCGGCGCGCTCCAGAACGCGCAGGTGCTTGGTGACGGCCTGGCGGGTGAGCGGCGTTCCCGCAGTAAGCTGCGCGATCGACGACGGCTGGCTCGACCCAAGCCTGGCGATGAGGGCGAGACGTGTCTTGTCGCCCAATGCCGCAAAGAGAACGGCGTGTGCCGGCCGACGCGCGCGCCGATGGTTAGGGATTTTTCGCGACATAGTTCTCGATGTTCTTCATCTGCTGCG
>JASHQH010000298.1 GCA_030037635.1 Acidobacteriaceae bacterium
CGAGGGGCTCTCGTCAGCGCAAGCGCCTGGTGCGCAGTGTTGTGGTTCTCGCCATCTTCGGCGTGGCGTTCGTTATTTTCTGGTTGTTCCTGCGTTTTATTACAACCGAGTGAGGTTCCTTCAATGAAGCTCTAGCGAGCTTTGTTCTCAGCCATTGCTGCATGCAATCTCTTCCAGAGGGTTTTCCCATCAAGAACTCGCGTGACTCGCTCGATCGAAATCAAATTTCACCGCTTGAATTCCAGAACTTGAGCAGGGCGATCTGCATTTGTTGCCCCTCCCGATCGTCTTTTTCGCCGATCCGACTTTTGCGCCACGTATACCAGGGCGAGCATCGCAAATATCCAGCCTGAAACCGCCGGGCGTGGGAAGGGATAGTCGACGCACGCATGCAGCATGATCGCAATGAGTCCCAAACCCCAGGGATGACGGACTGCCGTTGGCACAGCTGCTGCGAAAGGAAGGAAAACCAGCAGGAAGAAAGGAACGCCGCCATCTGCAGCAAATTCAGCCCAGTCGTTATGGGCGTGGTTGGCGTAGAACGGAAAATCCTTGATAGCGTGCTGCTGGTAGACCTCTGGAAACGTCCCCAGCCCATATCCGATGAGCGGCCGGTGCTCTGCCATATCGATTGCCGAAAGGATGAACTCCCGCCGAATGACGTATGGATCGTTTTGCTGAAAACGCTCCCAGACCTTCTGCCATCCCACCACAGACGTGAAAACAGCTGCAAGTACCGGAACCAGAACCAGGGTCATCGTGGTTGAGTGGAGAAATCGGCGCGGCCTCTGCCGCCGGTGCTGAATCAGCGCGATCGTCAGCATGGCGAGCAATTCCGCCGTGCAGAGAATGGAACCAGCACGCGAGGCGGAGCCGATCACCGAAGCATAAAGAACACCGCCGACGAGAGCATATCCCCATCCGCGCCAGCCCTCGCGCAGTCCCCACCAAAGAGCGATCGGAAGGAACACTTCAACAAACTGTGCGTAGTTGTTGTAGTAAGGAAAGGTTGCATAAACATCGCTGTATCCCGTCGGGAAGATCCACAGAACCAGCCCTTGCGACGTGAATAGCTGGGTTAGGCAAAGCACACCCATCACTGCTGCAAAACATAGGAACGCCAGAAGCACGATCTCGCGGGCCTCTCTGGTGCGAGCAACAACTTGTGCGAGAAAGAACACGGCGGCCAAGGCGCCCCACCGTAATGCTGCTCCGCGAGTCTCGATGGTGGAGGCCGTGGTGTGCGCGACGATTTGAACTACGCCCCAGACGGGAATCAAGTAGACAAGCCACGGAGCTACGCCATTGGCTAGGTTCTCCCCATTGCGCCTTATGCCGCAAAGCAAATAGGTCGCAGTCAGCGCATAGATGCCGATTTGAAAGGACTCAATCGGCCAAGCTTCCCGGACAAAAACCGTGCACGTGCTGAAGATGAGCAGCAGAATGAGCACCGCGTCCGTCGCGATAAGTCCCCAATGGCCTCTGGCTCGTGCTAAAGCACCGGGCCCTGCAGCTGCGAGTTCGGGAGCCGCGGACATTTTGCCATTCTAATCCAGTTGATTTGCCGGCATAAGCGAAAGCCCGAATGCAGGGAGAGCAATCTCATCATGCTCTCAACCAAGGCAGGAGCGATCAGCGTCGCCTCGGATTCGTCGGCAACACAGCGGCGTCCAGCTTTTGGATTTACCGTTCCGGCGACGCTACCTATTCCCTTCCATCGCGAAGAATGGTTCGCAACCCATCCAGCCGGACGTGACTGGCTAGCCGGTTAGACTCGTTCGGCGATGAGCCGCAAGGCGAGCCACGGGCACCCCACGGGGCAGTTGCCAAGGCTGGCTTACGGCCCCGTTCCTGTTGAAATCACAGTGGCGCTCGTTTGTCCAAACGGATGGCAAGGCTGTGTTCGGGCTGGTTGGCGATCATTTCAGTCCCGGTAATAGTATCTCCATCAATATTTCCTGAAAAGCGCATATCGTAGTCGCCCGGCACACCCAAGACGCTGGGAATATCGGGATCAAAATTGTGTACATGGACACGTCCTTTGATAAGCCGGTCATTTTGACTCTAAGTGTCTCAGATTCAATGGCGGGGACGACGGGGTTCGAACCCACGCCCCCTGCCGTGACAGTTAAAATCGAGACCGTAACTCATTGATTCTAAAGCGCACTGATGGCTCAGAAAGCGCCCAAAAGCACCCATTTTTCAGCAATCGAACCCTAATCGAACCCTCGCCGAAGCGAAAAAGCAGAGGTCACCCCCATTGATGGAATCAGGGTGTGATTCTTGCAATCCAATTGGTGGCGGCCATTGCGTGTGGTGGGCTGGGCGGTGCAATCTTCATCTGGTGGACGAACCGTCGCCTTCGACTTCCACCTGTTCTATTTCTTGGCGTTGGTTCGCGAAGAGGGCCAGAAAGAAAAGATCGAACTGCCGGATAAATCCCTCGAGGGTGTAGATGGCAAAACTGCGGAACAATCAGCGGACTGCACAGGCAGATTTCGCGGTCATCGTTTCACGTGCCTTGCTCAAAGAAGTCGATTACTTCGACCTAGTGGACGTAATGAGTCCTGCCAGAACACGAACGGGTAACCGGACGTTGGCACTTTCGTGTCATCGTTAGGCTAGAGTCCGTCGCCGCTGATGATCGTGATTGGTGATGGCATTGCCCTGAATGGCCTCGCACCCAAACCATTCCGCGAAACCAAAACGCAAACAGTGGCGCGCCTGATACTGCGGGCATCAATTCGGCATGGCCCATCCGGTTTCTGTCTCGCTGCGCTCGTTCTGTATGTAGACACCGTCCCCCTTTCAAAGCAGGTTATGAAACAGCTTCTAGCAGGCTACTCGAATTTCGTGGCACATACCACCTTTTGGTAGTTGTGTGGCAATCGGTTGGCGGCTACGGTAATTTTCGAGACGGAACTCGTTGCAGACACAAATTGCAACGCGGTACCAGTCACGAGCACGGACATTGAATGGAAACCACGGTCTCACAATCGGCAGGGCACCATTCAAGTCACTCGCTCGGCACTTAGGCGATGGTCTTTCGGCAAAGAAACCACAACCGAGAGATTTGCGACGGGGGGAATTTGATGAGTCAACAGGTCATGTGCGGTGCTAGCCTTTCCTGGGACCCAGCAGGAGTAATCGACGGCCCCACACCGCTGCTGGAGCTCATCGAGTCCATTTACGCGACGGTCCACGAGCCGCAACGCTGGCCCGGAGTCATGCAGGGCATCGCGCAAGCTCTACAAGGGGAGTCGATCGCCCTGTTCACGACATTTCCCGGTTGTAGCACACCTGAAATACTGGCCTTACACGGGTTGCCCGTCGACAATTGGCAGTCCTTCGCGAACTACTATGCCGACTTCAGCTTCATTAGGGCTGCCTGCCAGAGGAAGTCGAGGCCAAACGAAACCTGGTTCAGTGATCGCGCGGTCCCCTCCATCGAATTCGAGCGCTCCGAGCGCTATGCAGCCCTCTGCCGCCACAGCCAGCCGCACTACTTTGTCGGCATGCAGATTGTTTTACCCGATCTGCCCACATTCAATCTGACCTGTCAGCGCCACGTGTCGATGGGGCCGTTTGACGAGCGAGCCGACCTCATTTGCCAGATGCTGCGTCCGCACTTGCAACGCGCCTTGCAGCTTTACTACAGCTTCAGCAGTGCTCAGGCACACTCTGAATCCGCAATCGCCGCACTCGACTGCTATGGTCACGCCGTGCTTTCGCTCGACGGCAATAGCTGCATCGTCACACTCAACCGCCACGCCGAATCCTTGCTGCGCCAGAGCCAGGTTCTTCTCATAAAGCACCGGCGGCTTGTCGCCGCTTCGTCTGCCATTGACGTCGCTCTCCAGAATCTTCTCGAGGAAACCGCCGGCGCACGTCCCTCGACTTCCGCCGGCGGTGCGCTCAGCATTCCGCAACCTGCTGAGGCACCGCCGCTAAGCCTCACGGCCACGCCATTCCACGCCCCGGCTATCTTCGGCACGTCGTGTATCGCAGCTCTGGTCTTCATCGTCGACCCATCCACAGAGCCCATGTCGCGCGCTGTCGTGCTGAAGTCGCTGTTTCGCGTAACTCCCATTGAAGTTCGCGTCGCCAACTTCCTTCTCTCCGGTTTGTCGGTGCGCGAAATTGCTGGTTGTCTCAACGTCGGCGAAGAAACAACACGCTTTTACATCAAGCAGCTCCTGCGCAAAACCTCCACCAGCCGCCAATCCGACCTGGTTCGCCTGTTGCTCAGCCTCCCTGGAAGCTGATTTATTTTTTGCTTTCTCCGGCGAGTGTGTTCGGCGAAGTGACCCAGGAAGGGCAGAGCGATCAAGCCGCCTTTTGTATTCGAATCCAGCATCAAATGCACGGCTTCGCACGAAGCCCTCTACTTGGCTGCGGATTGCAGATTCACGGTTAGATTCGCAGAGCCTTCTGCCATCGGCCCGATATTGCACGTATACGGAGTGTCCGGTGCGCTGCCCGGCGTTTCAGAGCACGATGGGATCGAGCTTGTTACGCCCGGCGCATTCGTCACCGTCAGCAATAACTGCTGCGACGGGTCGGCATTCCATGTAAACGAGCACACACCCGGGCAATCGATACCCACCGGAGAGCTGGTGATATGTGCGCTGCCGGAGCCTGCGAACGAGATGCTGTAGCTGAATGTCTTCGCTGCACTTGCTTGCAGCGGCGGAGCTTGTGAGCCCGAACCGGTTTCATTGCCGGCGGCGGAACCGCCACTGCCCGCACTGAGTTGATCCGCCATCGCCTTCATCCCGACTGCGGTCGCAAGTACCGTGTTGCCAGGGTTCGAGGCGAGCGAAGAGACCCCGGCCGAAACACCCGTAATCGCCGCGCCCAGCACCGATGGGCCCTTGGGTTTGGCTCCATCGTCATTGCCCTGCAGTGCGATCAGCTGCTGGCGCAGCGCAGCTGCATCGGCGCGCGCTTTCGCGGCAGCATCTGCGCTTGAAGTAGCTGCCTTTCCCGCAGCGAACGATAACAGGCCACCCATTGGAAGAGCGCCGCTTACATGATCAGAAGCGGCCTGTGACCCGGCGGCTGCAATGTCGTCACTCTGCGCCTCATCCTCTAGTGCGTTGATGCGCGTCTTCAGGTCGGCAATCTCATTGGCCTTTTTGCGTGCGGCAATCTGGTCGTAGTCGATAGGCAATCCTGCATCGGCAAGCGTCTTGCAGATTCCCATCTCCAGTTGATTCTCGCAAAGATCGTGCCCATAGAAATTCAGTTCTGACTTATCGGGAGGCGACGCTGACGCATAGTACTGAAAAATGGTTTCTACGCATTGCTGATTCGAGTGGCAGCCGACGCCGTAGTTCCATATATTAAGACCTGACTTCGTGTCGCCGGTGCCATTCAGGTAGCTGCCAAACTCAATGCAAGCCTCCGCGACGCCATAAGCGCAGCTCTTCTGATACGCGGTCTTGGTGTCTGCATCATCCTGCTGGTTCTGGAAGTACTTCGCCGCTGTGAGGCATCCTGCTGCCATTTCATTGCGAGTCCTGTCGTTTTTCAGCTTTTGAGTCGGGGTGTTGCAGATGCGGATCGCCTTCAGCGAGTTTTTGTCAATCATGTGCCCGCCGCCAGACGGCTCGGGTAACGTGCTGTCGGGAATGGCGGCATAGCCAGTCAGGTCCGCGCTGCTGGAGCTGCCTCCCAGCACAGGCGGCAGCTCTCTGGGCGTTGTATTGATAGGAGGCGCAGCCGATGGTGCAGCTGCAGATACCGGCGCTGAGGAAGCGCTTCCTTCCGGCGCCGCGGCCTTGGGCGCCGTCTGGGTTGTCGGTGTGGCTTGTGTTGCTGCTGGAGCAGTCGGCTGCTCAAGCATTGCGAGCGCCTGCTGTACAGGATCAGTAATCACAGCCGCGCTCTGCGCCGGAGCATCGTGATTGCTCGCCGTATCGCTACCCGCCGCTGGCTTGCGTGGCGCTAATCCATTCTCTTGAACAAGCATATCCAGTGCCTGCTGTACCGGATCCGCATGCTGGTCCGCGTCCGGCTGGGCTGTAACCGCTGCCTGCGCCGTGGGAGCAGGTAGCAGCGCAAGCAGCCGCTTTGCATCCTCGTTGCCCTGGTCCGCTGCTTTCTGCAGCCACATTCGTGCGGTCTGCTTGTTCTGTGGGATCACCAGCCCCTGCATGTATCGCAACCCCAGGCTGTACTGCGCCAGCGCGCAGCCATTCTGCGCTGACTTTTCATACCAGCTCATGGCCTGGGCATTGTCGGCCACGCCGCCCTCGCCAAGCTCATATAGCCGGCCCAGACGGTACTCCGCCTCTGCGTCGTTCTGGTCTGCAGCCTTGTGGAACCACAATCTCGCCATCGCGGTGTCCGGAGACGTGCCCTTGCCTTCTTCGTAGAGTGATCCCACTTTGTCCTGCGCCTTGCTCAGCCCCTGGTTCGCCGCTTGCAGATACCAGCTCAAAGCCTGCTCATCGTCTTCCTTGACTCCATCTCCATCTTCATACAGTGTGCCGATACTATATTGCGCCAGCGCGTAGCCCTGCTCGGCCGCCTTACGATACCATGACAGCGCCAGCGTCAGATTCTTCGCGCCAACCGAACGGCCAGTCCTGTAGCGATCTCCCAACTCATTCTGCGCCGCGGCTATGCCGGCCTCGGCGCGTTTCTCCACCAGTGCCAGTGGCTGTTTGCTCGACGCATCCAACTCATCCTCTCGCGCAGCGCCAGCAGCAATCCTTCCAGCTCCATGCAGGGACGAGATTCCCGGCAAAACCGAGGCGTGTACAGATCCACATGCGACGGCGAGGCACACGAGGAGCTCCAACTTTCGCATCCGCATCGAGCGCGACATCGCACTGAAATTACCTTCGCGTGAAATAGAAGATACATTCATGCATCGAAACCTCAAAGAATCTCACCTCGCAAAGCGATCATCGTTCTCGGAAAGACGCCACAAAAAGCTACGAGTGATGCAATAGCGGGAGACATTGGCCCGGGGGCCGGTTCCATATGCCGCCTGCCAGATAACGCTGACCGTTATAGTCGATCTCCATAGCGTAGAAGGCGCTCGAACCATCCCAGAGCAAGGTCCCGTCAGGCGCACTCAGCGTGATGGATGTCCTGGCGTCGGGCTGTGCATGCCATTGCACTGCTTCCGGGCTCGAGAACAATTGGGGCTGCCGGTCTGCGCCCCAGTAAACCGATACAAGATGATGGATCTCCATCACCTCAGGCGAACCGTTGCAAACCGACATCCGGCCATTCACAAGCCCCATGCCCGCGATCCCTGAGGACGCCCACGCCGCACTTTCAACCTGCAGGATTTCTGTCTCCACCTGCTGCCGTTCTGCATTCATTCGGCGTGCAGCTTCGGCGCATACCAGCGCCAGCACTGCAGCCGCGGCTGCCACGGCCAATCCAGCCCACTGCAAAACTTTACTGCCCAGGATCTCCGACAAAGGATTGCGGCGTACCGCGCTTAAGGGCTGCGCCGGCGGCAAAGCCGCCTCGGAAAGCCGTGTCGGCGCGCTGGCAGCCGCGCGCCACGCTGCCTGCAGCTCTGAAACGAAGCTTTCGCAGGTCTGATAGCGCGCCGCTTGATCGCGAGAGAACGCGCGCTCGAAGACCGGCTTGACGGCAATGCCCACTGGCTCTTCGTGCCAGAGGGTGTGCGATATCCGGAACAGCTCGTCCGGCAAACTTGGCGCGGCAAACGCATCCTGCGAAAACAGCAGCCGGTAGGCAATCCGCGCCACAGCGAACACGTGCGTTGTCCCGCCTGCTTCCTCTCCTTCGTAGTATTCCGGGGGAAGCCACGAGGCCAATGGTGCCAGTGCCTCCGGCGGCAGCGACTCATAATTCACCACGTGATCGAAGAGCCGCACCTGCATTGGCTCTCCGAGCAAAATTGTCTTGGGATGGAGGCACAGTTGTATCGCTCCAGCCGATCCCAGCTTGTCCAGCACGTCGGCCAACTGCTTCAGGATGGCGAACGTATCTTCGAAAGCAAATGACGTTCCTGCTGCCAGCCGCGACTCCAGCGTGACGCCCTTCCACGCCTCATACACCACCCAGCTCGCTTCGCCCATTCGCGGCATCGCCGCAATCGATCCTTCAAAGGTCAGCAGGTTGGCATGCCGCACCTCGATCGCCCGTGAATTGATCTCTGCGGCTGGCAGGCGAAGCAGCAGATGTGGTTGTTCACTGGCGGTATCGAATCCATGAAACAGAGGCGCCAGCGCATCGTCCGTCGCCGGCGATGTCACGCTGTATACTTTGGCATCAATCATGAATCACCGCCACGCAGCCCTGTGCATCCGCTTTTGCCGCTCCGGCGTGGAGAGAATCGCGGCTCCCCGATCGAACTTCAAGTGCATAAAACACGGTTGATCCATCCCAGACGGTGCGCCCGCCCTCATCTACGCGCAGTGTCTCCGTGGAGTGCGGTGCAACATGCCAGATGTGGCTCCCGCCGGAAGAACTGTTAAAAGTCGTCAGAGCTGCCCTCTGTGCTGTATGAAACGAAGAGATGACAGCGAGAATATCGATCGGTTCCGCGCTGTTGTTGCACACGGTCAATGGCACATTGGCAGCCAGCGACGGCCGGTTCAGTGAGTTCGCCACGGCTTCAGCCCGGTAGCGGTCCAGCTCGGTGCGAGAGTTCAGTGTTGCCGTGCGGACCGCTTGCATGTGCATCAGCAAAACAATACATAGTCCCACAGAAACAGCGGCCAACACGGCTATCAAGCCACCTGCAAGCGGACTGGCGCCAACCGCCACTCTCGATTCCGCGCTGTTCTGAGCTTTCTCTGCCACGTCTTTCTTTTCCTCCTTAGTGCTGCGCCCAATTGAGCCCAGCCGGCGGCGCTCTTGCCTGGATCGTTATGCCGGAGTCCCTGCCGCCTGCGCTTGCTGAGCCTGATGTGCGGCCAGCACCCGCAGCACCCGCGCATCCGGATGATCTTTCAGCGCCTGGCTAAGGACTTCCTTCGCCCCAGCGTCGTCTCCGCAGTTCTCCGCGCAGACCATGCGCATCAGCTGCAGTGATAGGTCCTGATGGTCTTCACGCTGCGACCCCTCAAGCCGCGTGCTCGGCAGCCGCGCAGCCCGCACCAGTGCATGTAGGTTTTCAAGTGGTGGATTGCCGGGATTGTCGCGTATCAGGTCAGCCAGGTACCTTTGGGCAGAGTTTAGGTCCTCTTTATCAAGAAACGCCCGCGTTGTGGCGAAGCAATTACGCAGCTCCTCCGCGCCCAGCACACGCTCGTTGCGCAGCTTCTGCACCAGGGTTGCCAGCGCAGGCAGCTCCATACCGCTTCTCCGCGCGTGTTCTCGCAGCATTCCCGCCATCTCTGCGCAGGAAGAAAAGCGTTCGTCGGGCTTCTTGGCGATCGCCTTGGCCACGACGTCATCCAGCCACTTCGGTACTTCCACGAAGCGAGATACCGGCGGCGCAGTTGTTTCCACGTGCCAGCGCAGCAGGTCATATTCGCTGGCCGTGTCGCTCGGCAGCCTTCCTGTAAGAATCTCGAAGAACACGATGCCCACGGCATATAAATCGCTTCGGCCATCTATGGGCTGGCTCAGGATGCGCTCGGGCGACATATATTCAATGGTCCCAATCAGGCTCTTCTCGCGCGTCATGCGTTCAGCGCCCAGCGCATATGCAATGCCAAAGTCCATCACCTTGATCACGCCGCGCCGATCTAGCAGAATGTTTTCCGGTTTAATGTCACGGTGCAGAACACCAGAGTCATGCGCAAACTGCAGTGCCTCCAGTACCTGGATCATCACCTGCACCGCATACGGTACGGTCAAAGGAACCATCTTCGACAGATTTACTCCGTCGACAAACTCCATCACGATGCAGAACGCCTCTTCGGTTTGCACCAGCGCATAAAGCTGTGCGATACCGGGATGGTTCAGGCGCCCCTGAAGCTGGGCTTCGCGCCGGAAGCGTTCGAGCACTGCGGGCGATGCCGCGAACTCCGAGCGCAGCCGCTTGAGCGCCACGTCACGATTGATCTGAACATCGACGGCGCGGTACACAACTCCCATGCCACCGGCGCCAAGCTCGGAAATCACGCGGTACTGCCCGATTTGCAAGCTCATGAACGAAACCGCCACGAGAGGTATGCAAGCGAAAGTCAACGCTTGAGATGCGATCATTATGCCAGACACCAAATTGTTTTTCGCCCTGCTCCGGAAGTTTTCTCCCATTTGGGTAGTAGCCTCTGGGCAGTTTTAGGAGTTTGCTGGTACTACCTGAAGCCGTGTGAAGAATCGGCTTTGAAGCTGTGGCCCGCAGGTTGGGTGTACGCAGCAATCTCAGTGAGGAATCAAAACTTATGCAGAAGGTGATCGTTCGGCATATCAGCGGCAAACGCGCCAATCAGACAGACGAATTCGCAGTAGGCAACTTTTCCGAGTTGCTGGTGGGACGCGACGAATCGGCCGCCGTCCGCTTCGATCCCACCAGTGAAGATCTCGTAAGCCGCCGTCATCTTCAGATCGTTCCCGACAGGTCGCAGTCCGGCCGCTTTCAGGTCATCGATCTGCAAAGCCGCAATGGGACGTTTCTCAACCGTCAGCGTATCTACGCGCCCGCAACCATTTCGCATGGCGATCTGGTGCAGCTTGGTTGCGGCGGACCAGAATTCCGCTTTGAGCTCGATCCAGCACTCAGCTCGATGGCCCGCCCCACCCGCGAAGTCAGCGCAGCCGGTTACACGCACAGCGGCCCCATGCCGACCCGTGAGGTGACTCTTACCCAGCCGATTGGCTCCGCCCCTGAGATTCGTTCCGACTCACCCCGTCCCGTCGGACGTGCGACCGTCGAGCGCATGCTCGGCGAGTCCTTCAAGCGCGTCTCAGGCGAATCAAGAAGGACCATGTGGGTGGCCGTCGTGGCGTCGCTCGCCGTTCTAGTCGCAGGTGCGTTGCTTTACCTGCGTCTCAATCACAAGGCCCAGGACAGCGAAGACCTCGCCCACCAGCAGCAAATGCTCCTTCAGCAGCTGGATGCCGAGGTCCAGCAGCAGCCCTCATCCATGAACAAGCAGATTGGCGAACTCAGCGACGAACTGAAAAAGAGCTCATCGGCCGCCAGCCAGAGCCAGGCTGAGTTGGCGCATCTCATTGCCGAGGAGCATCAGGCCAAGGCGGGGGGCTCGCCGGCGCCAACCGCCCCGCAGAGCAGCGCTGCCAACACGCCTGCATCCCAACCGGCATCCGCGCCCGCTCCGCCCAAGGCGGAAGACAGCCCCTACACGCAGCAGATGAGCCAAATTGAATCGCTCTGGAATGGCGGACAGCATGATCAGGCCATGCAGTCGTTGCAGCACCTCATTGCGTCCAATCCGCAGCGCTGGGAAGGCTTCATGATGGCCGGCAACTACGACAAACAGATGAATATGTACCCTGATGCTCTTCTGGCCTATGAACAGGCTAAAGACCTCGCACCTGACCCAATCAAAGCCAAGCTCCAGGCAGCGATTCAGCAAATCTCCGCGCAGTTGGAGGGCGGATCGGTCAAATGAGTTTCTGGCATAAGCTGCGTACCCTCGCAGTTCACAGCCCGTACGCAGAACAGGTTCCCCCAGAAGAGCCTTCGCCATTCTCTTTCGATGTGGCCTCTATCTCCGATACAGGCAGGGTGCGCGCTGGCAACGAGGATTCGACTCTTGTGCACCCGCTTCGCAACAGCGCATCAGGGAAGACGATCAGTCTCCTTGCTGTATTGGCTGACGGCATGGGCGGCAGCAACGCCGGCGAGGTCGCAAGCCGGCTCGCCTGCACCACCATTGAGCAGCACCTCGTTGCCGCACCCGCTAACCCACGTTCGTCTCTGATGGAAGCTTTTCGCGCGGCTAATCGCACCATCTTCACCGAAGCACAGAAGCGCGACGAGCTGCGCGGCATGGGCACAACCTGCCTCGCCGTGCTGGTGCATGGCTCCCGCGCGTGGATGGCTTACGTTGGCGACAGTCGGTTGTATCTGGCCCGTCGCGGAATGCTTTATCGCATGACCGAAGACCATACCGTGGTCTACGAAATGGTGAAAAGCGGTCTCCTCACGGTCGAAGCGGCAAGCTATCATCCCGATCGCAACGTTCTCTCAAGGGCACTTGGCACCAAGATGCATGTCGAGGTCTCCCAATGGGAAAACCCATTCCATCTGGAACACGCTGACCGCTTTCTCCTGTGTTCTGATGGGCTCCACGACTTGCTCGGTGACGACATGGTTCTGGAACTGATGACCCAGGGTGCGCCTGCGGAAGCGGCCGCCCGCTTGATCGCCGAGGCCAACGCACGCGGTGGTTACGACAATATCTCCGCCATATTGATCGAGGTGCACGGGCGCGAGTCGGTAGCCATTACAGAGGCTCCCGCGGAGAGCGGCTGCCACGTCACACCACCCATCACACGCGAAATCCCCGTCGACTAGAGCCTGTTACCAACTTCGCGCCCGTAAATCCAATGGAATCAGCGAGGAATTTCTGGAACGACCACAAGACAAATGGAAATCGTAAATGCAGCCCAAACCGGGTATCTCCAGAATTCGCGTTTTGCTGGGGTTTTCGGCATTTTGCTGGCTCGCGACGCCCTTCAAAGTTAATAACAGACTCTAGCGCGTCGATTCCAACCTGTTTCACAACTGTTGTTGCGCCTGATTGTGCACACGTTGAGAGCCGGCAACCAGACACGTTGCCCGCGCCGGCTTGCCATTCGATGGATTTGGTTGATGAGGCCGCTCATCACTGGCACTTCAAACCGACGAGGAGGAGCAGGTAATTATCCCTGCTCCTCGTAATCGAGCCGCTTATTTCAGATACAGCTTATTTCGGTGATGCCAGCGCATCAGCCGGCGGCGGAGTTGCACTTGTGATAGCAGGTGCAGTCGGTGCACTGCTCGCAGCGGGTGCGGCCGCAACAGGTGCGGGCTGATCCGGCGTGGCAGCTGGCGGCACAACCTGTGCACTCTTGTCCACTTCGGCTTGTGACTCAGCGCGCACGTCGTCGGCATTCACATCCTTGTCTCGGCCGACATTTTTCGCATCCAGCGTAAAATGCGTTCCGGCCCCGAAGTCCATATTCGGTCCGGGAGCGACGACTTCAACCGAGATGACCCAGCCAGCGAGTAATCCCGCTCCCGCACCAGCGGCGATATCAACAACATTTCCAGCAATACCCCCGAGGAGCATGCCAGCGCCCATCCCCCCAAGCCTGTACAAGGTTTTCTTATTGCTATTGCTGAGTCCAACAAGTTGTCCTTCCTCATCGACCTTTGCTACACCCTTAGCATTTACTACATTTCTAACCGGAGCTTCCATTTTGTAGGTGGCATTATCGGGCATGGTGATGGTGCTGAAAGCAAAAACGATGTGTGATTTATCGCCACCCGCCTTCGCCGGTGTCACCTTGGCGATCTTGCCCTCGACGATGGCGCCTGCCAGCGCCGCCGGTTCGATGACCGAAGCTGTGAAGGTGTCTCCCGCCTTTGAGTATGCAGTCCCTATCTGCGATTGAATGTTGACCACCAGCTGCCCATCCTTGAACTTCTGCGCCTGGGAAGCGCCTGTCGCGTACATCAAGGTAAAAAGCAGAGCGCTCGACAGAATGGCGAGTCGCCGACGAGAGTAACCGGACTTCTGCATGCAATTGGCTCCTTTCTTACATGTGGTGAAGGTCAAGGAATTGACCAGTGAAGTGTGATCCGCATCGTTCCCTTGCCTGACGCCCCAAGCACTATCCGTTTAAAGCCATTGCTTGGTGCAGGAGCAGAAGCAATACGAAAATGTTTGGTGTCGCTGAGAGTCAACAGCACGTTAACCCCCGGAAGTGCTCCTGAAATTACCTGACCTGTATCGCTCGTTCCCCCCGAAATTGAGATCAACGTGTCACCTGCGACAGCCCCTTCCCATACGAGGGATCCGGAACTCGGTCCCGAATAAAGCTTGGGAGCTTTGGCAGCAGCGGCAGCGGCAGCGGCTGCTGCTGCATCTGCCTCTGCCTTGCGTATCCTTTCCATCTCTTGCTCACGTGCCGAATTCTGTTCCGCTGCCAAGGCCTTCTGCTGTGCAGCTAAATCACTCTCCTTCTGCGCTTGTTCCGCGGCCGCGCGGTCCAGCGCGTCTTGCTTTGCTTTCAGCTCCGCTTCCATCGCTGCCTGCTGCTGCGCCAGAGCATTGTTCTGAGCGCTCTGCGCGGCTGCATTCCCTGCTTCGGCGGGAGTTTTCGGCTTGTCGCTGCTCTTCTCAGCCAACGTGGCTGATGCCGCAGAACCTCCCGCTGTGCCTTCGTTGCCTCGAGTGACAGAGCCAAACGAGTACAGGCCGTCCAATACCGCTGGCCCGTTTACCGCGGGGCTTGCTTCCCTTTCACTGCCCGGTGCCTGACTGCCGGCCAGCGCCCCGCTGCGAAAAACAGCCAGAATAAGAACTCCTAGAATCGCTACGCTCGCAAAAACGAGCGAGCGCTGATTCGACCAAGGCCGGTTTGCCTGGTCAGCAGCTTGTTTCGGCTGCACCGGAGACATGTGCGGATCATAACCACATTTAGGCAATCAAAGTACCCCCCATTTGGGAGTTTCCTTTTTCCCCAATAGCCAAGAATCATATCTACCGTTTGGGAGGTAGACGTGCGCCAGCGGGTCTGCGACCATACTTCCCAAAACCACAGTTCCACGGGTTGAGGGGACACTATGTCTATCTGCCGGCCTAACCAAAGTCTTGCGATGACCCGATTTCACACCCTGGCGTGCCTGGTTCTGAGCCTGATGTGCTTCACTGGCCCACGCGCAGCATCCGCGCAGCTGAAATCGAAATATTCGCCTCCGCCCCCACGTCCCAGTGCGCCAGTGCCTGCGCCGCGCCCCGCAGCGCCCGCACCCCATCCAACTTCAAAGCCACGCACTGTCGCGCCCGCGCCCCATCCAGCTGCGCCTGCACCTCATCCAACTTCAGCGCCACGCACCGTCGTGCCCCGTCCACCGGTGGGTACACATCCGGAGCCTCATCCGGGTGACCATCCTGCTCCGCATCCCGGCCTGGTGCCGCGGCCTGGTGGACCGGAACACATCGAGCCCGCGCACTTTGTCGCTGACCGCAACGGCGCTCTCATAGGTCACGGATTCAATCTGCCTCGCGGTTCTATCGCTGACCGGCCCGGACCGGGAGAATTCCGCCTGACTCCACATGGCGCCGACCTGGCCCGTGCACATCTCAACGAGGAGCGGCTGCATCTGGGCGGCATCGATCACAACCCGCTGCCTCATGGTGAAATGATCTTTCATGACAACGGCCATATGGTCTTGCACGCTGATGGCAATCGTTTCTACCATCTCGGCCCCGACGGGCGCATCGCTTCCTTCCGCGTGGGAGAAGATCGCCTGCGCTTCGGCAGAGATGGCGTACTGCATACCTATCGCGATCGGCACTTCGCTCTGCGGCGCGACTTTCAAGGTGACGTCCACATCTATGGCCATCTGCCGGACAGGGCTGTTCTCGTTAACCTGGGCCCTCATCGCGGTGTCTATGAGCACCCAGTAATGTTCCACGGCCATAGCTTCGTCCACGCCACATGGGTCACGCCTCATGGAGTGGATGTCCGCAATTACGCTGAGTATCCCTACCATGGTGTCATCCTGCGCCGATACATTCCGCCGTACCACTACACTCCGGCGTTCTATGGCTGGGTGGCACACCCCTGGGCCGCTCCTGCCCCTTATCACTGGACTTTTGTTTCAGCTCCTGTCTACACCGCCCAGGAGGGCTATTTCGCCGTAGCGCCCGTGTATCCCGCTCCTTCAGACTGGCTCGCCGATCAGCTTCTCGCTGACGCCAGGGGCATCGAGTCGGCATTAGACAGTGCCGATGCGGGCCCACCTGAAGCCGGCGCCAGCGACTCGGCATCCTACCAACCCGATAATGAAGACTGGCAGTCTCTTGCCGCCGATGGTGCTGGCGACGCAGCCGCAGACACCCTTGTGGCCTCTGCGTCTCCTGAGGCTGCAGACGAAAGCGATGATGCTGGCTCCGCTTCTCAGGTCGTCGCCTCCTCGGCAGATGCTCCCATTACACCTGATCTGAAGACACAGCTTGCCGAAGAGATCCGCCAGCAGATCGAACTCGACTCCATCGATCAGAACAACGTCGAGGCCGATCCAGCTACAGCGCTTGACGGTCTGCCTGCGCGCTTGCAGACCCCCGGATACATCTTCGTTGTATATAACGATGAGACAGCGACTGTAGTCAGCTACCCAACTGTAGACAGCAACTCAATTTGCGGCCTGCAGCCCGGTGATACGCTGCGCCTCAAGTCTGCCCTCTCCGCCACAGACACAACCGCCACCCTGGTGGTCAGCAGCAGTCATGCAAAGGACTGCCCGCTGAACACGGTGGTGCAGGTCAAGCTTCAGGCTCTACAGCAGATGTGGAACAGCATGCGCGAATCCATGGAGGCCGGTCTGTCGCAGTTGCGTTACGACCCCAATAACGGCGGCCTGCCGCAGCCTCCGCTTTCGTCTGTCGCTGCACCGCTCCAGGCCAATGTGCCGCCGGATCTCTCCACGCCAGATCCCGGCGTTGCCAACATGCTGGCCACACAGCAGGCGCAGGCGACAAACAGCGTCACCCAGGCAGAGCAAAGCATGAACGCAGACCGGTCGTCCCTATCTGCAAATCCATAACAGGGCGCTCCTGGGCCGCCGTATACCTCAGTCGGTGAAATTCTCCGTACCCCTCCTATTCCTGTATGTGGTCGCGAGAGCCAGTTTGTTGGTCTGCACGAGATGATCCGCCACCGAGCCGGGACACCCTCTTCAATCGACTACTGGCTGCACGCTGCACAAACAGTATGAGGCCGATGTAGCTAGAAGTCTTGCTCTTGGCGGCCAGACAAGCCAGGCATGGCAAATTGTCAGGCGTTTGCGGAACGAATTGGATAACGGACCTTGCACTTGTCGTGTATTGCACTGGAGTTCACCCCCGGGAGCTCTTGTGCCTGCGCTGGAGTCAAGTCGACATCCCGAATCATCAGCTTACTGTGTGCGGCGATCGAAAGTATGATGGCCGCCTAGTGCCCTTTGCCAACCGCGTTACAGCCGCCTTGCAGGCGCGGCTGGAACGTGAGTCGAATGCCGTGTTTGTTTTGGGCGCGAATCCTGAAGCTGTACTTGAAGCTGCGTCTGAGCGGCTCGAGTCAATTTCTATGCAGGTCCTGAGCCGGCGACTCACTTTCTATATGCTGCGCGAGGCATTTCTGGTCCGGTGGCAAGCAACGGGCGGGAACCCAGGGCAGCTCGCGCTCATCAGCGGGATTGCTCCAGTGCGCATAAGGCCAGGACAGTCAATAGAGCCTCTGTACATCGCCGCGGCGAAGTACCAGGCGTGGCTCGAATCTACGGTTTAGAGAGACGGCCGAGCGCTCCCGCTCTCCGCCGAGGCCTTGCTCGCGACTATTCTTCCCGAAGCAACGCAAGCAACTCAGTTGCAGAGACTTCCGGTTTGCCCGGAGCTAGTCTGGTGGTTAGGCCGTTTTACAGCCAAGTGGATCAGCCGCTCCGTCAGTTAAATCTCATCGAGTCGTCGCGCGGCGTCGACGTCGCTCTTGTACGACGCTTGCGCCAAAGCGGTCGCGATCAGTTCTCGCGCGTGTGGCTTTGAGACTAATGTATGGTTCACCTAACGGCGCCTGTTCGAAAGGTCAGGCCGGACATGGAGGACCAGAGCGGTCGAGATCAGAGCGAAGCCAACCCAAGGCGCCACGGATGCCACCAGCATCGCTGCGGAGAAGCCCGCGAGAACGGTGAGAGACCGACGTCGGGCCATACGTCGCATGCGCGCCGACACATGGGCCGCATCTGCAACCGCCAGCACCTGGCGTTCTAAGAGGTTGTAGGCAACGTCGATGGCCACGAACAATCCCGCATAGAACATCATGGGTTGCGACCCCAGCCGGGTCCGCGCGATCCATGCAGTGGCAAACGGCAGCAGCGACACCAGGAAAAGGTGCACAAAGTTGATCCACATCAATTTCAGGTTTGGAGAGCCGACGAACCGCCAGAGGTGGTGATGGTTGATCCAGATGACGGCAATGAAGAAATAGCTCACCGCATAGCTCACGGCGGTAGGCCACAGCGGCTCAAGAGCTGAGAACGCCGCCTGATCAGGTGCCTTCAATTCCAGCACCATGATCGTGACGATGACCGCGAAGACCGCGTCGGAATAAGCCGCCAGCCGGTCAGCAGCCATCCTCTCTTCCCGCATAGCCCTCCCTGAAACTCCGTGTGCTCGCCGATTCGGTGTCTCGCACTCTTGAAGGTTTTGACCTTGTTTTCGGTAATGCCCTTTTGTAGATGTTTCGCGGTCGAATGGATGTAGGGGGACTTTGGTGGTGGCGTATGTGTTTGCTTGGACAGCACCAGTTAGAACTTGTGTTCGATGCTGAATCCCAGCTCAGTTAATACTTTTACGGCTCCAGTTTTGCCACCTTCGAAATCGCCGGAAGCGAGCCGCTTGCCCGTGGCGAGCTCAAAGGCAGTGCCCAGGATTGCCTTCGGCGGGTAACGGCGCCCATCCCAGACCATCTCATAAGTCGTCGTCGGAGCGAAACCGTGCTCGGAGAAAAACTTCTCAGCCCCCAACCGATCGTACTCACGTATGGCTCGCAACACCTCACGCCGGGTCACGCGATTCCATTGCACCATGTGTTTTTCCTTTCGCTGCTCAGAGTCTTACGTCGCCGCAGGGTGAGGTATTTCGCTTCAATCGTATCGAGCGAAGCAGCCTCAAGCAGAAAGAAACTGTTCGACGAGGGAGGCTGTTTCATCAGGATTCTCTTCTGGGAAGAAATGGCCGCCTTTCATCGCCTGTCCGTGCACTCTGGGCGCCCACTGCCGCCAAATACCTAATGGTCCGCCGTCTATTGCATAGAACATATCGAGTGGGCCCCCCTCGGCCCACAGATGCAACATCGGGCATTCGATTCTTTTCGACGCTTCCTTATCTGCACGATCATGCTCTACATCGATCGTCGCCGCCGCTCGATATTCCTCACAAATGCCGTGTACGCGGGCCGGATCGCGGTAGGTGGAGAGATATTCTTTCAGAATTTCTGGCCCAAAGGATCCTTGGCCGAAGGGATTATGGAACACCGCTTCGGGAGATCCTCTCAGGTAGCTTTCGGGCAGAGGCGCTTTTTGCGAAAGGAGTATCCACGGCCAGTAGGTCTGCGCAAAGCGCGCGTCGGAACGGCTCCACGCCTCCAAGATGGGTATTACGTCGAAAACCGCAAGACGCTCAACTGACTTCGGATGATCCAGGGCTAGTCGATAGCTGACGCGTCCTCCGCGATCGTGACCGATCAACGTGAAGGTGGGAAAGCCCAGTGCGGCCATCACATCCAGTAGCTCTTTTGCCATGGCGCGCTTGGAATAAGGGAAATGGTCGTCGGTCGACGCAGGTATGCCGCTTTGCCCATAGGCACGCAGGTCGACACAAATCACCGTATGACTTTCGGCAAGCTGCGGCGCGAGCATTCGCCACATCAGGCTGGTGCGAGGAAAGCCGTGGACAAGCAGAATCGCCGGCCCGCTTCCACAGCGACGCACGAATATCTTGTTTCCTGGTACTTCCACTTGAGAAGTTTCGAACCCATCCTGGCGTCCACTGCTCGCTCCCAATTGCGCGGCGATCGGTGCTTGGGCCTGACCGCCAAGAGCGCTCTCTACGAGATGAACTTTATGCCGAGAGAGTTTCATGCGCAGCCTCGAGAATGACATCGATCACGACCCTGGGGTCTGCGTACATCGGAGTATGGTCGACGGGATGGGACCTGACTTTGGCACCCATCCTTGCGGCCATGAAACGCTGCGTCTTTGGATTGATCATGCGATCTTCTTCTGCCACCAGGTACCAGGTCGGTTTGGACTTCCACGCCGGGGCTGGAACCGGATGTTGAATGCATGCGACCGCGAGAGGCCTCTGGACAGCGGCTGCTATGCTCGCCTGATCCGCAGAGGCCTTGTGCGCAAGCGCCCGACGAAAAGCGTCATCTGGCATCCATACATAGTTATAAGCATCAGGAACCATCTTCGGTTGCTCAGGGCTCGCTTCGTCATGATAGAAAACCTTGGCAACGGTCTCACCCTCATCCGGTGCAAGAGCTGCCACGTAGACCAGTGACTTGACTCGGTCTTCACGGACCGTCGCGATCACGGCGCCGGAATAGGCGTGACCGACAAGGACAACCGGGCCACTCGTTCGTTCGAGCGCCCTGCTCAAAGCGGCAGCATCGTCTGTGAGTGATGTCATCGGGATGGGTGCGCACATGACGTGAAGCCCATGCCTTTCTAAAGGCAAAACGATGTTGCTCCAGCATGAGCCATCGGCCCACGCAGCGTGCACCAGCACCACAGCGGAATTCTTGGGGAACGGACTGGAATGTGCTGACGGCGCTGAAGCCTTCACTGTTTGCGAAGGGGTTTGCGCGCGCGCCGAGCCATCTAAAGCCCCCTCCACTGCGATTCCCAGGGTTGCGACACCGACTGCCCCAAGAAATCTACGTCGCTCCATCTTTTCCTCCCTCGTTCGTGTGCCAATCGCCCGAAAATAAGCTGACAGCCAGCGCGCTTCCTAGAGGCTGCCGAGGAAATCTTCCATCGCTCGAGCAATCTCGATAACATGCGTCTCGATAGCGAAATGCCCTGTGTCGAGGAATTGGACTTGCGCGTTTGGCAAGTCTCTGCGAAACGCTTCGGCGCCGGCGGGAATGAAAAACGGGTCATTCTTGCCCCAGATCGCGAGCAGAGGCGGCTTGGATCTGCGGAAATACTCCTGAAATTTTGGATAGAGCGTCACGTTCGACGCATAGTCCAGAAACAAGTCAAGCTGGATGTCCTTGTTACCTGGCCGATCGAGCAGAGCCGTGTCCAATGTGTAGGACTCGGGAGGAACACTTTCAGGATTTTGGACGCCGTGTGTGTATTGCCACCGCGTTCCTCCGGCGGTCAAAACGCTGTCGCGCAGGATTGCGCGGTTCTCCGGAGTGGGTTCGGCCCAGTACTTCCGGATCGGGCCCCAGGCGTCGCCGAGCCCCTCTTCGTAAGCATTTCCATTTTGCGAAACGATCGCCGTGACTCGCTCCGGGTGCGCCACCGCCAAGCGAAATCCGGTGGGCGCTCCATAGTCGAATACATAGATCGCATAGCGGCTGATCTTGAGCGTCTGGGTAAACGCATCGATCGTTGATGCCAACTGGTCGAAGGTGTAAGGATACTTTCGCTCCGGGGGAACGTCGGTGAATCCGAAACCGGGAAGGTCCGGCGCAATGACGCGGTAACTGTCCGCCAGCCGTGGAATCAACTCGCGAAACATGAATGATGAAGCCGGAAAGCCGTGCAGCAGAAGAACGACCGGAGCATCAGGCTTGCCGGCTTCGCGGTAAAACACCTGCACTCCGCCGGCTTCGATTTTATGAACGGAGGCGAGAGGTACGCGTAATGAGGCATCTTCCCTACCCGGCATCGCTTGCTTCGTGATCCGCATCGTCGCACTCTCCATCATTCCTCCTTCGTTTTTCTCTCTTTCGGGAATCGGCCGTATCAGAATTTCTCGAGCTTCGCCAAGCCGAAGATGACACGAAATCGCTCGCAATAAATGACCACCGCATCGTCCTTGTTCAGGTCCGTCGAATCGGGAAGATTGTAGTTCTGGTTTCCCTGGTTTGCTTTCAGCGGTCCGAGCTCCACCGCATCCAGGTCACTCTTCACAAAATCCTGTTTCAGGTTGCCGTCGGAGCTCTGAGCGAGCACCACATGGACATCGGGACCATTCGAGGTCGAAAAATCCGTCAGCCGCAACTCGCGTTTGCCATCGGGCGTTTGATAAACCGAAGCGCGACCGCTCGTCGGATGTGCTCGACTGGCGAGCGATCCGGTGTAGAGCGGATCTGAGCCGGTGTTCAAGCCTGGCGGCGCCGGCTCACTGACTTTCACGTTGATCCAGAGCTTTTCCGGACGAAAGACCCACCAGGCAATCACGAGGAGCGGCAGTGCGACCCCTGCCAGAATCCACTTGCTGCGCCAGATCCAGGACATTGCACGGCCACTCATGGCTCGCTCCCTTCGGATTCTCGGATCGGCCCGTTAACTGCGCTCCGAGCGCGCGGTATCAACTTTCCGAAGCTAGAACTTCTCGAGCGGCGCAGCGCCGAAATTCGCGTTAAAGCGCTCGCAATAGATTGAAACGGTTTGGAACCTGGCGAGGTCAGTGCCTGCAGGAATCTCGTAGTTCTGGTCGCCTTCGTTCCCTTTCAGTTTTCCCAGTTCGACGCGCGGCGTGTTGTTCTTCAGGAAGTTTGCGTCGTCGTCAGCGTCCTTGACCGCAACCAGAATCACGTGAACATCAGGACCATTCGACGTTTTGAAGTTCGTGAGACGAAGGATCAGTTTTCCGTTCGCCTCCCGGTAAACGGTAGCGCGTCCTGAAGTGCTATGGACCTTGCCATGGAAAGTGCCTGTCTCAACCGTCTTGGCTCCGCTATCCTGTGCGCCTCCCGGGGAGTGCACCCCGAAAGCCAACACGAACATCACAAACAGCCCTATAGATTTGATCATCGAAGACATTGCGTTCTCTCCTCACCTTCTGCCGCCACTTCCACCACATGCGGGTGCCGCTCCTGAAGCAGCTAAGATGCCAAAGCAAGGTACTGACTTTGGTAAGCGGAGATTGAACCTAAATTGTTCTTGTGGTTGGTCTTTTTCAACGAAACCTGGCGGGCGAAGAGTGGAAGGCTGTCAAAATTTGCGACGGATGTCCGACGCTGACGAATTTTCGCCACAGCCGGTGAGGTTTGGATAACGGACGGTGATTCGAAGGGCCGAGACTTACCGGCTGGCGGCGCCAATGCCCTCTTGCAGAGCCGGAGCAGGCCTGCGAATGCGAAGCTTCTTCATCCTATAAATTAGCGATGTCCGCTTCATTCCGAGGCGCGCAGCGGCGCTGCTGATCACCCACTGGCTCGCTTCGAGCGCGAGCAGAATATGATCCCGCTCCACCTCTGTGAGACCGTTCATTCGAGCAATACTCCCCCTACTTGGCTGGAAGGGTTCCAGCTCGGCCGCCGGCGCGCGCAGCACCATATGTGGCGAAAGAATCACAGCGCGTTCGATGAAATTCTGCAATTCCCGCACATTTCCAGGCCATTGGTAAAGCACCAATGCGTCCATGGTCTCAGGCGGGATGACTTCAATGCGCTTGTTCATTCGCTGAGAGTAAAGATCAGTGAAGTAACGCACCAACCTCGGAATATCGTCCGCGCGGTGGCGAAGGGCCGGGACCTGGATCGGAAATACCTTCAGGCGATAATAGAGATCCTCGCGAAATGTCCCCTGCTTCACCATTGCGGGTAAGTCGCGATGCGTCGCGGCGATCAAGCGGACGTCAACCTTATGTGTACGATTACTGCCCAGCCTCTCGAATTCCTGCTCTTGTAGAACACGAAGCAGCTTTGCCTGAAGTTCGAGTGGAATGTCGCCCACTTCGTCAAGGAAAAGCGTGCCTTTATCGGCTAGCTCGAACCGTCCCGTTTTTTGCGCGATGGCGCCCGTGAATGCCCCTTTTTCGTGCCCGAAAAGCTCACTCTCCAGAAGCCCAAGGGGGATCGCTGCACAGTTCAGCTTCACGAATGCCTTTTCACTGCGAGTGCTCAGCTTGTGGATTGCGCGCGCGATCAGTTCCTTGCCGGTGCCCGTTTCTCCCGAGATCAGAACACTTGAGTCTGTAGGCGCCACGACAGATACCAGGCTAAGGGTGGTCCTCAACACCGGACTCTGTCCAACGATCTCTCCAAGCGCAGTTCGAATCTCCTCCTCAAGGTAGAGCCGCTGTTTCGTTTCCCTGTCTCGATTATTCTTTTCCTTTTCGTACTCGAGCGTATTTTCCACCGCGATCGCAATCTGGCAGGCGACCTGCTCGAGCAGAGTGACGTCATCTTTGCCAAAGACGCTTTCTGAACGTCGACAAAGCATCAGAACGCCAAGCACGCGATCGCGGCCGACCAGAGGAAGATAACAGCCCGTTTTCAGACCCTCTTCCTGCACGCGCTCGTAAAGAAACCGGCCTTCAGGATGGGCGTACGTTTCAGGATCGTTGCGCAGCTGCTCGAAACTATCGACCCGGATGGTCTTAGCCGTTCGCATCACCTTACCGGAGATCGAGCCATTCCTTGGAATGAACGATCCCTCGCGAAACGATCCCGTTGCGCCGTGATTGTGCAGGATGGTGACGCGCAACGCGCCGCCTTCAGAATCGGGCAACAATAAAACGGAAACATCGCATTGCATGACCTTGAAGAGATTGGCCGAAAGTGCCTCGACCATTTGCCGGAGGTCCAGCCTGGATGTGACGCTGCTTGTAATTTCCAGAAGCAATCGCAGGCGATCGCGTTCGCGTTGCAGCGCCTGTTCGTTCATGTGGCGCTCGATCGCAATCCCGGTAATATGGCTCGCATTTTCAATCAGCTGGAGATCTTTCGAAGATGGGCTGCGAGGCTCGCGATAGTTAAGAGAAAAAGTCCCGAGGATTCTTCCTTCGCGTGTGAACAAAGGCCGCGACCAAACGGAGCGAATTCCATACGGCAAGAGCCGGTTGCGATAGAGGTCCCACGCAGGATCAATCAAAATGTCGGTGACAAAGACCGGTTCCCGGCGATAGACCGCGCTCCCACAGGACCCGCCCTGCGGACCGATCAGCATACGCCCCGTTTTTTCGGCGAAACCGGGAAGCCCAGGAGCCGCTGCGCAATAAAGCTCCTTTCCATTCTCATCGGGAAGCCAAATCGTGCAGAACATGCCATTAGCCTGCGATTCGACCAACTCGGCAATATTCGTCAGAACTTCGGATAGTGGAGCACCGGCAAAGATCAATTTCTCCAAGTTGAGAACAGACGCGGTCGAGAGCGAGCCTGACTCTCCCGATCGAAATGTTGGGGAAGACTCCATCGATCACTCCGAGATGCTTTTGGGACCCAGGTAGACTAAGGTAGTCAAATATCCGTGCCCTACAACGAGAATAGGGCATAACGTCGACGCAAGGGCCAAGATCTTCTGCGAACTTTTGGCGAGGCATGGTCCATCTACTTGACTATCCGTCGGATGCGAAGAGTCACCAGCCGCCGATCTCCACACCCAGGTTCATCGTGGGGCATATCCGTTGCAACCTTGTATATAAGAACACCGCAGCGTCAAAAAGCTCGGCCAGCAGAGGCTAGGTCATCAAATCGGCTTGCATGTGAGACGCGACCTGACCGGCGCAGCACAAAGACGTGCAACCCCGCCCAACTTGCCGGCCGATGGGAAATTATATAGAGCTCGGCCAAGAGTCCGCCCAGAGCGGAAAACTGAGGTCGCACGAGCGGTCTAGAGTGCTCACAGCACTTCGCTTTAAGCTGGCGCTAAGGCCAGAGTAAACGAACGGGATAAACCGGCAGGGGTGACGATCACAGCACGGATGGTCGAATCCTCCGCGACGCTCATAGGAATCAGCGTCCGTTAACTGAAGACCCAACCTCATTCAAGGATGTCAGGGAATACCCCAGAAAACGGATTTGAGAGTGTTGTCGCGTACGCGTCCCTGTGCCGGAGAGGCCTGCCGATCCCGCATGTCCACCGGGACGGATTCGACACCGGCCAGTTGCGCCGCGCGGAAGTGACGGCGTGGCTCCGGACTCCGGTCGCATTGTTGACGGCCGCCACGTTGGCGCTGGGGACGACAACGCCAGTTATGCTCGTTGTACTCCGTCAGCCAGGTCGCGACCTTCCGACCTTCCTGCGTGCGTCGAACAGGCTGGTGAACCGGCTGCCCCGCGGCACTCCTCGCGCAGCCATTCCAGCGCTCACGCCA